>SLAO01000012.1 GCA_007126835.1 Nitriliruptorales bacterium | reverse complement strand
TCGTCCCGCTGACCGAGACGGTGCACGAGCGCTACTCGGTGGAGATCTTCCGCGGGTGCACCCGAGGGTGCCGGTTCTGCCAGGCGGGGATGATCACCCGACCCGTGCGCGAGCGCTCCAAGGACACCATCAAGGACATGGTGGCCGAGGGTGTGGGCAACTCGGGCCTCGAGGAAGTCGGGCTGCTCAGCCTGTCCAGCGCGGACCACTCCGAGATCCAAGGCATCTGCGGCGAGCTGGCGGACACCTACGAGGGCACCGCGACAAGCCTGTCGCTGCCCTCGACCAGGGTGGACGCGTTCAACGTCGACCTGGCCGAGGAGCTGACTCGGGACGGCCGCCGGACGGGGTTGACGTTCGCGCCGGAAGCCGGGACCGAACGCATGCGCGCGGTCATCAACAAGATGGTCAGTGAGGCGGACGTGCTGCGCACCGCCGAGACTGCCTTCGCCAACGGATGGCGACACCTCAAGCTGTACTTCATGATCGGGCTGCCCACCGAGACCGACACCGACGTGCTCGGCATCGCCGAGCTCGGGCTCAAGGTGCTCGGGATCGGTCGGCAGTACGGCAAGAAGAACAAGGTCACCGTGTCGGTGGGGGGATTTATCCCCAAGCCGCACACCCCGTTCCAGTGGTGTGCACAAGACCCTCCAGAGGAGATCGACCGTAAGCTCGGTCTTCTCAAGCAGCGGGTCTCGGCCGATCGGAACCTCAACCTGCGCTACCACGACCCGGCGCCGGGTGTGGTCGAAGGGCTCCTGGCCCGCGGCGACCGCCGTGTCGCCGACGCCATCGAGCGGGCGTTCACGTTGGGCGTGCGCTTCGACGGCTGGAGCGAGCTGTTCGACCTCGACCGCTGGCGCCGCGCCTGCGCCGAAACCGGCGTCGACATCGCCTGGTACACCGGGCGTCACCGCGACGAGGACGAGGTCTTGCCATGGGACCACCTCGACAGCGGGCTGGAGAAGTCGTGGTTGTGGGAGGACTACCAAGCCTCCCTTGCCGGGGCCGAGCTTGAGGACTGTCGCTGGATCCCCTGCTACGACTGCGGGGTGTGCCCTGGGCTGGATCTGCAGCACCAGACCGGGCACCTGCCGATACTCGGTGCGCGCGCGGGTTAGGTACGAAAAGACCGGTAAGCTCCGGTTCGTCTCAGCCATCGATCTGGGACGATTGTGGGAACGCGCGCTGCGCAAGGCGGACGTGCCCATCGCCTACTCGGAGGGGTTCAGCCCGCACCCGAAGGTGAGCTTTCCCGACGCGCTGCCGCTGGGATACGCCTCCACGGGCGAGTACGCCGAACTGGTTCTTGCCGCCCCGATCGAACTGGAGCCCGCAATGGAGGACCTGAACGCGGCCTTCCCGGCGGGCATGGCGGTCCTCGACGCTGTCGAGGTGACCGATGGAGCGCCGCGCCTGGCCAAGTGGCTGCGCGCCTCCGTCTGGGACCTGCGCTACCCGGTCGATCAGCACGGCACGCTCGACGCGGCGGTCAACTCCGTGGTGACCGCTGACGAGGCACTGGTCGACCGCGACCGCAAGGGCGAGATCACCACCTTGGATCTGCGACCGGCGATCCACACGCTTTTTGCTGACATCACCGACGAAGACGACGACGTGCACGCGACCGTCCGTGCGACGGTCCACCACGTCGAGCCGCCGATGCGCCCATCCGAGGTGCACCAGGCGCTCGACCGCGCTGCCCGAACTGACACGGGCGCGCCGCTTGCCGAGCCGACGCTGGTCACACGCGTCGCGCAAGGCGAGCCGAACCAGGAGGGCCTCGTCGAGGCCCTGAGCGGTGACCTGCTGTCGCCGCAACCCAATACGAGATCACCGAAGGCGGCCACCCGTGACCGACGAACAGCACGACAACGAGACAACCGAGCCGGAGCCGGAGGACACGAACGACTCGGCACCTGACGAGCAGGACCCGGCAGCCTCCGATGCCGTAGCCGACGACGCATCGACGGCCTCGTCAGAGCGGCGCACGCGCGTGCGGACCCGCACCAGAAGCCGATCCCAGCGGCCGCAGGCACCTCCCGAGGGCGCCGAGGGCCAATCCGACGCCGGGGCGGACGATGGAGCGGGCGCCGGCGGGGCGGGTCAGCCCGGTGGCGGCGGGGCGCATCAGTCGTCTGCCGGCGAGGCCGACGCCGGCGCGACCGACGCCAGTGCGACCGCCCGCGCTGCGACCGCTGGCGCTGCGACCGCCAGGGACGATGCACCGGGCGACGCAGCCAACGGGACCGATGCGGATGGCGATGCGACTCCCGCGGACGATGAGCAAAGCGGCGGGGCCGAGGACGAAGGCGACGACGGCCAGGCCAAGGTCCGGCGCAAGCGTCGTCGTGGCCGGCGGGGAGGACGAGGCCGAGGCGGTCGGGGCCGTGGTGGCGGCGACGGTGACGTCGACAGCGACGCGGCGGATGCCGCGGGAACCGACGCTCAGGGCACTGACGCGCAGGGCACCGACGCCCCCGTGACCGACGGTGAGGAGATCGCGGGCGCCGCTCAGACCACCGGTGCTGACGTTCCCTCCCCGGTGGGTGACGACGCGACGACTCCCGAGCCCGGCGCGGGGCTTGGGGGCCCCGACGCACCCACTGCTGATCCCGACGCCGACCCTGACACGAGGGCTGCTCGCTCCGACGTGGATCCCGACGCTCCCGCTGCCGGATCGGATGCGGCCAGTGCTGATCCCGACGTGGCCAGCGGCGAGTCCGACGCCGCCACCATGGACCGCAGCGGGGACGAGGCCACGGCCCGGAGCGGCCAACGCGGCAAGGGCGGCAAGGGTGCCGCCAAGTCCGGCCAGGGCGACAAGAGCGACGCTCCGGCCGCCAAGGGCCGGTCGAAGCAGGCGCCGGGACGGTCGTCGTCGCAGCGGCGTCAACGTCGGGGCGACCACGGCCGTGGCGGCGGTCGCGGTGGCACCGGTAGCAGGGGACGCCGCCAGCCCACCGGCGGCGTCAGTGAAGAGACCCGCCGGGCGATCACCGAGGGCCCTCCAAAGCGGATGCTGGTCAACGTCGGCGAGCAGCGCACCCAGATCGCCGTCCTCGAAGAACGCGACCTCGTCGAGCACTACGTCACTCGCAAGGAGGACGTGTCCTACGTCGGCAACATCTACAAGGGCCGCGTGCAGAACGTCCTGCCCGGCATGGAGGCCGCGTTCGTCGACATCGGCAAGGGGCGCAACGGGGTCCTGTACGCCGGCGAGGTCAACTACGACGAGTCCGACCTCGACGACGAGGTGCCCCGCATCGAGCAGACCCTCAAGCCGGGTCAGTCCGTCCTCGTGCAGGTCACCAAGGACCCCATGGGCAGCAAGGGGGCGCGCCTGACCCAGAACCTGTCGATCGCTGGACGGTTCTGCGTGCTGGCTCAAGGCGAGGGGACCTTGGGCATCTCCCGCAAGCTGACCGATGCCGAACGGGACCGGCTGCGGTCGATCCTGGGCGACGTCAAGCCCGACGGGCTCGGCCTGATCGTCCGCACCGCCGCCGAAGGCGCTACCCGCGAACAGCTCGAAGCCGACGTCAAGCGCATCACCGCGAAGTGGAAGCAGGTCGAGCAGCGGGCCAACAAGGTCAAGACCCTCGAGCCCGTCTACGAGGAGCCGGGCCTGGTCATCCGCGTGATCCGGGACATCTTCGGTCCCGAGTACACCGAGCTGGTTCTCGACGACGAGCAGCTGGGCGCGGACGTCAAGGACTATCTCGCAGACGTCAGCCCCGAGCACGTGGACAAGGTCAGCGTCTACTCCGGGGAGACGCCGCTGTTCGACGCCTACGAGGTGACCACGCAGATCCGGCGGGCGCTCGAGAAGAAGGTGTGGCTGAAGTCCGGTGGCTACCTCATCATCGAGAAGACCGAGGCGATGTGGGTCATCGACGTCAACACCGGCCGGTTCGTGGGCAAGGACAACCTCGAGGAGACGGTCCTGCGCAACAACCTGGAGGCCGCCGACGAGATCGCCCGGCAGCTGCGCCTGCGCGACATGGGCGGGATCATCGTCATCGACTACGTCGACATGGTGGTGCCCGCCAACCGCGATGAGGTCCTCAAGCGCTTCAAGCGCGAGCTCGCGCGCGACAAGACGAAGTCGCGGGTGATGGAGATCTCCAAGCTCGGTCTCGTCCAGATGACGCGCAAGAACGTGAGCCAGGGGCTGACCGAGTCGTTCACGGTCACCTGCGACTGCTGCGAAGGGCGCGGAGCGCAGATCGTCGACCTCGGGTGAGGTCGTTTCGGGCGCGACGTTGCGATTGCGACGTCTAGGGACGTCGCAATCGCAACGTCGTGCGCAACGGCGGCTCGTTTGGCACGGACCAAACGGCTGAGAACGGGTATTTCGGGCGTCGCCGGCGGCTGAGAGCGCCGTGTGGGACGCGCCGGCGGCCAGCCAGCACGCGCCGGCTCGCGTTGACGGGGCCAACGGGCGATCCTAGACTGATGGATCGGTGCGCTGGCCGCGGACCTACTCTGTTCCGACTGCACCGTCGGGCCGCGTGCCCGTCCGAAGAGCGATCCACCGACCGTCGTCGTGCTCACGCGCGACCGCACGCAGGGAGACCACGATGTACGCCGTCATCGCCACAGGTGGCAAGCAGTACCGCGTCCGCGAGGGCGATACGCTGGATGTCGAGCGCCTCGACGCCGGTGAGGACGGCACCGTGGACCTGCGCCCGGTGCTGCTGGTGGGCGAGGACGGTAACGTCACCGCTGACGCCCAGGCACTTGCCGGCGCTTCGGTAAAGGCCAGCGTGGTCGGCGACCGGCGCGGCAAGAAGCTCACCGTGTTCACGTACCGCAACAAGACGGGGTACCGTCGCAAGAAGGGGCACCGCCAGTCCCTGACGCGCATCCGCGTCGACAACATCTCTGCGTAGAGGAGTAGGCCATGTCAACCAAGAAGGGTGGCGGGTCGACCGACAACGGCCGCGACTCCAACCCCAAGATGCTCGGGGTGAAGCGGTTCGGCGGCCAGGCGGTCACGACCGGCACGATCATCGTGCGCCAGCGCGGCACGCGAATTCACCCGGGCAACAACGTCGGGCGAGGCGGCGACGACACGCTGTTCGCCCTCGCCGACGGGCAGGTGTCCTTCCGCACCTCGGGGAAGCGCAAGATCGCCGACGTCGTCGCTGAGTGATCAGCGCGCGCGCGAGCGGCTCCTGCGGACGCTCGCACGCGCGACCTAAGCGCGACTGAAGGAACCCCGGGCCGCGACCCGAGCGCGCCTGCGCGCTCCCCATCTCCCGGTGCGCACCGCCAGGCCAAGCCCCCCGATAGGCTGGCGCTGATGTTCATCGACGAGGTCCGGATCCACGCCAAGGGCGGCAAGGGCGGCGACGGCGTCACGGCGTTCGCCCGCCAGCCCTACGAGCCCAAAGGGCCTCCTGACGGGGGTGACGGGGGGAACGGGGGGTCGGTCGTCCTCCGCGCGAGCCGGAACGTGGCCAGCCTCGTCGACTTCCATCATCGGCCGCACCGCCAGGCAGAGCGGGGGCGGCACGGGTCCGGCGATCGCCGGCGGGGAGCCGACGGCGACGACGTGGTGCTGCTCGTCCCCGTTGGCACCGTGGTCAAGGACGAGCACGGCACCCCGCTGGCCGACCTCGCGGCCGAAGGCGATGAGGTCGTGGCCGCACCAGGGGGACGCGGTGGGCGCGGCAACGCGGCGTTTCGCACCCCGCGCCGGCGCAGTCCACGTTTTCGCGAGCTCGGCGAGCCGCCCACCGAGCGGTGGCTGACGCTCGAGCTCAAGCTCGCCGCCGACGTGGCGCTGGTGGGGTTCCCCAACGCCGGCAAGTCATCGCTGATCGCGCGGCTGTCGGCTGCGCGGCCCAAGATCGGCGACTACCCCTTCACGACGCTGTCGCCCAACCTGGGGGTGGTCCGCCACGACGATGTGGACTTCGTCGTCGCCGACGTGCCCGGTCTGATCGAGGGCGCGGGGGAGGGCCGCGGCCTGGGGCACGACTTCCTGCGCCACGTCGAACGAGCCCGGGTGCTGGTCCACGTGCTGGACTGCGCCACCTACGAGCAGCGAGACCCGCGCGAGGACCTCGCCACGGTCGTGGCCGAGCTGCAGCGCTACCAGGCCGATCTGCTCGAACGTCCCGCCCTGGTGCTGCTGAACAAGGCCGACGCTGACCCCGACGTCGCCGAGATCGTGCGGCCCGACCTCGAGGCGGACGGCTGGGAGGTGATCGTCGGCAGCGCGGTGACCGGGGACGGCTGCGACCGCCTCGTCGGTCGGCTCGCGACCATCGTCGAGGGCCTGCGCGACGAGGAGCCGGCCACCGTGGCTCCGGGGCGACCCACCACGCGTCCGGTTCTGCGCCCCGTGGAGGAGGAGGTCACCGTCGAGGCCACCGACGACGGGTTCCGGGTGAGCGGGCCGCAAGTGGAGCGCTGGGTGGCCATGACCGACTTCGGCAACGACGAAGCGGTGGTGTACCTCGGCAACCGGCTGGCTCGAGCCGGGGTGGAGAAGGCCCTGGTAGCGGCCGGCGCGCGCGAGGGGGACTCGATCGACCTGGCTGGAGTGGCGTTCGACTTCTCCCCGGACCAGAGCGACCTGCCGGCCGACGAGCGAGAGGAGATCGACGCCGGGGGCGGAGGGTGAGCGATCCGCGGTTCGCGACTCCCGGGCGGGTCGTGGTCAAGGTCGGGTCGTCGAGCCTTCGAACCCCAACTGGTGACTTCGACCGGGCCCTGGCGACGTCGCTGGTGGATCAGCTGGCCTCGGTCCGCCACGGCGGTGTGGAGGTGGTGCTGGTCTCCAGCGGTGCGGTCGCTGCGGGGCTCACGCCGCTCGGGCTCGCACGGCGTCCCAGTGACCTGCCGCGCTTGCAGGCGGCCGCCAGCGTGGGCCAGGGTCTGCTGTTGCACACCTACCAGGAGGGCTTCGCGGCCCGTGGCCTGGCGTGCGGCCAGCTGTTGCTCACGCCCGACGACGTCATCGATCGTTCCCGGTACCTCAACGCCCGCAGCACGTTCGACACGTTGCTCGCGCTGGGAGCCATCCCGCTCGTCAACGAGAACGACACGGTGGCCACTGAGGAGCTGCGATTCGGGGACAACGACCGGCTCGCGGCGCTCGTCGCGAGCATGCTCGGCGCCCAGCTGCTGGTCCTGCTCACCGACGTGGAGGGGCTGCTCGATGAGCAGCAGCAGCCGGTGGACCGGGTTGACGACATCGGGTCGCTGCCGGCGCGCCACCAGCGCCGGCCCGGTTCCGAGGTGGGCAGCGGCGGCATCGCCAGCAAGCTCGAAGCCACGCGGATCGCCACCTTCAGTGCGGCCCACGTGGTGATCGCGCACGCCCGGCGCTCCGGGGTGGTCCAGGCAGTCACCCAGGGCGAGCGGGTAGGCACCTGGTTCCCTCCGTCGGTGCGCCGTCCCGAGAGCCGCAAGCTGTGGATCGCGTTCGCGCGCACGCCGCGCGGAGCGGTCACCGTGGACGCCGGCGCGGTGTCGGCGATCGTCGAGCGGGGTTCGTCGCTGCTGCCGGTGGGGGTGACCGCGACGGCGGGTGACTTCGCGCCGGGGGACTCGGTCGACGTGCTCGGACCCGACGGCACGGTGGTCGCGCGCGGGCTGTCGGCCTACGACAGGACGACTCTGGACTCCATCCGTGGCCGGTCCAGCGCTGACCTGTCCCAGGAACGGGCCCCACGACCGGTCATCCACCGAAACCAGCTCGTGGTGCTGTGACCGTCGGTTGAGCCCAGGGTCAACCGACGGTCGGGTCAGGAGCTGGTCGGAAACGATGGAGGCCGCGTGGCCTCCTTCCAGTACTCCTGATCGGCGACCTGTAGGACGAGCTGATCGACCAGGTCGGGATCGACCTCGAGCAGGTGCCAAAGCTCCAGCGCGTCGCCCGTGTCGGAGTGCCAGCGGGCAAGGACCTCGTCATCGTCGCGATCGAGCTCGATGAACAGCGAGCGCGCGGGGGTCAGCCGGCGCGACGAGATCTTGGCCATGAACTCCTCGCCCGACTGCGTCCATCCCATCCGGACGATGAAGTCCTGCGGACTGGCCTCCCGCAGCGCCCGCGCCGAGGCCTGGAGGCGCTCCACGAGCTCGCTGTGACGGGCGTCTTGTGCCTCGCGCCGCTTGGCAGCCAGCCGTTCGGCGCGCTCGGCGGCTTCCTCCTGCGCCCGGTCCATCTCCTCTTCGGCCTGCTCGCGCTGTCGAGCCAGCTCGGCGTTGCGTTCGAGCTTGGCTTGCAAGGCCGACTGGAAATCGCTGTCGCTCATGACCTCCCCGCCGTCGCTCGTTCGGGGCCGGAAACGCCCGGCCTGCGCGCTCTGATCGGCGCGACAGCGGCTACCATGCCACGTGACCGGAATGGCTGCTGTCAGGGAGGGGCCGCGGTGTCGGAAGTCCTGCAAACCTGTGGTGAGGCCAAAGCGGCCGCTCCTGCGATCGCCAGCGCCCCAGCCGCGCGCCGGAACGCGGCGCTGGAGGCCATGGCCGACGCGCTCGACGCCTCGCATGACGCGGTGCTGGCGGCCAACGCCGAGGACGTCGACAGCGCTCGTGCCGAGGGCGTGTCGCCGGCGTTGGTCGATCGGCTGACGCTGACCCCGGCCCGGCTGAGTGACATGGCCGACGCGCTGCGTCAGCTCGTCGGGTTGACCGACCCGGTCGGGCAGGTGGTGCGGGGATTCACCCTGCCCAATGGGCTCGACGTGCGCCAGGTCCGGGTGCCCCTCGGCGTCATCGCGATGGTCTACGAAGGTCGCCCTAACGTCACCGTGGACGCCGCCGGTCTGGCCATCAAAAGCGGCAACGCCTGCGTACTGCGCGGGTCGCGCACCGCCATCCGGTCGAACACGGCGCTGGCCGAGGTGCTGCGCGGCGCACTGCAGAGCCAGGGGCTGCCAGCCGAGGCGATCAGCCTGATCACCGACACGAGCCGCGACAGCGTCAAGGAGCTCGGGCGGGCTCGCGGCCTGGTGGACCTGCTCATCCCCAGGGGCGGGGCCGGGTTGATCCAGTCCGTGGTGGAGGATTCGTCGGTGCCGGTCATCGAAACCGGCGTCGGCAACTGTCACGTGTATGTCGACCGCGCCGCCGACCTGGCCAAGGCCCGCGCCATCGTCGTCAACGCCAAGACCCACCGTCCGAGCGTGTGCAACGCCGCCGAGACCCTGCTGGTCCACCGCGACGTCGCTGCCGAGTTCCTCCCCGACGTCGTCGATGCGCTCGTCGAGGCGGGCGTGGAACTGCGCGGGGACACGACCGCCCAGGAGCTGGCGACAATGGGACCGGCCACCCCCGAGGACTGGGACACCGAGTACCTCGACCTGGTCATGGCCGTGCGGGTGGTCGAAGGGTTCGACGACGCGCTGGGTCACATCGCTGCCCACGGCACCTTGCACACCGAAGCGATCGTGACCGAAGACCGAGCCGCCGCGCGCGCGTTCGTCGCCGCGGTCGACGCGGCAGCGGTGATGGTCAACGCCTCGACCCGGTTCACCGACGGTGGCGAGTTCGGGTTCGGCGCCGAGATCGGCATCTCGACGCAGAAGCTGCACGCCCGCGGGCCGATGGCCCTGACCGAGCTCACCACGACCAAGTACATCGTCGAGGGCGACGGGCAGGTCCGGCGGTGACCGAGCCTCCGTCCGGATGAGGCCTCGCAGCTAGACTCGAAGCCGATGACCGGTAAGCGACTCGGGATCATGGGCGGCACGTTCGACCCCATCCACATGGGTCACCTCGTGACCGCCGAGCAGGCGCGAGCAGACCTCGACTTGGACGAGGTCGTCTTC
>SLAO01000183.1 GCA_007126835.1 Nitriliruptorales bacterium | reverse complement strand
GTGAAGTTGATCACGTCGGCCGACAGGCGCTTCTCGGCCAGTTCGAAGCTCAGCCGCGTGCGCGTGGAGTCCTCGAAGAACAGGTTGCACACCGTCCGCCCACGCAGGATCGGCACCTTCTTGATCGGGCGCAGGGCGATGTCCTTGAAGCCCTCGGCGGTGTCGAGGATCGTCGTGATGCCCTCGGCATCGAGGTCGCCCATGTCGAGCAGGTGCGGACCGATCACGCGCGCGCCTTTCCGCCGCCGGGCGCGTCGTTGTCGCCGCCGCGCGTTCTTCCGCCCCCGGGCGCGTCGTTGGCTCCGGGCTCCGGCGTTTCCGGCTGAGGTTCTCCAGCCGCACTGACGACGACCTCGTCGACGCCGTCGAGCTCGGCGAGGTGGACCCAGACCTGCTCGTCGCTGGCTGTCGGGAGGTTCTTACCCACCACATCGGCGCGGATCGGCAGCTCGCGATGGCCGCGGTCGACCAGCACCGCGAGCTGGATCGCCGACGGCCTTCCCGCGTCCATGACCGAGTCCATCGCCGCGCGGATCGTCCGGCCCGTGTACAGCACGTCGTCGACGAGCACCACGGTGCGCCCGTCCACCGGACCCGGCAGCTCGGTGCGACCGAGCGGGCGCGGGCCGGTCCGGGCGTAGTCATCGCGGTAGAGGGTGACGTCGAGGCTGCCCCTGGCCACCTCGGTGCCCTCGATCTCGCCAAGGATTGCCGCCAACCGCTCCGCCAAGGGCACACCGCGGGTGCGGATCCCCAAGAGGATGAAGTCGCTGCCGCGGTTGGCCTCGAGTAGCTCGTGTGCCATGCGGCGCAGGATGCGGCTGACGTCCTCGGCCGGCAGTACGACCTTCACAGCAGCGCCGTTGCGCGAGGACCAGGCCCCCGACCAGGGCCACAGAGGGACTGCATCGTGCTCGACCTTTCTGGCCTCGCCGGACCAGGCTTAAAGGTGGACCGCAGGTGACGCTAGCACCAGCGTTCTGGGTGCGCCAACGCGGCGGTCAGGGCGCCGGCGCGGGCTCGAAGCACTCGGATCGGTTGGATCCCGCGCCGCGCATTGGATCGGGTGAGCCGGGCCGGGTTGGACCTCGCAACCGGCGTCGCTGGACCTCGCAAACCGGCGTCGCTGACCGGACAAACCGGGCGGGTAACTCCGTGCGCGGGCCGGCGGATCGGACAAATGGGGCCGATCGGATCCTTGCGCCGGGCACCGGACTCGGACAAACCGGGCAACAACTCCCCCAGGCGTGTGTTTAACTACTACAAACCGGACAGCGGCGCCATCGCTGGCCCATCAGAACCAGGACATTTCGGATCCGACTGGTACATCTGCACGAGCTCTCGTGCAGATGTACCAGTCGGATCCCATTTGCGTGGGTTCCAACGAGGGGCCGGCAACACAGCGGCGTCCAACCCAGTGCGCAACGCGTGCGCGACTCGTATGACCAACTCGAGACACCGGTGCGAAGGTCTCGGCGGCGCGACATCAGCGTCCGGACGCCTGCCCAGGCGTCAGGGCGCGGGAACCTCCTACGAGGCGTCGCTCGAAGGACGCTGCGCAGCCACCCGCGCCAGCACCCCATTGACGAACCGACCGGAGTCGTCGGTGGACAGCTCCTTGGCCAGGTTGACCGCCTCGTTGATCACCACCGGGGTCGGCACCTCGGTGTGGAGCAGCTCCCACGTCCCCAACCGCAAGACGTTGCGGTCGACTACGGGCATGCGCTCGAGCTTCCACTCCAGCGAGTGCGCGCGGATCAGCGCATCGAGCGCGTCGCGCTCGGCTTGGACCCCCTCGACCAGGGTGATGGCGAACGCCGGCGGTGCGTCGTCGCCCCGAACATGGGCGTCGAGCACTTCACCGAGCCGCCGACCTCGGACGTCGGCCTCGTACAGCATCGACAGCGCCCGGCTGCGGGCTTCGTGGCGGGATGGCACCGGCGCGGATCCGCTACGCCCGGGAGAGGTAGGCGCCGGAGCGCGTGTCGACCTTGATGGTCTCGCCCTCCTCGATGAACAGCGGCACCTGCACCACGGCGCCGGTCTCGACGGTGGCCGACTTCGTCGCCCCCGACACGCGGTCGCCGGCAAAGCCAGGCTCGGTCTCGGTCACCGCCAGCTCGACCGAGGCCGGCAGGTTCAGGTCGATGACCCGGCCCTCGTGGAACACCAGCTCAATCGTGTCGCCGTCGCGGATCCACTTCGCGGCCTCGCCCACAGACTCGGCAGGCACGTAGGTCTGCTCGAAGTGCTCGGTGTCCATGAACACGAACTGCTCGCCCTCGCGGTAGAGGTACTGCAGCTGGCGCCGCTCGAGGTGGGCTTGCTCCAGGTCCTCGCCCGCTCGGAAGGTCTTGTCGATCGTCTTGCCCGACTCGACGCCTTTGAGAGTGGTACGGACGAACGCGCCGCCCTTGCCCGGCTTGACGTGCTGGAAGTACTCGATGCGCCACAGCTGGCCGTCGACCTTGACCGTCATGCCGTTCTTCAGGTTGTTCGTGGAGACCATACGTCCTCTTGATCCGGGGGTTTCGTGACTGCTTGCTGCGCCGCCGCGTCAACGGAAGGGCAGCTCGGAGGTTGCAACGGTCAGCACGGTGGCGCCGACTTCGGTGACGGCGACGGTGTCCTCGACGCGAACGCCTCCGATGCCGGGAAGGTACGCGCCAGGTTCGACGGTGACCGCCATGCCGGGCTGGAGTGTAGCGACTCCGCCTGAGCGCAGGATCGGCTGCTCGTGGACCTCGAGGCCCAGGCCATGGCCGGTCGGGTGCGCGATGGCGTCCTTAAGGCCGGCGTCGGCGAGGACGCTGCGCGCGGCCGCGTCGACGTCCCCTGCGGTGGCGCCGGGGACAATGGCCTCGATGCCCGCCGTCTGCGCAGCTCGGACCGCGTCGTGCACCGCGATCAGCCGCTGCTCGGCGGGTGGGGCGCCGACGGCAACGGTGCGCGTCATGTCGGCGGCGTACCCGTGGACGAGCGCGCCGCAGTCGACCGTGACGAGGTCGCCTGCCGCGATGGCACGGTCGGTGGGCTCGTGGTGCGGACGGGCGCCGTTCGGACCAGCTGCGGCAATGGTCGCAAACGCCCGGTCCTGGGCGCCGGCGTCCCGGAACCCCGCTTCGACCCGTGCCGCGAACTCACGTTCAGTCGTCCCCGGCTGCACGGCGGCCAGCACCCGGGTGAGGGTCTCTGCGGTGATCCGGCACGCCTGAGCGATCGCAGACAGCTCGCCTGAGTCCTTGATCTGACGGAGCCGCTCGACACGAGCGCCAGCCGGCTCGAGGACGACGCCCTCGACGGCTGCCTCGAGCTGGCGCACCCGAGCCCACGGCAGGTCGTGGTCCTCGACCCCCAGGCGCACCCCAGGGCCCAGTCGCTTGGCCAGCCACTCATCACCGCGGTCGACGGCGATCTCGAGGTCCGGGCTCTGCTCCGCGGCTTGCTCGACGTAGCGCCCGTCGGTGCGCAGCACGTCGGCGTCGGCGGTGACCAGCAGCGACGCCGACGACCCCGTGAAGCCGGTCAGGTACCGCACGTTGACGGCGCGGGTGACCAGCAAGGCGTCGAGGTCCTCGAGGCCCTCGCGCAGCTTCGTTCGCCGGCCGGCGGTCACGCCGGGGTCGGAGATCGTCGAGGCGAGGCTCATTGTTGCTCCCCAGCCAACTGCAGGGCGGCCAGCGCAGCCAGGTGGTAGCCGTACGGGCCGACGCCCGAGATCGTGGCGGTGACCACGGCGCTGATCACGCTGTGGTGCCGGAACGGCTCGCGAGCGTGCACCTGCGACAAGTGGACCTCGACGACGGGAACATCGAGCATCTCCACGGCGTCGCGCAGCACGTAGCTGTAGTGCGTCAGCGCCCCAGGGTTGAGGATCACCGCCGAGGTGCCGTCACTGCGTGCAGCGTGCAAGCGCTCGACGAGGGCGCCCTCGTACTCGCTTTGGAACGCGTCTACGTCGCCGACGACGTCACCTACGGCACGCTCGATGTCGGCCAGGGTCGCGGTCCCGTAGACTCCCGGGTCGCGCGTGCCCAGCTGGGACAGATTCGGGCCGTTCGCCAGCAATGTGCGCACAGGTCTGCTCCTCGATGGTCGCGGCGATGTGCGAGTCTAATGGGGACGACCCGACGGCCGACGAAGGATGGCAGGGCCGCCGCCAGCCGCACTCGACCGTCGGCGTCCGAGCCGCCACCCTGAACGGCGTTGAGCAGCGCGGCGGCACTGAGCGGATCCACCAACGCAGAGCGGGAACACCAACACCGATCATCACTAGAGCGGGAACACCAACCCAGAGCCGAGCACCAGCAGAGCGGGAACACCAACCCAGCGCGGGACCGCCCATCAAGAGCGACAAGAGCGACAAGAGCGACGCCGGCGCAGCGCCCAGCGCCATTCAGACGAACAGCTACGGCCGACACCGCGGCCAAGGGCTGAGTGCAGCACTCACGGCGCAGCGGGATGCGCAGCGAAGCCACCGGCAGGCACGTGTGCCGGTACCGGAGAGGGGTGTGGCAGATGGAGGGCGTGGCAGCGAGGAGCCATCGGCTCACGCGCCTGCTGCAGGTCAGCACCGACGTCGCCGGCGACCTCGACGTCAGCTCCGTCGCGCAGCACATCGCCGAGACGGTGCCCGACGTCACCGACTTCCAGGTCGCCAGCGTCACCTTGCGCGACGGTGACCAGTGCCGGCGCATCGCCGCGCACGGCATCGACGACCGCCGCATCGGCATGACCACCGACGCGGCGCAGTGGGACGAACTGGTTGCAGAGCGCTTCCGCGTGGGCGCGATGAGCTACCTCATCGACGTCAACGAGACCCCCCAGTCGCGGTCGTGGGGGCAGCTGCCCGACCGGCACGAGGTCCCCGAGGCCGCTGAATCCACAGAGAACACCTGGACGCAGGACCATGCGATGCTGCTGGTGCTGCGCGACAGCCACGGGCGCATCCTCGGCTACCTCTCGGTCGATGCGCCGCAATCTGGCCAACTGCCCGACGGCGACGACGTCAACGCGCTGGAGTTGCTGGGGCACCAGGCCCAGGCGGTGCTGCTCAACGCCCGGCTGTATCAGCTCGCCGAGCGTCAACGGACGGCGTCGGAGACCTTGCGCGACGTCCTCGAGGTCGTGTCAGCCAGCCTGGAACTCGACGAGGTGCTGCAGCGGTGCTGCGAGGCGGCCCGTGCCCATTCGGTGGGCGACCGCGCCAGCATTTTTTTGATCGAGGACGGCCTGCTCGTGGGTCGGATGAGCCTCGGCGTCGACGACGATGCGCTGTGGGAGCGCTTCCGGGCGCTCGACCCGATCCCGCTGGCCGACGCGCCGGCGGTCAGCGCGGCGCTGGCCAGCGACGCGCCGGTGGTGATCGAGGACCTCGCGAGCTCGCAGCTGGGCGAACGTGAGCGGGACCTGTTCGCCCGCTTCGAAGCTCGCAGCGCCGCCCTCTACCCCCTGATCGCCAGCGGCCAGCAAGTGGGGGTCCTGGCGGTCGACGCCTTCCGGCGCCACGCCCGCTTCCCCGTCGACGAGCGGGGTCTCATCCACCAGATCGCCCGGCAGGCGGCGATGGCGATCCACCAGGCGAGGTTGCACGCCGACGCTCGCGACCACGCGGCGCGAGTGACCGAGCTCCACGAGCTCGCGAAGGCGATGACCGAGTCGTTCGACTTCAACGCCATCTTCGAGCGCGTGTCCCGCGCCGTCCGCGAGCGAACGCACAGTCGAACCGTCACCGTCTTCGAGGTCGGCGACGACGAGGTCCGGATGCTGCGCAGCGACCTCGGCGACGTGGCCCAGCATCAGCTCGAGCTGCCATTTCGCAGCTTCCCGCGCCGAGGCATGATCGCCGACCTGCTCGACCGGATCGCCGCCGCAGGAGGCCTGACCGTCGCCGTGGAGGACTGGCCGGCCCTGCGCGAGATCGTTCTGCCTCAGACCCGCTCGCTGTTGACCGCAGGCCACCTTCCCGACGGGGGCATGCGGGTGCTGCTCGTCGCAGGGTCGGACGACCCCGAGCGTTTCGGCAACAGCGACGTCGCCTTCATGCGTGAGTTGACGCAGCTGACCGCCCTGGCGTTGCGCAACGCCCGGCTGTACGAGGAGGCCCGATACGCCGCCGAGCGCGACAGCCTGACCGGCTTGAAGAACCGCCGGGTGTTCTGGCAGGAGCTCGATTGGCATCTGGCCGACCTCACCGATCCGATCGCCCTGGCGATCATCGACGTCGACGACTACAAGATCGTCAATGACGCCCACGGGCACGCGGTCGGCGACCGGGTGCTGCAACTGGTCACCGACCGGATTGCCCGCAGCGCGCGCCACACCGACACCCTCTACCGGATCGGCGGTGACGAGTTTGCGCTGGTCATGCCGGGATCGGACCGCAGCGCCGCCAAGGGGGTGGTCGAACGGGCCGCGGCAGCAGTCCAGCGTTCGCGGACCGAGATCCCCCTGCCGACGCTGTCGGTGGGGATCTCCGCCGCGCCGGCTGACGGTCGGCACGGCGACGCGCTGTTCAGGGCAGCCGACGCCGCGTTGTACCTCGCCAAGCGGGCCGGCAAGGGGCGGACCGAGGTCGCCGACAGCTCCCCGCCGACGTGGGCGCGTCCCGGCGATAGGTGACCGGCGGTCGCGGCTCGCCGCGCACGCCGGCGACCGCACCCGGCGCACACCGGCGACTGCACCAGGCGCAGGCCAGCGGACTCCACCAACCTCACGTCGGCAGACCGCCACCACGCGCACGCCGAAAGACCGCCGCCACGCTCACGCCAGCGAGCGCAGCACCTCGTCGAGCAATCCGGGTGAGGGCGCCTCGACCACGAAGGCTTCGCCGGGCGTGCGGCACAGCACGAACCGGACCCCGTCAGCCTGGGCCTTCTTATCGCGCGTCAGCGCCTGGCGGACCTCAGCGGGGTCGAGGCGCACCCCACCCACGGGCAGGCCGAGGCGCTCCAGCAGCGCGACGGTGCGGTCGGCCAGACCGTCCTCGCTGACGCCCATGCGCTCGCCCAGCCGTGCGGCGGCGACCATGCCCAGCGCGACCGCTTCGCCGTGGCGGTAGACCGCGTAGTCGGTCAGCGCCTCGATCGCGTGGCCGATCGTGTGGCCGTAGTTGAGCAGCGCGCGGCGGCCGGACTCTCGCTCATCGGAGGTCACGATCTCCGCCTTGACCGCGACCCCGCGCCGCACGACCTCGGTGAGGACATCCGCGTCGCCGGCGATCGCCGCGTCGGGCCGGGACTCGAGCAGCTCAAGCACCACCGGGTCGGCGATGAACCCGTACTTGGCGACCTCACCGAGTCCGGCGCGGCGTTCGCGCTCGGGTAGGGTTGCCAGGATCCCCGTGTCGGCCACGACCACGGTGGGCTGGTGGAACGCCCCCACGAGGTTCTTGCCCTCGGGCAGGTTGATGCCGGTCTTGCCTCCGACCGCCGAGTCGACCTGCGCCAGCAGGGTCGTGGGGATCTGCGCCACGGCCACCCCGCGGTTCCAAGTGGCAGCCGCGAAGCCGGCCAGGTCGCCAACGACCCCGCCGCCCAGCGCAACCACGAGGTCTTGGCGGCGCAGGGGGATCGCCGCCATCCGGTGGTAGACCTCGCCGAGGGTCTCGAGCGACTTGGCGGCCTCGGCGTCGGGCACCTCGATCGTGTCGACCTCGAGCCCGCGCTCGGACAGCGCGGTGCGGACGACCTCGCCGTACAGCGCCTCGACCGTGGGGTTGGTGACCAGCGCGGCGCGGGTGGCCTGGGAAGGCACGGGCAGGCGAGTACCGAGGTCGTCGAGCGCGTGAGGGCCGACGACGACCTCGTAGGTGCGCTCACCGAGCTCGACCGAGATCGGCGGCGGCGCGCTGCTCCGCCGCGGCCGAGGTGAGCGATCGAGCGAGACCTCCGGCGTGCCCTCGTTGGCGGGCTCGGAAGAACCCCCGGGACCGGTCGTGGTCATCGCTGCGCCGCCACATGGTCCTCGAGTGCGCGCAGCACCTCGGCGGCGACGGCCTCGATGGGGCGATCACCCGTGGACACGGTCAGGTGCGCCGCCGAGGCGTAGGCGTCCTCCCGCTCGTCGCGCAGCCGCCGCAGCGTGGCCTCGACGTCCGCGTCGCCGCTGAGCAGTGGACGGGTGCGGGCACGTCGGCCGTGCTCGACTCGACGCGCCAGCACCGCCGGCTCGCAGTCGAGCCGGACGACGGTACTGCTCGCCCGCAGGCGCGCGACGTTGCGCGAGTCGAGCACCGCGCCGCCGCCCACCGACACGACCAACCGGTCGCGCTCGCACACGGCCTGGATGGCGTCGACCTCCAGGGCGCGGAAGGCCGCCTCGCCGTCAGTGGCGAACACCTTGGCGATCGACTTGCCCGTGGCTCGGACGATTAGATCGTCGGTGTCGACCGACTGGCGGCCCAGCCAGCCAGCCAGCACGCGCGCGATCGTGCTCTTGCCGACCCCCATGGGCCCCACCAGCGCGATGTTGCGCGCGTCGAGCTGCGGTCCGGCGTCGTCGGTCACTGGTGCGCCCTCTCGGTCATACCAGGTCCAGTCCTTGGAGGTAGGCCGAGAGGTTGCGGCGGACCTCCGCGAGCGAGTCTCCTCCGGTTTTTTCCAGGAGGGCATTGGCGATCTCGAGCGCGACGACGGACTCGGCGACCACCGCCGCGCGGGGCACGGCGCACACGTCGGAGCGCTGGGTGATCGCCTCGGCCGGCTCGCCCGTTTCGACGTCCACGGTGCGCAGCGGCTGGGTCAGACTCGAGATCGGCTTCATCGCCCCGCGCACCCACAGTGTCGCGCCGGTGGTCATCCCGCCCTCGAGCCCACCAGACCGCCCGGTCGCCCGGGAGATGCCGTCTGCGCCGGCGATGATCTCGTCGTGAGCCTGCGATCCGCGGGCCGCGGCGGACCGGAATCCCTCGCCGACCTCCACGCCCTTGAACGCCTGGACGCTCATGAGCGCCGCGGCCAGGCGGGTGTCGAGCTTGCGGTCCCAGTGCACGTGGCTGCCGAGTCCAGGCGGGACGCCGGCGGCGCGGACCTCGACGACGCCGCCCAGCGTGTCACGGTCACCCTTGGCCGCGTCGATCGCCTGCTGCATGCGCTGCGAGGTCTCGGGGTCAAAGCAGCGCACCGGGTCGGCGTCGACGGCGTCGCGATCCTGCGGCGCCGGCACCGGTGCGCCATCGGGCACCGCGACGTCTCCGATCGCGACGACGTGGCTGACGACGTCAATACCGACCTCGGTCAGCAGCCGCCGAGCGACCGCGGCCAGGGCCACCCGCATCGCCGTCTCGCGGGCGCTGGCACGTTCGAGGACGTTGCGGACCTCATCGAAGCCGTACTTCTGCATGCCCACCAGGTCGGCGTGGCCAGGTCGCGGACGGGTCAGCGGGCGGCCTCGACCGGTCTCGCGCACCGCTTGGGGACGCTCGGGGGCTTCGACGCTCATGACCTCCGTCCACTTGGGCCACTCAGTGTTGTGGATCACCAGGCCCACCGGCGAGCCCATCGTCACCCCGTGACGAACGCCGGCGAGGATCTCGAGGCGGTCGACTTCGAACGACATGCGAGGCGAGCGACCGTGCCCGAGGCGTCGGCGAGCGAGTTCGTCGGTGAGCGCCTTGTGGTCGACGGGCACGCCGGCGGGCATCCCTTCGAGGATCCCCATCAGGGCGGGGCCGTGGGATTCACCGGCGGTGAGGTAGCGCAGGGTCATACGCGAGACCATACCGCCGGCGGCCTGCCCGGTGTCGTCTAGGCTCGGTGGCGTCCAGCGACCCGTTGCGGGGAGCCCTGTCGTGAGCGCGCCCAAGTTCGAGGAGCACCAGCGAC
>SLAO01000181.1 GCA_007126835.1 Nitriliruptorales bacterium | reverse complement strand
GCCGGGGGTGGTGTCGTCCTCTTCCTCGGGCGGGGCGACGTCGTCGGGGTCGGCGTCCGGGCCGAGCAGCAGCTCGACCTCGGTCGCACCGTCGACGGCAACGGTCTCGAGGCCGGGCAGGTAGGACGCCAGGACGTCTGCCTCCGCGCCCATGTGCGGCGGGAACCGCACCTCACCGACGCCGCGCACGACGTCGCTGGCGTTGTCGAGGTCCCCGATGGTGAAGCCTTCGGAGGCGAGGGCGTCGGCGATCGAACCCGCCAGCCCGCCCTCGTCGCTGGCGTTGAGGACGGTCACGCTGGGCACGTCTGCGACCTTGACTGTGCGCTCCAGGTCATCGTCGTCGTCCTCTGACAGGGCCCCGGCGGCGAACGCGGTGAACATCTGCTGGGCGCGATCCTCGATCGGGATCTCGTACCAGATGTCGTCGATCATCTCGAACTCGGCCGGCACGGTCCGCGCGACCACGTTGTCGCCCGCGAGGTCACGGAGGCTGAACGCCAGCCGCCGCATCTTGTCCAGCGACAGGTTCTGGTCGGTGGTCACCGCGCTGGCGCCGGTCTCGACCAGCGAGAACATCCGCGGGACGTTCAGCACTGTGGACAGGCTCGATGCCTCGTCGACGAGTTGTTTGATGAACCGCTGCTGGCGCGCGATGCGACCGTAGTCAGAGTCGTACTTGCGGGTGCGGACGAACCCGAGGGCCTCGACGCCGTCGAGCCGGTGACAGCCCGGCTCGAGGTCCAGGTTGGCGCGCCAGTCGTCCACCTCGTGTTCGAGGTAGACCGGGACACCGTCGACGACGTCGACGACCTCCATGAACCCAGCGAAGTCGACCTGGACGAAGTGGTGGATCGACAGCCCTGAGAATTCGCTGATGGTTTGCACCAGGCACGAGCCTCCGCCGACTCCGGTCTCCTCGCCGATGTGGTACGCAGCATTGATCTTGCCGCGGCTGCCGTCGCAGCGGGTGACTAGCAGATCGCGCGGGAAGGACAGGATGTGCATCTCGTCGACTTCGGGATCGATGCGCAACAGCATGATCGTGTCCGTGCGGTCGCCGTCGTCGTCGCCCGTGCCGAGCTCGGCCTGCTGCTCAGGGCTTAGGTTGTCGCGACGGTCGGATCCCACGACGAGCACGTTCAGCACGTCGGTGATCTCGTCGACCTCGATGGTCGGCTCTGCGGAGTCGTCGCCGTCGGGAGCCTCGGCTTCCTCCTCAGGCGGGCTGTCGACGTCGGTGATCCCCTCGACCTGCACCGTTTCGACGTTGCGCTGACCGACGAACAGCAACGCCGCAGCGGTGGCCACCATCCCGACGCCGAAGATCGCCACGCAGGCCAGCGTGATCAGCAGCGCCCGGGACAACCCGCGGCGCCCGCTGAGCGGTCGCCACCCCCGGGGCCCGCTGCCATCTGTTTTCCCACCGCGGCTGCGCGGTCCTCGGAACGCCACACGGCGGGGGCGTCCGCCACGCACGGGCGGGCCCGCAGGGGGCTGGGGTGTTCCTGACGACACGTTCGGGCGGCTCCACTGTCCAGGCGCCCGCCGAGCGGACAGGTTGCATGCCAGCAACGACGGGGATGTCACTGCTGACCTTAGCACGATGTCACGGTCGCTGAGCCTCATGCAACACCGTCCACCGGCTGCGAGGATGCACCCATGGAGGAGCCATCGATGCATGGGATCGAGTGGGACCCGCCCGTAAGCTCGGCCGCGCAGCTGCTGGCCCGGCAGCTCGCCGACGGGGGCCAACGGCCGTATTTGACCTACCGCGACACGGTCACCGGTGAGCGCACGGAACTGGGCTATGCGACGTTCGAGAACTGGGTCGCCAAGACCGCCGACGCGTTCGTCGAGGAAGGCGTCGAACCCGGCGACGTCGTCACGGTGGCCACCGCCGGCCACTGGACCGGTCCGATCGTCGTGTGGGCGTGCGGGCTGCTCGGCGCAACCGCCCGGCTCGTGCCCGGCGACGGTGCGCCGGGGCGCGCAGGCCAGGCTGAGGCGGACATGCCGAGGTTTGGCCGCGCCGACCGGGTCGCGGTCGTCCACGAAGACCTCTCCCCTGGCGCGATCGGGGCCGACGCGACCCTCCGGCTGACCGTCGGAGCCGGGCTGGGGGGCCGGCCGCTGGGAGATGCCGACGCGTTCGTCGATGTAGCCCTGAGCGGGGCGGATGTCTACGACGGGCCAGCAGGCGACCTCGATCGCAGCTGGCTGCTAGTGCCCGACCGGGACCGGTGGGCTCGTCTGACCCAACGCAACGTGCTCGCTGCCGCGGATGTGCTCACCGGGTGGGGACTCGCCAGTGGCGAGCGGCTGCTGGTCACGCTTCCGATGGAACGCACCGCCGGGGCGGTTCCAGCCATCGCGGCGCTTGCCGTAGGGGCGGCGATGGTCGTCGTCCGTGGCGGCGACGCTGGGCAGTGGCTCGCCATCGCCGAGGAGGAGCGCGCGAACTGGTTGCTCACCGACGCCGCGGGCGTGGGAGGTCTGGGACGCGCCTCACCGGG
>SLAO01000016.1 GCA_007126835.1 Nitriliruptorales bacterium | reverse complement strand
TCGGCTTGTCGTACGCGGCCGGGTGGCTCGAGCGCGCGGTCACGCGCGGGGACGGGGTAACCGGGGAGGACATCACGGCGGGAGCCCGCACGATCGAGGCGATCCCGGAGATGCTCGACCTAGAGGACCCCCCGGCGCTGCTCGAGGTGCGCGGGGAGGTGTACTACCCGGTCGATGCGTTCGAGGAGATGAACGCCGCGCGCGAGGAAGCCGGCGAGCCGCGGTTCGCAAACCCTCGCAACGCCGCGTCGGGTGCGCTGCGCCAGAAGGACCCCCGGGTGACCGCGCGGCGCCCCCTATCGATGATCTGCCACGGCATGGGCGCGGTGGAGGGGCTGGGGGTGTCAAGCCACTCGCAGTTCCTGGCGTTGCTGGACCAGGCAGGGCTGCCGATCGCACCGGAGTCGAGGACGGTCGACACCCCCGACGAGGTCCACGACTACATCGACTATTGGCGCGAGCACCGCCACGATCCCCCCTACGAGATCGACGGGGTCGTGGTCAAGGTCGACGACCACGCCCAGCAACGCCAGCTTGGTTCCACCTCGCGCGCTCCGCGTTGGGCGATCGCGTTCAAGTACCCGCCCGAGGAGCGCGAGACCCGCCTGCTCGACGTCACCGTCAACGTGGGTCGCACCGGCAAGGTGACGCCGTTCGCCCGCCTAGAACCCGTGCTCGTGGCCGGCTCGACCATCTCGACGGCCACGCTGCACAACGAGGACCAGGCCGCGATCAAGGACGTCCGTCCGGGCGACGTGGTGATCGTGCGCAAGGCCGGGGATGTCATCCCCGAGGTCGTCGGCTACGTCGAGAGCAAGCGCCCGCCGGAGGTCGAAGCCGCCGGTCCCTGGCGCATGCCGACGACCTGTCCGTTCTGCGGCTCGGAGATCGTTCGCCTCGAGGGCGAGGCCGCGAGCTACTGCACCAACATCGACTGCCCGAACCGCCTGGTCGAGTCACTGGCGCACGTGGCCAGCCGCGGGGCGCTCGACATCGAAGGGCTCGGGTACGAGACCATCAAGCTCCTGCTCGACCAAGGGCTCGTCTCCGACGTCGTGGGCTTGTTCCACCTGGATCGCGAGGCGTTGCTGGAGCTCGAGGGATTCGGGAAGAAGCGGGTTGACAACCTCCTTGCGGCCATCGAGCAGGCCAAGACCCAGCCCGTCGAGCGCCTCCTCGTGGCGCTGGGCATCCGGCACGTCGGCGGGACGGTCGCCCGGCTGCTGGCCCGCTACTTCGGCGACCTCGAGGCGTTGCGGGAGGCCGACGTCGACCAGATCGCCGCTGTCGACGGCGTCGGCCCAGTGATCGCCCAGGCGGTGCGGGCGTTCTTCGACAACCCGCGCAACGCCGAGCTGGTGGACGGGCTCGTGGCGGCCGGGATCCGCACCGACACTGACAGCGCGCCGCGCAGCGACATCCTCGACGGCTGGACGCTGGTGATCACCGGGGCGCTGGAGGGGTACACGCGCGACGAGGCAAAGCAGGCCGTCCTCGATCGAGGGGGCAAGGTCACGTCGAGCGTGTCGCGCAAGACCTCCGCGGTGGTGGTGGGCGCCGATCCGGGGACTAAGGCCGACCGAGCCGAGGAGCTGCAGGTCCCGACCCTCGACGAGGACGCCTTCGGTCACGTGCTGGCCACCGGCGAGCTGCCGGCCTAGCGGCGCATCCTGCACCTGTGCTGGCAGGCACCGCCCGACGCGCGGTAGCGTCGTTGCCGGCAGCGTCCGTCCCTTCCGAGGAGTTTTGGTGTCCCTCTCCGATGATCAGGTGCGCCACGTGGCGCGGCTCGCGCGCATCGCCCTGACCGACGACCAGGTCGCCGGCCTGGCCGACCAGCTGTCCGACATCCTCGGCTATGCCGAGAAGGTCGGCGAGGTCGCCACGGACGACGTCCCGCCCACGAGCCACCCATATCCGCTGGCCAACGTGTACCGACCCGACGAGCCCACCGGCTCGCTGGACCGCGCCGACGTGCTGGCCAACGCCCCCGAGGCGGAGCAGCATCGCTTCCGGGTGCCGCGGATCGTCGAGGAGGAGGGCTAGATGGGCGCGGAGGACCTCACACGGCTCGACGCGACCGCGCTGCTCGAGCTTCTGCGGACCGGGCAAGCGTCCGCGGTCGACGTCACCCAGGCCCACCTCGACCGGATCGAGCAGACCGACGGGCGACTCGGAGCGTTCCTGCGGACGCTGGACGACAGCGCGCTGGCCCATGCTGCCGACGTCGACCGGCGGCGCGCCGCCGGCGAACCAGTCGGCGCCCTCGGTGGGGTCCCGCTGGCCTTGAAGGACGTCCTGTGCACCCGCGGCATCGAGACGACCTGCGCCTCGCGCATCCTCGAGAGCTATCGCCCGCCCTACGACGCCACCGTCGTCGAGCGACTGCGCGCTGCCGACGCCATCGTCCTGGGCAAGACCAACATGGACGAGTTCGCGATGGGCTCGTCGACGGAGAACTCCGCGTTCGGGCCGACGCGCAACCCGTGGCACCTCGACCGGGTCCCGGGCGGCTCATCGGGTGGCTCCAC
>SLAO01000096.1 GCA_007126835.1 Nitriliruptorales bacterium | reverse complement strand
GGGGGTGCGCTCCGCTTGTACGAGCACGTCCGAGCGCCGACTCCCCTGCTGGCTTCCGTGCAGGCCCGCGTCGATCCCTTGTGGTCGCGGGTTGCTGGCGGCTGCCACACCGCGCGCGATCCGCTCGCCGCGGCGCGGGAGGCCGGCTTCACCCTCGACCGGGTGCACCGCTTCCGGGTCCCACCGGCGGGCCCGACGCTGCCCCCCTCTCCGCATGTGCTCGTCGAGGCCACGCGAACGACCGCGCCGGCGAGCTAATCCACCACGAGAACCCGCCGGTCAAGTTTGACGTCGTTCCACAGCCGCGCTCCCCGCAGCTCGTTGCCGGTCGCGACCTGGCTCCGACTGCCCACGATGGAACGGTCCAGGATCACTCCGCCGCCCACCTCCGCGTCGGTGCACACGATCGAGCCGTAGATGTCGGCGTCGGCGCCCACCTCCACGTTGTCGAACAAGACGCAGTTCTCCAATCGCGCGCCGCGGTGCACCGTGACGCCGGACCCGAGGACGATGCGACCGAACAGCTTGGCGTCCGGGTCGATCACCGACCCGTCCCCTAACGCGACAGGCTGGATGATCCCTCGCCCCTCGTAGCTGACGTCGCTACCGACCCAAAGACCGCGCTCGACGCAGGCCCCGGCGGGCTCCCAGTCGATCCGCCGCTCGAGGACGTGGCGGTTGGCGGCGAGGTAGGCCTTGGGATGGCCGGTGTCCAACCAGTAGCCGCCGTCGAACAGCCCGTAGATGGGCTCACGTTCGCGGACCATGCCCGGCAGGAGGCCCTGCTCGAAGGAGAAGTGGGTGTCGGGAGGGATCCGCCGTAGCACCTTGGGCCACATCATCACGATCCCGGCATTGATGAGGTGGGAGGAGGTCTCCTCGGGGGCGGGCTTCTCGAGGAAACGTTCGACGAACCCCTCCCCGTCGAGCTCGAGCACCCCGAACTGGCTCACATCCCGGGCCGAGGTCAGCCAGAAGGTCAGCAGCGCGGCATGCTCGCGGTGGTACTTCTCGAGAGCATCGATGTCGGGGCTGGCGACGACGTCGCCGTTCATCCACAGCAGCGGCCGGTGGTCGTCGAACGCCCCGCCGTCGGCGCACCACCGCAGCGCGCCGCCAGTGCCCAGCGGGGCGGGCTCGACGATCAGCCGCAGGTCGAGACCGAGATTCTCAGCCTCCTCTTCCACCCCGGCGAACTGGTCGGCGTTGTAGCCCAGGGCCAGCGTGACATCCGTGATCCCGCTCGCGGCCAGATGCCGCAGCTGATGGACGATCAGCGGACGATTGGCGATCGGCACCAACGGCTTGGGTCGGTCTGCGGTGACCGGACGAAGGCGGGTCCCCTTCCCTCCGGCCAGGATGACGGCCTGCACGTCGGACAACGGCGTCCCTCCAACTCACGTGCGCAAGATTGTGGCGTCCGCGCAGTGTGCCCGGGAAGGCACCGTCCACAACAGCGCCTGTAGGCGGTGTGGCCACCAGCCAGGCGCTGTCCCCCGACGAAACGCCCCGAATGGGCGCCAACGGCTAGATCACTGGTGCGAGCGGCGCCGGCGACGCACCTCACCTTGGATCATGTCGGACTGGTGCATGAACTTGCGAAGGCGCTGGTTGAAGTCCTTGTCGACCCGTGACGAGGAGCGACGCGGGCTCGCAGCCGCTTCCTCTTCCCAGTCTTCCTCAGCGCGCTTGATCGACAGATCGATGCGACCGTCATCTTTGATCTGGAGGACCTTGACCTGCACGTCTTGGCCCTCGGTCAGGTACGCGTGGATGTTCTCGACGAAGTCGCGGTGCACCTCGGAGATGTGCACGAGGCCCGTGACGTCTGGGGCGAGTTCCACGAACGCGCCGAAGTCGTGCAGACGGACTACCTTGCCGTTGACGATCGATCCTGGCTGGACAGACACCTTGCTCCCTTCGCAGTCGGCGTGCGAAAGCGCACCCGACCGCCGTTCGCGGACAATACGCCCTCAAGGCTACCAGCGGGGTCGGACCTCGCGTGGGTCGTCCATCCGATCGCCTCCCCCGATCGTGCATCCGATCGCCTCCACTACCGGTAGGGTGCGACGTCATGCGACGCCGAACTGCCCCACGCCGGCCGACGTCCGCACGCTCGGGCCAAAGGGGCGTGCCGTGCGCGCGGTGACCGCCCCGGAACCCGGCGGCCCCGACGCGCTGCGGATCATCGAGCGGCCCGATCCCGAACCAGGGCCCGGGGACGTGCTCGTGGCGGTGCACGCCACCACGGTCAATCGGGCCGACATCCTGCAGCGCGAGGGGCGCTACCCCCCGCCGAGCGGGGCCTCGGACGTGCTCGGCCTCGAGGTCGCCGGACAGGTGGCCGCCGTGGGCTCCGACGTGCCGGACTGGACAGTCGGCGACGAGGTCTGCGCCGTCGTGGCCGGGGGCGGTTACGCGGAATACGCCGTGGTGCCTGCCGCCACAGCGATGCCGCTCCCTCCCGGCCTGGATGTCGTGACAGCCGCAGCGGTGCCCGAGGTGTTCGCCACGGCGTGGGACAACCTGGTGCGCCGCGG
>SLAO01000133.1 GCA_007126835.1 Nitriliruptorales bacterium | reverse complement strand
GAGTTCGCGGTTCGCGGCGGCATCGTCGACGTCTTCGCCAGCGCAGCCGAGCACCCGGTTCGCGTGGAGTTCTTCGGCGACGACGTCGACGAGCTGCGGACGTTCTCCGCCGCGGATCAGCGCACCCTCGAAACAGTCGAGGAGGTCCTAGTCGATCCTGCCCGGGAGCTCGTCCTCGACGACGAGACCGCAGCCACCGCCAGGCTGGCCGCGGACAAGCTGCCGCAGCTCGCCGAGCAGCTGCACCGGTTGGCCGACGGCGTGGCCTTCGAGGGGATGGAGGCGCTCGTGACCGCCATCCATCCGACGCCTTCGTGGCTGCCCGACTTCCTGCCGGATGGTTCGGGGATGGCCGTGGTCGATCCGGTGCGGGTGGCCGGTAGAGCCGAGGAGCTGCGCGAGCAGGCGGCGCAGCTGATGGTCGCCGGCTGGGGTGGACAGGACGAGGGCTCCGAGGTCCTCGGGGGCGAGGGTGACGACCTCGCCGGGTTCGCCGCGTGGCCCGACGTGCGTGCACGGGCCCGCGGGGACGTCTGGCAGCTCGACCCCTTCGGCGGGGCCAGCGGCATGGACGTACCCGGTGCCCCGTGGGATTCGCTGCGCGGCGACATGGCAGCCGTTGCTGAGCTCGTCGGACGGCACGCGGCCGAGGGCAACCTGGTGGTGCTGACCACCGCCGGCCACGGCCCCGCCCTGCGATTGGCCGAGGTGCTGCGTGACGCAGGAGTGGCCGCGCGCGTGATCGTAGCCGACGGCGACCTCGGTGAGCGGGGCGTGGTGATCACCGAATCCACGCTCCGAGAGGGGTTTCGGGCTCCCGAGCTGTCGCTTGCCGTGCTCGGGGAGTGGGACCTGTTCGGGCCGCGGCGCAGCGCCGGCGCCAAGCGCCTGCCCAGCCGTCGCCAGGCGGCCGAGACCGTCCTCGACCTCGCGCCCGGTGACCCCGTCGTCCACGCCACTCACGGGGTGGGGCGCTACGTGGGCATCGTCACCCGTGAGCTTCGGGGGCCCACCCGGGCCGTCGGCGGAGGGTCGACGACGGTGACGCGCGACTTCGTGGTGGTCGAGTACGCCGGCGGTGACCGGCTGTTCGTGCCCAGCGACAACGTCGACTCGATCACCCGCTACGTCGGCGGCGAAGAGCCGCGGGTCATGCGGATGGGCGGCGCCGACTGGGAGCGCGCAAAGGGCAAGGTGCGCAAGGCCGTCCGCGACATCGCCGCGGAGCTGATCCGCCTGTACCAGGCCCGCATGCACGCGCAGGGCCACGCGTTCGGCCCGGACACGACGTGGCAGGTTGAGCTCGAGCAGTCGTTCCCCCACCCCGAGACCCCCGATCAGCTCGCGGTGATCGACGAGGTCAAAGAGGACATGGCCGCTCCAGTGCCCATGGACCGGTTGCTGTGCGGCGACGTCGGCTTCGGCAAGACCGAGATCGCCGTGCGTGGCGCGTCCAAGGCGATCTTCGACGGCAAACAGGTCGCCGTGCTGGTGCCGACCACGCTGCTCGCGCAGCAGCACGGCGAGACCTTCACCGAGCGCTTCGCCGGCTTCCCCGTGGAAGTCGCGGTGCTGTCGCGCTTCACGCCCCCCGCCGAGGTCAAGCGCATCATCGACGGGCTGGCGGCTGGCACCGTCGACCTCGTGATCGGCACCCACCGCCTCCTGGGCTCCGACGTCAAGTTCCGCGACCTCGGCTTCGTCGTCGTCGACGAGGAGCAGCGCTTCGGGGTGACCCACAAGGAGAAGCTCAAGGCGCTGCGCACCAGCGTGGACGTCCTGACGATGACGGCCACGCCCATCCCGCGGACGATGGAGATGGCCGTCACCGGCATCCGCGACCTGTCCACCATCGACACGCCCCCCGAGGACCGTCAACCGATCGTCACCCACGTCGGCGACTGGGACGAGTCGCTGGCGGCCTTGGCCGTGCGACGGGAGCTGCTGCGCGAGGGTCAGGTGTTCTGGGTCCACAACCAGGTCGCCACGATCGACGCGGCCGCTGAGCGTGTGCGGGAGCTCGTCCCGGGGGCTCGCGTCGAGATCGCCCACGGGCAGATGGACGAGGCGACGCTCGAGCAGGTGATGGTCCGGTTCTGGAACCGCGAGTTCGACGTGCTCGTGTCGACGACGATCATCGAATCCGGCCTGGACGTGCCCAACGCCAACACGTTGGTGATCGAACGCTCCGACCTGCTGGGGCTGGCGCAGATGTACCAGCTGCGCGGCCGGGTGGGCCGCTCCACCGAGCGGGGCTACGCCTACCTGTTCCATCCCGCCGAGCACGTCATGACCGAGGAGGCCTACAAGCGCCTCGAGACGGTCGCCAGCCACACCGGGCTCGGTTCGGGGCTGTCCATCGCCCTAAAGGACCTCGAGATCCGCGGGGCCGGCAGCGTGCTCGGCGCCGACCAGTCCGGCCACGTCGCCAGCGTGGGCTTCGAGGCCTACGCGCAGCTGATGGCCGAGGCGGTCGCCGACCTCACCGACGGCAAGCAGGGCGCCGGGGCGCTGGGGCTGGGCGGTCACGCTGAACCCGAGATCACCGTCGACCTGCCCGTGGACGCCCATTTGCCACGCGACTACGTCGCCGACGAGAACCTGCGCCTCGAGGCGTACCGCAAGATCGCTGCGGTCCGCGACGCCCGGGGGGTCAAGCAGGTCACCGAGGAGCTCACCGATCGGTACGGTCCGCCTCCCGAGCCCGCGCAACGGCTGCTGTCGGTGGCGGCGCTGCGCGCGGCGATCCGTCGCTGGGGGATCACCGACGTGACCACCACCCCCCGGGGCACGGCGCGCATCAGCCCGGTCGAGCTTTCCGACGCCCAGGAGGTGCGGCTGCAGCGCAAGCACCCCGGCGCGGTGTACAACGCGCAGGCCGAGGCATTGGAGCTGCCGATGCCCCGATCGGCCGACCCGGTCGCCTGGTTGGCGCGAGAACTCGCTGGCGTGCTGGCCGCTCCGCCCAAAACCGAGCGGGCGGCGTCCTAGAATGGTCGGAGATGCCGGAAGCGGCACGCCAACCCCCCCACCAACGCCAAGCTGACAAGGATCACGACGTGCGCACACGCCGCGCGCTTCCCGCGCTGCTGATCACCCTGCTGCTGACCGTTGCCGCGTGCGGGTCGGTCACCGGTACCCGCTCGCCCAACGTCGCGGCCTCGGTCGAGGGCAACGAGATCGCGGTCTCGCAGGTCGAGACCCAGTTCGAAGCCCTGTCCGACATCCCCCAGTTCGCCGCCGACCTCGAGGCCCAGGAAGGCTTCACCGAGCAGGTCGAAGCCGTGTTGCTCTCGCTGCTCATCCAGCGCGAGATCTTCGCCAGTGGCGCCGCTGAGCTCGGCGTCGACGTGGACACCGACGCCGTCGAGGAGCAGATGGCAGCTCAGACCGGCGGCATCGAGGACGACGACGAGATGCGCGAGGTCCTCGCCGCGCAGGGCATCTCGCCGGAGTTCTTGCGCCTGCAGACCGAGCTGCAGGTCTACCAGCAAGAGATCGGCGACGTCCTCGCCAGCGAGCGCGACGGGGTTGGCGATGCCGAGCTCGAAGCGGCCTACGACGAGATGTACGCAGGGACCCCCTCGGCTCGCCACATCCTGCTCGAAAGTGAGGAGGACGCCGAGGAGGTCATGGACCGTCTCGAGGACGGGGAGGACTTCGGCGAGCTCGCCGTGGAGGAATCCACCGACCCGAGCGCGCAGGACAACGAGGGCGAGCTCGGGCCGATCTCGGAAGGGCAGTTCGACCCCGACTTCACCGAGGCTGTCTACGAGGCGGACGAAGGCGAGGTCGTCGGCCCCGTCGAGACGCAGTTCGGCTTCCACGTGATCGAGCGGCTCGAGCCCCCGCCCCTGGACGAGGTCGAGGACGAGATCCGCGAAGCTGCCGAGGCCGACGCGGAGTCGTTCGCGGTCACCTCGTGGGTCACCGAGCAGCTCGAGGGGACCGAAGTGGTCGTCAACCCTCGCTTCGGCAGCTGGAACGCCGAGCAGGGCGCCGTCGAGCCCGGTGATCCGCTCGACCAACCAAACGAGCTCGACCGATAGATGGGCCGCCTGGTCCTCGTCGATACCCACGACGCCCTCCCGGGGCTGCTGCCGCTGCACGGCTGGTCGGCGCTGATGGCCAGCGACCTCGTGCTGGTCGGTAGCCCGGAGCACCCGTTCGTTTCCCACTTGGACGCCGCCGACCTCGCCGTGGAGGTCGTGCCAGAGGGTCTCGACTCCGCGCCGCTTGGCCGTACCGACCTGCTGGGCGGCACGGACCCGGCGGTGAAAGCGCGGGCGACGTGGGTGGTCGACCGGGCCGAGCAGCACGGCGAGGTCACCTACCTGTTCGGCTCCGGCGACGCCGAGGCGTACACCCGGGTGCTGGGCATGGAGGCCGCCAACCGCGGTCTCGAGGTCGAGGTCGTGTACTTCGGCATCGCTCCAAAGGGCACGCGCCTGCTCGAGTTCGTCGCGGTCGAGGAGCGTCTGCGCGGCCCCGGCGGTTGCCCGTGGGACCGGGAGCAGACCCACTCCAGCCTGGGGCGCTACGCCGTCGAGGAGGTCTACGAGCTCCTCGAGGCCATCGCCGCCGGCAACCCGGCTGCGATCTGCGAGGAGCTTGGTGACGTGCTCCTCCAGGTGGTCTTCCACGCCCAGATTGCCGCGGATGAAGGCACGTTCGACATCGACGACGTCGCCGGCGGCATCGCCGAGAAGCTCGTGCGACGCCACCCGCATGTCTTCGGCGACACCGAAGTCGCCGACGCCGGGGAGGTGATGCGCAACTGGGATCAGCTCAAGGCCGATGAGAAGCCCGAGCGCAACGGCCCGTTCGACGGAGTTCCCTTGGCGCAGCCGGCGCTGCAGCTCGTCGAGAAGCTGCAGAACCGCGCCGCCAAGCTCGGTCACGACCCTGCCGACGACGCTGGGCTGGCGACGGACGGCCACACGGTCGCCGAAGCCCTCGAAGCCTTCCAGGAGGCCGACGAGCAGGCTCGGCCTGATCGCCTCGGGGACCTGCTGGCCGCGGTCGTGGACCTGGCCAGGCGCCACGGCATCGACGCCGAGTCTGCGCTGCGTGACAGCGCCCACCGGTTTCGCATGCGCGTCGAGCTCGCCGCTGCCGACGAGGGCTAACCCGGCTGCCCCGCAGACCGGGCCGAATGGCAGGGTCGGACAGGACCGGCTTCGCTTCCTTTGCCCCCAACCACCGCGCTAGCGTTCGAACCCAGACACCAGAGGAGTCCATCCATGCGCATTGGCGTGCTCACCGGCGGCGGCGACGTCCCCGGGTTGAACCCTTGCATCAAGGCCGTGGTCCACCGCGTCATCGACGATGGGCACGAGGTCGTCGGATTGCGGCGGGGATGGGCCGGCCTCCTCGAGTGCCAAGCCGACGATCCTGCGTCGGTGAAGGAGAACACCACCCCGTTGGACAAGAACGAGGTCCGCACCATCGACCGCACCGGCGGGACGTTCCTGCACACCTCGCGGACCAACCCCGGACGGGTCCGCAACGCCGACGTTCCGGACTTCCTCGTGGACCAGGCCGTCGGCGAGGGGCCCCACGACTTCACCCCGCACGTGCTCGAGACGCTCGACAAGCTGGGCATCGACGCCCTCGTGCCCATCGGCGGTGACGACACGCTGTCGTACGCCCTGCGCCTGCACGACGAGGGCGTCCCAGTGGTGGCGATCCCCAAGACGATGGACAACGACGTCCACGGCACCGACTACTGCATCGGGTTTTCCACCGCGGTCACCCGCAGCGTTCAGTTCATCCATCAGCTGCGCACCTCGACGGGTTCGCACGAGCGCATCGCCGTCGTCGAGCTGTTCGGGCGCTACTCCGGCGAGACCTCCCTGATCAGCGCCTACCTCGCGGGCGTCGACCGTGCGCTCATCTCCGAGGTCCCCTTCAACCTGGACAAGCTCGCCGACTTGCTGCTCGCCGACCGGGCGGAAAACCCGTCGCGCTACGCGATGGTGACGGTCTCCGAGGGTGCCGCGGCCGAGGGAGGCGAGATCATCCTGGGTGGGGAGGCCGACGCCTACGGTCACCGCAAGCTCGGCGGCATCGGCGAGGAGGTCGCCGAGGCCCTGAAGGAGCGCACCGGCGTAGGGATGGTCAGCCAGCAGTTGGGGTACCTGATGCGTTCGGGAGCGCCCGACTCCCTCGACTTGATGGTTGCCACGAACTACGCGGTGATGGCCGCCGATCTGGCGGTGGAAGGCTCCAAGGGACGGCTCGTCGCGCTTCGCAGCGGGACCTACACCAACGTGCCGATCACCACGACACGCGAGGGAGCCAAGCACGTGGACGTCGATGCCCTCTACGACGTGGACCGCTACCTGCCGAAGGTGCGCCACGTGGGCGGCAAACCGATGTTCTTGTACTGATCGCCATTACCTGTACTGATCACCGAAACGGGGTAGCGCTGTTGCACGAGTCAATGCCTGTAACCTGAAGTCGTCTTCGGAAAGGGTGACGCTCACGTGGAGATTGAGGCTTTACTGGCCCGGGAGGTTCTGGACTCCCGCGGGAACCCGACGATCGAGGTGGACTGCCTGCTCAACGACGGGTCGGCGGGACGCGCCATCGTGCCCAGCGGCGCTTCGACCGGCGAGTTCGAAGCGGTCGAGCTGCGCGACGGCGGGGCGCGGTACGGGGGCAAGGGCGTCACGACTGCGGTGGACAACGTGATGGGCACCATCGCCCCGGAGATCGCCGGGATGGACGCCACCGACCAGCGCGCGGTCGACGCCACGCTGATCGCCCTCGACGGCAGCGACGACAAATCCAACCTGGGCGCGAACGCGATCCTTGGTGCCAGCCTGGCCGTCGCCCGTGCGGCAGCGGCGTCGCGTCAGCTTCCGCTGTTCGCCTACCTCGGCGGCCCCAACGGCCACGTCCTCCCGGTGCCGTGCATGAACATCCTCAACGGGGGCAGCCACGCCGAATCCAACGTGGACTTCCAGGAGTTCATGATCGCCCCAGTGGGGGCTGGCAGCTTTCGTGAAGCGCTGCGCTACGGTGCCGAGGTCTACCATGAGCTGAAGAAGGTCCTGTCGGCGCGTGGGCTGTCGACGGGGTTGGGCGACGAGGGAGGCTTCGCGCCGAACCTCGCCTCCAACTCCGAGCCCCTCGACCTGATCGTCGAGGCCATCGGCCGTGCAGGCTACGAGCCCGGCGACGACATCGTCATCGCACTCGACCCTGCCGCCAGCGAGTTCTTCCAGGAGGGTGCGTACAACCTCGCCGGCGAGGGCCGGACGGTGTCGGCCGACGAGCTCATCGACCTGTGGGCGGACCTGGTCCAGCGCTACCCGATCGCGTCGATCGAGGACGGGCTCGACGAGGAGGACTGGGACGGCTGGCAGCGGCTGACCCGGCGGCTGGGCAGCCAGGTGCAGCTGGTGGGCGACGACCTGCTGGTGACCAACATCAACCGTGTGCGCCGTGCGGTCGAGGAGCGCAGCGTCAACGCGCTGCTGGTCAAGGTCAACCAGATCGGCACCCTGACCGAGACGCTCGACGTGATGGAGTTCGTCCACCGCCAGGGTTGGAACTGCATGGTCAGCCACCGGTCGGGAGAGACCGAGGACACGACCATCGCCGACCTGACCGTGGCCACCAACGCCGGTCAGATCAAGACGGGCGCGCCCGCGCGCTCCGACCGGGTCGCCAAGTACAACCAGCTACTGCGCATCGAAGAGCAGCTGGGTGACGCCGCCCGCTACGCCGGTCGCACCGCCTTCGACCGAGCGGGGTCCTAACCCGTCATGGCCGGTCGTTCCGCCAGCCCCCGCCGCACCGCCCGTCCCGGGCTTCGTCGTCGGGCATGGAGGGCGCTGACCGCGGGCGACCGGCCGTACGTGTTCGCGCTGGCGGGTGTCGCGGTGCTCGTCATCGGCATGGCGCTGGGCCCCTTGCAGGTGTTCACCACCGCGGCCGACCGCGTCGACGAGCTCGACGAGCAGCGCGAGCGTCTGCGCGAGGAGGTCGACGCGCTCGAGGATCGCGAACGTGAGCTCAACGATCCCGAGGAGGTCGAGTTGCTCGCCCGCTCCGAGCTCGGGTTGGTCCAGCCCGGCGAGATCCCCTACGTGGTCGTGACCCCCGAGGACGACACCCCGCGCATCGGGCGAGATGCGGGTCCTCCCGCCTCGGACGAGGACGGCGAGGCGCCGTGGTGGCGCCGGCTGGGCCGATGGCTCGGCGAGCGGGTGGGTCCCGACGGGTGAACCCAGCGGCGGCCCGGACGATCCACGCGGCCAGCGTGGACGAGCTCGAGGCGTCGACCCTGTACGCGATGCTGCGCCTGCGCGTGGACGTGTTCGTGGTCGAGCAAGCGTGCCCGTACCCCGACCTCGACGGCCGGGACACCGAGGCCGACGCGCAGCACTGGTGGGTCGAGGAGGGCGGCGAGCCCGTGTGCTACCTGCGGCTGCTCACCGAACCCGACGGCGCGAGCCGCATCGGCCGCGTGGTCACCCGACCGGCGGCTCGCGGCGCCGGTCTCGCTGCCACCTTGCTGCGTCGCGCGCTGGCCAGCGAGCGGTGCCGGCGACCGGTGCATCTGGGTGCCCAGGCCCATCTCGCCGACTGGTACGCCAGCTTCGGCTTCCGCGTGGTCGGACCGGTCTACGACGAGGACGGCATCCCCCACGTGCCCATGACGCTTGGATGAATCAGGCCCGCTGGCACGACTGGGGGCGCCGGCTGGCGGCGATCGCGCAGACCGGGCTGCACTACGCAACGGGCTTCGACGTCGACCGCTACGCCGACATCCGGCGCATCGCCGCGGAGATCCTCGCGGCGGGGGGAGGCGACGAGCACCTGATCGAACACCGTCTGGCGCAAGAAGGCGGGTACGCGACGCCCAAGGTCGACGTCCGCGGTGTGGTGATCCGCCAGGGCAAGGTGCTGCTGGTGCGCGAAGCCGCTGACGGGGGTTGGACCCTGCCGGGGGGATGGGCGGACGTCACCGACGGGCCGCGCGCTTCGGTCGAGCGTGAAGTCGCCGAGGAAGCAGGCCTTGACGTGGTCGCCGGCAAGCTCCTGGCGGTCTTCGACCGCGACCGACGTCCCGCCCCGCCGCTGCCGTTTCGGATCTACAAGCTCGTCGTGCAGTGCGAGGAGCGCGAAGTGGCGGGGATCCCGCGCGCGGACGGGGTCGAAACCCTCGATGTCGGCTGGTTCGACCCCCGCGTGCCGCCAGCATTGTCGGCGGGCCGGACGCATGAGGAGCACCTGCGCATCATCGCCGAGCACCTCGACGACCCGGCTCGGCCCACGGACGTCGACTAGCTGCGGCTGGGACCTTCGCCGGATGGCCGTGGCTTCAGAAGTTTGCGACCCCCCGGCGCGAGCGGTCAGGCTGGGTCCGATGGCACCTGCCGCCGAACCCCATCCGCGCTCCCGCGTCGACCCGCCCACTGATGCGTTGACGGTCGCCCCGGACGCGTCCTACGCCGCGCAGGAGGACCGGCCGGAGGTCGACGACGACGAGCGCGCCCTCGTCGGGCGCATGCTGGGTCGTCCCGCTCGGGGTACCACAGCGGCCGCCGTGCGGTGCGGGTGGGACCTCCCCGCCGTCCTGCGGGTCAGCCCCGCCCTGGAGGACGGCACGCCGTTTCCCACGACGTTCTGGCTGGCCTGCCCCCTGGCCGCGCGCCGTGTCTCGACGCTGGAAGCCGACGGGGTAATGGATGGGCTGACTACCCGCCTCGCCGGCGATCGGGACCTCGGCGCGGACTACGCCGCTGCGCATGAGCGCTACGTCGCGTTCCGCGACCGCCTGGGCCCACCGGTGCCGCGTAACCCTTCGGCGGGTGGGATGCCAGACCGGGTCAAGTGCCTCCATGCCCTGTACGCGCACCATCTGGCTACCGACGACAACCCGATCGGCGAGTGGGTCGCCGGGCAAGTCGAGCCGCTCCCGTGTCCGGCGCCATGCGTGGGTCCAG
>SLAO01000140.1 GCA_007126835.1 Nitriliruptorales bacterium | reverse complement strand
GCGCCCTAGGACGCCGGGGGTGGCTACGACCGCAGCAGCCGGTCGATCGCGTCGGTGGCTTCGGTCACCATGGCCTCGACGTGCTCTGGGTCCTCCCCGTCCACGGCGGCGTTGCGAACGCAATGCCGGACGTGCTCGTCGAGCAGCCCCATCGCCACGGCGCGCAGAGCCTTGGTCGCCGCCGACACCTGGGTCAGCACGTCGATGCAGTACGTGTCCTCGTCGATCATCCGCTGCAACCCGCGGACTTGGCCCTCGACACGCCGCAGGCGCCCGAGGTACTCGTCCTTGGACAGGGTGTACCCCCGCATGCCGGTCTCCGTTCCTCGTCTTTCGATCTCCTCCAATAATACCCCACCATGGTATGGTTCTCGACAGGTGAGGGACGACGCCGGCGGCGCGCTGCGCGCCGCCCGCGAGCACCACGCGTCCGAGCTCGCCACACTGGAGGACGAAAAGGAGCCGGGATGTCCACCCCTGACCCAGCGCCGCAGCAGCACGATCTCCCCGTCGAGGGCATGACGTGCGGCTCGTGCGCCGTTCGGGTGCAACGCATCCTCACGCGCCAAGACGGCGTGACCCGCGCAGACGTCAACTACGCCACCGGCAAGGCCCGCGTCGAGCTCGACGATGACGCCGACCTCGACCACCTCGCCGCCGCGGTGGAGCGGATCGGCTACCGGCTGGTGACCGAGCCGGCCGAGGGCGACGGATCCGAGCATCTCGCGGGCGCGGGCGGCAGCGGGACGACCGCGCCTGCCGACGTCGAGGCGCAGCACGCCGCCGAGTGGCGCCGCCGGACGTTGGTCGCCCTGCCGCTGACCGTGGTGGTGGTGACCATCTCGATGGGGTTCATGGCGGCCATGGAGGCCAGCCTGGCGCTGCGCTGGACGGTGTTCGCGCTGACGGTCCCGGTGCAGTTCTGGGTGGGATGGCCGTTCCTGGCCGAAGCGGTGCGCAGGGCTCGCCACCTCACGACCAACATGGACACCCTGATCGCGATCGGCACGCTGACGGCGTTCGTGTACTCGACCGTCGAGTTGCTCACCGGCGGCGCCGAGCTGTACTTCGAGGTGGCTGCCGGCATCATCGCCTTCCTCGCGATGGGCCGCTGGTTCGAAGCCCGCGCGAAGTCACAGGCGGGATCGGCCATGCGCGCGCTGCTGGAGCTCGGGGCCAAGGAGGCCCGGGTGCTGCGCGACGGCCAGGAGGTCACCGTCGCCATCGACGACGTCGTCATCGGCGATCGGATGCGCGTCCGGCCCGGCGAGAAGATCCCCACCGACGGGATCGTCGTCGACGGCGCGAGCGCGGTGGACGAATCGATGCTCACCGGAGAGTCGGTGCCCGTCGAGAAGTCCGCCGGCTCGACCGTGGCCGGCGCCACGATCAACGCCAGCGGGGTGCTGACCGTCGAGGCGACCGCGGTCGGCTCCGACACGGCCCTGGCCCGCATCGTCGCCCTGGTCGAGGAGGCCCAGTCGGGCAAAGCCCCCGTCCAGCGGTTGGCTGACCGGGTGTCGTCGGTGTTCGTCCCGTTCGTCATCGTGGTCGCTCTGCTGGCGTGGGCGGGCTGGCTGCTGATCGCCGGGGACGCCACCGGCGGTCTGCTGGCGGCCGTGGCCGTGCTGATCATCGCCTGCCCCTGCGCCCTCGGCCTGGCTACGCCCACGGCGATCATGGTCGGCACGGGCCGCGGCGCCGACCTCGGGATCCTGATCAAGTCCGTTGAGGTCCTCGAGCGCACTCGCGAGGTCACCACCGTCGTCTTCGACAAGACGGGGACGTTGACCACCGGGGAGATGACGGTGGTAGACGTCACCCCCGCCGCGGGCGTCAGCGAGGACACCCTGCTGGCCGCCGCCGGCGCCGTCGAGGACGCCAGCGAGCACCCCATCGGCCGGGCCGTGGCCACGGCAGCCACCGAGCGTGGGCTCGAGCTCGCTCCTGTTTCCGCGTTCGAGGCCGTCGCCGGGCACGGGGTCCGCGCCGACGTGGCCGTCGATGGGCAGCCGGCCACGGTGTGGGTCGGTCGCCGCAAGCTCATGGCCGAGGCCGGTTTCGTCCTGCCCGCCGCCCTCGACGAGGCGATGACGGCCCGGGAGGCCGAGGGCGCGACCGCGGTGCTCGCCGGCTGGGACGGCGAGGTGCGTGGTGTGCTGGCCGTCGCCGACACGCTCAAAGACGACGCGGCCGACGCGGTCGCCGGTCTGGTCGCCATGGGCCTGGACGTCGCGATGATCACCGGTGACAACGCCCGTACCGCCGAGGCCATCGCCGGGCGGGTCGGCATCGCCCGGGTCATGGCCGAGGTGCTGCCCGCCGAGAAGGTCTCGGAGGTCGCCCGCCTGCAAGCCGCCGGCGAGCGAGTGGCCATGGTCGGCGACGGCGTCAACGACGCCCCCGCGCTGGTGCAGGCCGACCTCGGGATCGCAATCGGCCAGGGCACCGACGTGGCGATCGAAGCTGCGGATCTCACGCTGCTGCGCGGGGAGCTGGCTGGGGTTCCCACGGCGATCCGGCTGTCGCGTCGGACCTACCGGACGATCGTCGAGAACCTGTGGTGGGCGTTTGGCTACAACACCGCCGCGATCCCGCTGGCGGCCGTCGGGCTGCTCAACCCTTTGATCGCCGGGGCCGCGATGGCCTTTTCGTCGGTGTCGGTCGTTGCCAACTCCCTGCGGTTGCGGCGCTTCGCCGGCTAACCAGGTTCGCCGCACGCGGCGTGCGGGCCTGGGCGGCCTCGGCGATGCTGTCGGCATGGCACAACCCGGTCTGGCCTCGATTGCGCGCGGCGCGTTGACCACCGCCGCGGCGGGGGCCGCGTTCGCGGTGGGGTTCGTCGCGGCGGTCGAGACGCTGTCGCTGATCCTGCCCGGCGCGCGCGCCACCTTCCGGACCTGGGGTCCTGTCGCGACCGCCGTGGCGATGGCCGCCGTGCTCGTCGCGGGGCTCCCGTCGGCGGTGGTCGTCGAGGTCGCCGTCGCCCGGTTGGGGCAGCGCAAGGCGCTCGCCGCTGCTGTGGGCTACCTGCTGGCAGCCGCCGTGTGGGTCACCGCCTTGCTGCTGGCGTGGCGTGCCACGCTCGACCCTGCGGCCACGCCCGGAGACTTCGGCCTGGAGATCACCGCGATGGTCGGTGGCGCCCTCCTGCTTTGGGGCGGGGGCCGACTCGCCGAGCGCCGCCCCCCCGGACCAGCCCCGATCTTCGCGTTTGCCGGCGTGGCCATCGTCGGCTTGGCGGTGGTCACCGGGGTACTCCTGCTGTAGCGGCGGGCGTCCTAGGCTTGCGGCGGACCGTCCATCACCTGGAGCCTCGATTGACCGTGCCATACGCCGCGCCCGGCGCCACCACCACCCAGGGCGCGGACCAAGCTGCCATCTCGCTGCGCGGGGTGACGAAGCACTTCGGATCCATCCGCGCCGTTGACGGGCTCGACCTGGAGGTCCCCGCAGGCACGTGCTTGGGACTGCTCGGCCCCAACGGGGCCGGCAAGTCGACCACCATGAAACTGCTGACCGCCCAGTCGATCGCTGACAGCGGACAGTTGCGGGTGCTCGGGCACCGCCTTCCCGAGGAATCCAAGCAGGCCAGGGCACGCTGCGGCGTGACGCCGCAACAGGACAACCTCGACGTGGAGCTGACCGCCCGCCAGAACCTCGCGGTGTTCGCCCGGCTCTACCGGGTACCCGGCCGCCAGCGGCGCGAGGCGGTGGCCCAGGCGCTCGAGCTGGCCAAGCTGACGGGACGGGCCGACACGCGCGTGGACGAGCTGTCCGGGGGCATGCGGCGACGGCTGCTGATCGCCCGCGCGCTGGTGCACCGGCCCGAGCTGGTGCTCATGGACGAACCCACCGTGGGCTTGGATCCGCAGGTCCGCCAGGAGCTCTGGTCGCTGATCTCGGGCTTGCGCAGCGCCGGGGTCACGGTGTTGATGTCGACCCACTACATCGAGGAGGCCGAGCGCCTCGCCGACACGGTCGCGGTGATGGCGGCAGGCCGGGTCGTGGCCTACGGGCCCCCCGCGGCGCTGGTCGCCGAGCACGCCGGCCAGACCGCCGTGGAGGTGTACGGTCGGCCTGACCGCCTCGGCGACGTCGAAGCTCGGGTCAAGGCCGCCGGGTTGCCTACCCGACGCACCGGTCCGGCGCTGGCGATCCTGCGCGCCGAGACGCTGCCATCCGACCTGGCCGCCGAGGTCGAGCCCGACGCGCTGCACCGCACCGCGAGCCTCGAGGACGTCTTCGTCACGTTGACCGGTGAGGAGGTCGCCTAGTGAGTGCCCCGACGCAGTCCGCAACCCCTCGGACTCCGGCGACCCGACGCCTTCGCCGCCTCGAACCGGCAGCCGTGGCCGGAGTGTTCTCCCGCGAGCTGACGGTGTTCACCCGCTACTGGGTGTCCACGACGTTCTCGTCGGTGGTCGAGCCCACGATCTACCTGCTCGCGTTCGGGTTCGGGCTCGGCGCGCTGCTGGTGACCGTCGACGGCCTCGACTACCTCGACTTCATCGGCACCGGCATCGTCGCCACCGCCGTGATGTTCAGCTCGGCGTTCCCGGGCATGTTCGGCACGTTCATCAAGCGCCGCTTCCAGCGCACCTACGATGCGATCCTGGCCGCCCCGGTCGATACCGAGGAGCTGGTCACCGCCGAGGCGCTGTGGCTGGCCCTGCGTGCGGGCGTCTACGGCACCGCTCCCCTGCTCGTGGCCATCGCGTTCGGCCTCGAGGCCCGCCCGGCCATGGTCGTGGTGCCGCTCATCGGGGCTCTGACGGGCTTCGGCTTCGCGGCGCTCGGGATGTTCATCGCGGGCGTGGCCAAGTCGATCGACAACTTCAACTACGTCATCAGCGCGGTGCTGACCCCGCTGTTCCTCGTGGCCGGCACGTTCTTTCCCGTTGACACCCTGCCCGGCCCGGCCGAGCAGCTGGCGTGGCTCAACCCGCTGTACCACTGTGTCGAGTTGGTGCGCTCGGCCAGCTTCGGCTCTTCGGGCTGGACCGATGTCGGCCACGTCGGTGCGTTGCTCGTCTTCGCCGCGGTGACGTGGCGCCTCGCGTCGTGGCGGCTCGAGAAGCGGCTGGTGGACTGACGACCTCGGGCCTCCCGCCGACGCAAACATTCTGCGAACTTTTCCGAGCCTGCCCCACGACAGGGGCGCTTTGGTTCTCTACGATCACACCCGTACACCTGACCTCGGTCGGTCGATGGGTGGGATCGGCAGGCCCATGGTCACCGTGATCGGCGCACCGCGCGGGGCCTTGGTCAAAGCGGCGAGAGGACGAGCATGCTGGCCGTGGAGAACCTCGAGGTCGTCTACGACGACGTCGTGCTCGTTCTCCGAGGTGTGTCTCTGGAGGTGCCCCGAGGCGCGATCGTCGCGTTGCTGGGATCCAACGGGGCGGGCAAGACCACGCTGCTGCGGGCCCTGAGCGGGCTGCTCGACATCCACGAGGGCGAGGTCACCAAGGGCACGATCAGCCTCGACGGGGTCGACGTCACACACCGGTCCCCCGCCCAGCTCGTCGGCCTGGGCATCAAGCAGGTCCTCGAGGGCCGACGGATCTTCGCTGAGTTCACCGTGGAGGAGAACCTCCGGATCGGGGCGCACGCGGCGAAGACCGCGCCCAAGGAGAGCATGGCCCGGGTCTTCGACCTGTTTCCCACCCTGGCGGACCGGCGCCGTGCAACCGCCGGGTACCTCTCCGGCGGGGAGCAGCAGATGCTGGCGATGGGCCGGGGGCTCATGAGCGACCCGAGCTACCTGCTGCTCGACGAGCCCAGCCTCGGCCTTGCCCCGCGCCTCGTCGAGCAGATCGGTGAGCTCATCGTAGAGATCAACCGCCAGCAGACGACGGTGCTGCTCGTCGAGCAGAACGCCAACCTCGCGCTCTCGATCGCCGAGCACGGCTACATCATGGAGACCGGCAAGGTCGTCATGGACAAGCCCACCACCGCGCTGCTCGAGGACGAGGACGTGCGCGAGTTCTACCTGGGCATGGCCCACGAGGGCGAGACCAAGCGGTCCTTCCGGGACGTCAAGCACTACAAGCGCCGCAAGCGATGGCTGTCGTGACACCAGCCGGCGCCGGCGCCGGGCCGGTTCTCGAGTTCTCCGACGTCGTCCTGCGCTTCGCGGGTGTGACCGCCATCGACAGGGTGAGCTTCACCGTCGACCCGGGCGAGCTGTTCGCCATCATCGGCCCCAATGGGGCGGGCAAGACCTCGATCTTCAACGTGCTGTCGGGGGTCTACGCGCCGGAGGCGGGCTCGGTGTCGTTCCTCGGCACCGACATCGTCGGCCACAAGCCGCACGCGATCGCGGCGATGGGCATGGCCCGGACGTTCCAGAACATCGAGCTGTTCGAGAACCTGACCGTCATCGACAACCTGATGCTGGGCCGTCACCGCCACATCCGCTACGGGTGGCTGTCGGCGATGGCATGGCTGGGCCCGGCCCGCACCCAGGAGCTGGCGAGCCGGCGCGCGATCGAGGAGATCATCGACTTTCTCGAGATCGAGCAGTACCGCAAGTACCCCGTCGGCCTCCTGCCCTACGGGGTGCAAAAGCGGGTGGAGCTTGGTCGGGCCCTGGCGATGGAGCCGCGCCTGCTGCTGCTCGACGAGCCCGTCGCGGGGATGAACCTCGAGGAGACCGAGGACATGGCGCGGTTCATCCTCGACATCCGCGAGGAGCTCGAGATCCCGATCGTGCTCGTCGAGCACGACATGGGCCTGGTCATGGATCTCGCCGATCGAGTGCTGTGCCTGGACTTTGGCAAGCCGCTGACCACCGGGAAGCCCAGCGACGTCCAACAGCACCCCGACGTGATCGCGGCGTACCTCGGAGGCGGCAGCGCGGTGGACGTGGCAGCCAGCGACGCAGCCGCCGACGACGAGGCTGCCGGCGGACGCGGCGAGCCCACCGCCGGGACGCACGACCGGCCGGCGGAGACGAAAGGGACGCGATGAGCCTGACCGCCGAGCGGCCCACCGTCCACGCCACGACGCTCGTCACGCGCGTGCGGCACTGGGCCGACGTCGCACCGGAACGCGTGGCCATGCGCGAGAAGGACCTCGGGCTGTGGCAGGAGATCACCTGGGCGCAGTATTGGGACACCGTCGTCGACGTCGCCCACGGCTTGTTGGCCCTCGACGTCGGCATCGGCGATCGCGTGGCCATCCACTCCGAGAACCGCCCGCAGTGGCTGTACAGCGACGTGGCCACCCTCGCGGTGCGTGGCGTCAGCGTGGGCCTGTACCCGACGAACCCCGCCTCGGAGGTGGCCTACCTCCTCGGCGACTCCCAGGCCAGACTGCTCATCGCCGAGGACCAGGAGCAAGTCGACAAGGCTCTCGCGGTGGCCGACGACCTGCCCGACCTCGAGCGCATCATCTACGTCGAGCCACGAGGGGTCCGCACCTACCACGACCCGCGCCTGATGGCGTGGACGGACTTCGTGGCGCTGGGGCGACAGCACCGTGACGCCCACGACGGCGCGGTCGAGCGGCGCATCGCCGAGGCCGACCCCGACGACGTCGTCACGCTGATCTACACCTCGGGCACGACCGGCCCGCCCAAGGGCGCGATGCTGACCAACGCCAACATCGACTTCGCCATCCGCACGCTGGCGGACGAAGGCGGCGTCGTGTCCCCCGCCCCATCGCCCGACGATGTGGTCTTGAGCTACCTGCCGCTGTGCCACGTCGCCGAGCGGCTGTTCACCACCTGGTTCAACGCCGGCGCCGGGGTTCAGGTCAACTTCGCCGAGTCGATCGAGACCGTCCAGCAGAACCTCGCCGAGATCCAGCCGACCATCGTGTTCGGCGTCCCCCGGATCTGGGAGAAGGTCGTCGCGGGCATCCAGATCCGGGCCGCGAAGGCCTCGCCGGCCAAGCGGGCCAACTACCGGCTGTGGATGGGCGTTGCGGAGCGGCTCGGTGACGTGCTCGTCGCGCGGGGGGGACGCCACTCGGCGGTCACACGCGCCGTCTACGCCGTCGGATGGGTCTTTTTGTACCGGGCCCTCAAGCGCCGGATCGGGCTGCGCCTGGCCCGGTACGCCGCCTCGGGCGCGGCGCCGATCGCGCCGGAGGTGCTGACGTTCTTCATGGGTGTGGGCGTGCCGATGCATGAGGTCTACGGCATGACCGAGAACTCCGCCGTCGCCACCGCCAACCGGCCCGGTCGCATCAAGGTGGGCACCGTCGGCGAGCCCTACCCGGGCACCGAGGTGGCAACCGACCCTGCGACCGGCGAGATCCTCACCCGCCACGGCGGCACCTTCAAGGGGTACTGGCGCAAGCCAGAGGCCACCGCCGAGACGATCGACGCCGACGGCTGGCTGCACACCGGTGACGTCGGCGAATGGGTCGATGGGCCGGACGGCTCGCCAGGCACCCACCTCAAGATCACCGACCGGATGAAGGACATCATCATCACGGCCGGTGGCAAGAACATCTCCCCCTCCGAGATCGAGAACTCCCTGAAGGCCTCGCCCTACATCCGCGAGGCCATCGTGATCGGTGACGGCCGCAAGTACCTGACGGCGCTGATCGGCATCGAGCTCGACACGGTCGGCGACTGGGCGCAACGCCAGCGCCTGCCCTACACCACCTACCGCGACCTATCGGAGAAGCCAGAGGTCATCGAGCTCGTCGGGCGGGAGGTCAACCGGGTCAACCAGCGCTTCTCGCAGGTGGAGGGCATCAAGCGCTTCGAGCTGTTGAGCAAGGAGCTCGACCACGAGGACGGCGAGCTGACCGCCACGCAGAAGATCAAGCGCCAGGCCATGGAGGAGCGCTTCCGCGACCTCGTCGAGTCGATGTACGAGGGGTCGTCGCGGTGACCCAGCTGCTGCAGGCCATCACCTCCGGGCTCGGCCAGGGCGCCGCGTACGCGCTGATCGCGGTCGGCTTTGTGATCATCTACAAGGCCACCTCCGTCATCAGCTTCGCCCAGCCCGCCCTCATGGCGGCCGGCGCGACCGCCGTGGCGTTGCTCACCGGGCAGGCCGGTCTCGGCTTCTACACCGCTGTGGTCGTCGCGGTCGTCGGCGCTGCCCTGCTGGGGGCGGGGGTCGAACGCACCGTGCTGCGCCCCATGGTCGGCAAGCCGGTGTTCATCCTGGCGATCATCACCCTCGGGCTCGACGTGGTGATCCGCAATGTCACCAACCGGTTCATCGGCTTCAACGTCCGGCCCATGAACGATCCCTGGGGGTTGGACCGCACCACACTGCTGGGCATCACGATCCAGCACCGCCACCTGGCGGCGCTGGTGACCACCGCGGTGCTGCTCGCAGCCCTGTACGCGTTCTTCCAGTACTCGCGGACCGGCCTGGCGATGCGCGCGGCCGCCATCGACCAGGAGGCCTCCCAGGCTCAAGGCGTCAACGTCGGCACGGTGTTCGGGCTGTCGTGGGCCTTCGCCGCTGCGCTGGCAGCCATCGCCGGGGTGTTCATCGGGGCTGGCTCGACCGTGGACCAGCAGACGTGGGTGGTGGGGTTGAAGGCCCTGCCGGCGATCATCCTCGGGGGCCTGGACTCCGTGGTCGGGGCCGTGGTCGGCGGCCTGGCCGTCGGCGTTGTCGAGGCGCTGTTTGCGACCTACCAGGGCACGTACATGCCGTGGCTGGGCTCGAACTTCTCGATCGTGGCGCCCTACGTGCTCATGCTGATGGTCCTGCTCGTGCGGCCCTACGGGCTGTTCGGCACCCCGGAGGTGCAGCGTGTCTGATCCCCGGTCGGTGACTGGCCACGCCGCAGCGAGGCGCTCATGAGCAACGCCTTGACCCGCCGCCCGGAGCTGTACACCACGTACGCCCAGGACATGGCGCTGCTGGACACCCCGGCCAAGCGCAACAGCGTCGCCGCCCTGGCCGTGGCCGCCCTGACGGTGCCGTGGCTGGTCGTCGACCCGGTGCTGTTCCTGTTCGCGCAAGGGTTCGCGTTGGCGATCGGGGCGATCGGCTTGAACCTGGTCACCGGCTACGCCGGTCAGGTGTCGCTGGGCCACGCGTTCTTCGTGGCGGTCGGTGCCTACACCGCCGCGGCCCTCACCGGCGACACCGACACCCGGTTTGTCGGCTTCGGGCTGCAATTGGTGGTGGGTCTGCCCGTCGCGGGCCTGGTGGCCGGCTTGGCGGGCTTTGTCATCTCACCGTTGGCGTCGCGGCTGCGGGGTTTGTACCTGGCGATCGTGACGTTGGGTCTGGTGTTCCTCGGCGAACACCTGTGGAAGGAGTGGCGCTCGCTGACCGGCGGCCTCGGCGCTGGCCGGCCGGGCGTCGTCGCCGACGTGGGCGGGTTCCGCTTCGACCAGCCCGGCGAGGTGTTCGGCGTGCTCATGAGCAGCCAGCAGAAGATGTACTACCTGTGCTTCGCGCTGCTGGTCGTGTTCGCCGTCCTGGCTCGCAACCTGGCCCGCAGCGCCGTCGGCCGGGCGTTCGGGGCGATCCGGGACCGCGACGTCGCCGCGGAGGTCCTGGGGGTGCCCCTGGCCAAGTACAAGTCGATCGCGTTCACGGTCTCCTCGGCGTACGCCGGGATCGCCGGAAGCCTTCTGTACACGCTGACGTCGGTGATCGAGCCGGCGTCGTTCAACCTGCTGATGAGCGTCCAGTACATCGCGATGATTCTCATCGGGGGGGTCGCGACGATCTCTGGGTCCATCGCGGGGGCGATGTTCTTGGGCTTCCTGCCGTTCGTCACCCGGCAGGCGCCGGCGCTGTTTCCGTGGATCTCCACCGACCCCGCGCTGCGCGACGGGGGGTTCATCAACGTGTTCCAGCTCGAGGCGATCCTCTACGGCGCGCTGATCGTGGCGTTCCTCGTGCTGCAACCGCGAGGCCTGTTCGGTTTGTGGGTCAAAGTCCGCAACTACTGGAAGGGGTGGCCGTTCTCGTACTGACGCGCGCCACGTACACGACAAGGAGCCTCGAGATGAAGACTGCACCCATCAGATTGCTGTTGCTGGTCGTCGGCCTGGCCCTGCTCGTCGTCGGCTGTCGTGCCGACGACGACGAGGCCGCGGTCGACGACGAGCCCGACGACGCCGAGGAGGTCGTCGAAGACGAGCCCGACGACGAACCCGACGAGGCAGACGAGGACGACGAGGCAGACGAGGCAGACGAACCCGAAGAGGCCGACGACGACGGGGTGGCCGGCTCGGGCCCGGGGGTGACCGACGAACCGTGTCCCGACGGCGTCAACGACGACAACGGCTGCATCTACCTCGGGTCGTTGAACGACCTGACCGTCGGGGCCTTCGCCCAGGCCGGGCCGCTGATCCAGGACGCGATCGAGGCCTTCTGGGGTCGCGTCAACGAGGACGGGGGCATCGGCGGCTTCGACGTGGACATCGCGTCGAACGTGCGGGACAACGAGTACGTCCCCGAGGTGCAGACCGAGGTGTTCGGCGAGATTCGCGACGAGGTCTTGTCGCTCGGTCTGTCGCTGGGGTCCTCCCCTACCCTGGCGATCCGCGACGACCTGGAGGCCGACGACATGTTCGCGGTTCCCATGGCGTGGAACTCGGACTTCCCGTTCGATCCGGTCATGGTCGAGAGCGGGTCGAACTACTGCGTCGACTCGATGAACGCGGTGGACTTCTACGTCGCCGAGCGCGACGACGTCGACTCGGTCATGAGCGTCCACTACCCCAACGACTACGGGCAGGACGCCGACGTCGGCGTTCGCTTGGCCGCCGACGCCCAAGACGCTGAGCACATCGGCGTGCAAAGCCCACCCGGGCCCGAGAACCAGGGCGACGCGATCCAGGCGATCGCCGCCGACCAACCCGACCTCGTGGTGCTCACGCTGAACCCCACCGACAGCGCAGCGGTCGTGGGTGAAGCCGTGGCCGCAGGCTACGAGGGCTTCTTCATCGGGCACGGGCCGACGTGGAACGTCGCACTGCTGGACTCCCCCGCCGCCGACGCCCTGCGTGCCTACTTCTGGCAGGTCGGGCCCTACCCCACCTACGACTCCGACACCCCGGGCCACGAAGCGATGCGCGAGACCCTCGGGGACGGCGAGGTCCGCAACGACTTCCACACCGCCGGATGGGTGTCCCAGTACCCGGTGAAGGCGGCGCTGGAAGGTGCGGTCGAGGAAGGCACCATCGACCGGGCGACGGTGCTGGCAGCCCTGCAAGCGCTCGACAACGTGGACTACGAGGGCATGCTGCCCCCCGACGCCGGCAACTTCGCCGGAGAGCCCAACGACCGCATCGTGCGGGGCTCAAACATCGGGGAGCCCGACGACGACAGCTCGGCCGGGCTGGTCAACCTCGCCACGGAGTACGTCGGTCCCACCGCGGAGGACTACGACTTCACCGAGCCCTGCCGCGACTCCTACTGACCGTCGGCGTCGTCCCGGGTGGTCCCAGACCGGCCACCCGGGACGCGCTCGGGCCGATCTCGTGCATCCAGGCGCCAGGACGGCCGCCCGCGGTCATCGCGGCCGGCGTAGTGCACGTGCACCCGTGAGCCCACCCGCCATGGCCCGGAGGTGGTCGCCAGGCCGCGGTCTGTCGCCGTGAGCGTGGCCCGCTCGTCGCCGGGCAGCCCAAGGGCGTCCTCGGCGGTCACGAAGCCGGTCAGGCCCAGGCGGGGCAGGCGAACGGTCAACCCGGCCCGGCTGATCGCCGTCACCGTCGCCGGCTCCGGTCCGGCAAGCCAGCCACGGTCCAGCAGCAGCGCCCACAGCTCGGTGCGCTCACGCGCCTCGAGCCGGGCCAGCGCCCCTGATCTCGCGTCGAGCCATCCCGCGAGCGCGCGCAGGTCCTGTGCTGCGTAGGGCGGTGGCTGCCCTGCCAGGGTGGCGCGCACCTGCCGGTGCACGACGAGGTCGGCGTAGCGACGCAACGGCGACGTGGAGTGGGTGTACGCGGCAGCGGCCAAACCGCGGTGCGACGCCGGATCCGCTTCGTAGGTCGCACGCGCTGACGCCCCGGTCGCTGCGGAGACGAGCAGATCGCGGTCGGCGTCCCGTCCCTCTTGCTCGAACCTGACGACCTCGCCGAGCAGTTCGGCGATGACCTGCTCGGTGTCGACGGCGTCGGTCGCTGCCACGGCGCGGTGCCCGTCAGGGCCAGCAGCGCTTGGTTGCTCGGGCGCCGCGTCACCGCCGAGGGCCGGCACCACTGCGCCGGTCAGGGCCGCAGCGGTGCGCACGCGAGCCAGCCGCTGCGCATCGATCCCCTCGTGAACCCGGTACAGCGCGGGCACGTTGCGTTCGACGAGCCATCGGCCCACGGCGATGTTCGCCGCGACCATCAGCTGCTCGATCAGCCGATACGCCTGCGCGTGCGGCTCGGCGGGCACAGCGGTCAGCTCCCCGTCGACCACGGAGGGCACGAGCTCGGCGCTGGCGAAGAGCTCCTCGAGGCTGGTCCGACCCGCCCGGTGGATCCCCAGGCGGCGGGCGGCCTCGATGGCCGACTCGAGCACTGTCTCGGCCTCGCCGGCTCCGTCGCCCGCCAGTCGCCGGAGGTTGGCGTGGTCCCCACGCAGCCACTGCTCGACGGTCGCGTAGGTCAGCCGGGCCCGGGAACGCACCGTGGCAAGCTCCAGCTGCGGGTCGATCAGCGCACCGTCTGGCGCCACGCCGTAACGGACGGTCAACACCCGACGGTCCACGTCGGCGCGCAGGGAGAGCTCCTGCTCGGACAACGCGGGGTCGAGCATGGGCGCGCTCGCGCCCGAGGCCAGGTACGTGGTCGCGGCAACGGTCCGCGCGTAGCGGTCTGCCGCCGAGCCCATCCCGACGCTGCCGGCGGCGTCGGCGATGTGCACGCTGACGACCACAGGGCTGTCAGCAGCTCCGTCCCAGCTGGCAGCGATCGCGTCGTCGAGGTCACGGGCCGAAGCCGCGTCGATGGTCAGACACGGTTGCTGGCTCCGGTCGACGGGGTGGATCTCAGATCCCGGTACCGGCCCGGCGCGGTCCAACCCCGCAGCGGCCCCCCGCCGGCCGCCAGCGAGCTGGCCGACCAGGCGAAGGTGCGTGGTCTCAGCCTCTGCGGGGTCGAGCCCAGCCGACGACGCACCTCCGGAAATCAGCGCCGGAGCGGCTCGTCCCAGTACCGCGGCCACGGTCTCGGCGCGGACCGCATCCGCCGAGTCCGCCGCGAACGGGCCTGCGACCAGCGCCTGGGCGGTGGGTTGGTCGGTGCCTGGCGCGTCGACGAGCACCACCGCCACCTCATCGACGTTGCGCCGGATCGTCTCCTCCATCGACGCCGAGATCGGGATGCGCGCCGGCGTCAGCTCCGGCGTGGCCTCGAGCACTAGTGCTCCGCGACGCCGGCGGATGGTCCCGGGAAGGATCCGGCGTGGCCGTTCTAGTGCCGTCACCTGATGGGCGGTCGCGCCCTGCGCGTCCTGTGACACCTTGGCGCGGACGAGGTCGTCCGAGATCAGCGAACGCACAAGGCGTGGAGGCACGAACACGCGCTCGACCGTGGCCGACCCCTCGGCGGCCTCGAGCTGGCAGGTCACCGGCGTCAGCCCGTCGTCGGCCACCGGGGTCACGAAGCCATAGCCCCGGCGGTGGGCACGGAAGCGCCCGCGGATCTCGATGCTCATGTGGTCCTTAGACGGTTGGCGAGGAAACGGTGGGCACGATCCTCGCACGCCAACCGCGGCGTCGGCGTACTGCGTCGGGGCGGTCGCTGCCACCATCGGCGTGCGCGGCGGGGAACAGGTTTGTCGATCTGTGCGTCGGAGATGGTGAACCGTTACGAGTTTGGACCCGGAGACCGGCTGCCGCCGGCAGCCAGAGAGGCCATGCGCACCATCTCACTTCCCACAAGACGGCAGTGGATCATCATCTCCGCCGTCGTCGTCGGCGTGCTCCTCGTCGGAGGGGTCGCCGTGGCGGGTGCGCTCGCGCTGCGCTTCGACGAGGGGGTCGACCGGGTCGAGGTGGCCGGGCTCAACGGCGGAGCCGACCCCGCAGCGGACCCTGACAACGGCGAAGACGACGGCGAGGACCCCGACGACGGCGAGGAGGGCGAAGGCGACAACGGCGAGGCGATCCCCGCCCCCGACGCCGACCGCGACGACACCGACCCGCTCCCCGATCCCGTCGACGAGGTCGTCACCGTGCTGGTTGCCGCGTCCGACGACCGCAGCGTGCTGAGCCCCGAGGAGCAGTCCGAGCTCGGGACCGGCGCCGTGCCGGGCGAGCGCACCGAGGCCCTCGCCCTGGCCCGTCTGGACCCTGTTCGGGACCGCGTCGACGTGCTGCGCATCCCCCGTGACTCCGTGGTCGAGCGGTGCGATGGCAGTGTCGGCCGCATCAACGCCGCCTATGCCCTGGGTGAGGAACGCGGCACCGGCGGCCCGACATGCCTGGTCGAGACCGTCGACGGCTGGACCGGCGTGACGCCCGACCACTTCGCCATGGTCGACTTCCGCGGTTTTGTGGACATCGTCGACGCGATCGGAGGCGTCGAGATGTGGATTGACGAGCCGATCCAGGACGATGACGCCAACCTTGATGTGGGGGCTGGCTGCCAGCTGTTCGACGGGCAAGAGGCGCTGGCGTTTGCCCGCGCACGGTCGATCGACAACGACTTCGGCAGGATCGCGCGGCAGCAGCGGCTGGTCCAGGAGCTGCGTGACGAGGTCGTGTCGGGATGGACGGCCGCCAACCCTCGGCGGCTCGTGTCGCTCATCGACGCGGCAGCCGGGGCGCTGCAGGTCGACGAGTCGATGACCCTTTCGCGCATGCGCGAGCTCGCGGCCGCTGCGTTGGACATCCCCGGTGACGGAGTGCATTCGGCCACCGTGCCCGGCACGATCAGCCAGGAGCCGCCCTACGTGCTGCACGTCGATGATGCGGACCTGACCCGGTTGGTCGACGACTTCGTGGCCGGACAACTCGAGGAAGACCCTGCCGGTGATGCCGGGGAGGAGGGGACCGCGGACTCCGGTGACGACACCGACACCGATCCGGAAGCGTCAGACCGCGACCACGAACCCGGCGACGAAAGCGATGAGGAGCCCGAGTTCGTTGGGGTGGACCGCGGGCCCGGCTGCGACTAGCGGGCGGTCACCGGTCGCCGTGCGTGCGCTGGCCGTGCTCAGCGTCGGGATCTGGGAACACGCGGCCGCGTAGAAGCGCGATCGCGCCGAGCACCGCCAAGACGCCCGCCAGTCGCCAAAGCGCGGTCTCCAGCCCGGTCACGCCGGTCAACGCGAGCAGCAGAGCGCCGAGCGTCGCCGCCACGGTCACCCCGATGAAGCTGCGGAACCAACGGGCCTGATGCGGGTCGTCGTTGCCTCGCAGGCCCCCCAGTCGCACGGCGACACCCGCCGGAAGCGACAGCGCGACGCCGGCCAGGGCGGCGCCGAACATCCAAACCGGCACGAAGGGCAAGGCGGTCAACAGCCCGCCGGCGAACACGACCGCCATCAGGGCTGTCGCGGCGCGCAGCGCCTCCTCCATGACGACTTCGCGCTTGCGGCGGAGGTCGGCGGCTTGCTGGCGGTGGGCGTCGTCGGGTCGCACGTCGGTCACCACGCTCGGCGTCAGGGTCGCTTGGTGTGGGCAGTCTCACGATACCCGCCGGCATGGCGGGGCATCCCCGCCATCAGTCCCCTCAACGGGGTCCGCTAGGGCAGGCTCTCGGCGAAGCGGGCGGCGATCGGTGCGGCTGCATCACCCCCGGAGCCGCCCTCCTCCACGAGGATCGCGAAGGCCGTCGTACCGACCGCGCCGATGAACCAGGCGTGGTCGTCACCGCCGTCGTGCTCGGCGGTCCCGGTCTTGCCCAGCACCTCGACATCTGCGGCCTCGGCGTCCGTGCCGGTGCCGTCGGTCACCACCGCGCGCATCAGGTCGGGCAGCGCCGATGCCGACTCGGGCAGGGTTTCGTCGGGTGGATCGTCGTCGAGAAGCAGGTGGGGTTGGTTCCAGTGGCCGTCGACAGCGGCAGCGGCGACACCGGCCATCGTCACGGGGCTCGCGGCCACTCGGCCCTGCCCGATCGCTGCAGCGGCAGCCTCCGCGGCATCCTCGGGGGGCGGGAACGAGGCGGCGGCGAGCCGGCCCCCGACGTCGTACACGGCGTCGTCGCCGTCCCCGAACCCGAACGTGGCCGCGGTGTCCGCCAGCGCACCCTCGGGCAGGTCGGCGGCCTGCTCGATGAACGCGGTGTTGCACGACCGCGCGAACGCCTCGGTGAAGTCAACCTCGCCGGGCGCCAGGTTGTCGGCGTTGCGGAACGTCCGGCCGCCGGCGGTGGTGGTCTCGGGGCACGACACCTCGGCGCCGGGGGTCAACCCCGCCTCGAGCAGCGCCGTGGTGGTCACCACCTTGAAGGTCGACCCGGGGGCGTACTGGCCGGTCAACGCACGGTCGAAGCCCCCGAGAGGACGGCTGACCGCGGCCAGCACCGCCCCGTCGTCGGTGTCAACGGCGACTAGGGCGGTGCCGACGTCGTCGTCGAGGTCGTCGAGGGCCTGCGCCGCCGCATCCTGCGTCGCGGGGTCCACGGTGATCGCCACGTCGGTGGGCTCTTGTCCCTCCCGTTCCTCGAGGACGGAGACCTCCGAACCATCCTCGGCGTCGACCAGGCGGATCGCGGTGCTGGGGGACCCGGCCAGCTCGCGTTCCAACCCGGCTTCCAAGCCGGTGCGACCCACGTGGTCGCCCTGCTCGTAGGGTGCACCGAGGTCCTCCAGCTGCTCGGCGGTGATCTCGTCCACGCGCCCGACGAGCTCGGCGACCGCCTCGCTTGCTGCCGCCCGGTCGGTGTCATCCTGGAACGACAGGCCCGGGACGGGGCGGAGCTCATCGCGGACCTCGTCGTACGCCGAGCGGGGCATCGTCACGATCGGGTAGAACCAGTCCTCGACCAGATCGTCGTCCTCGACCACCGCGCGCGCCTCGTCGGCAGTGGCCGGGGTCAGCTCGTCGACCGCGTCGATGACCTCTTGCTCGTCCTCGACGCGGCGGGGCTCCACCCCGACGATCACCACGTCGCCCTCGCCTGCCAGGGGCTGGCCGTCGCGCCCCACGATCTGCGCACGCGGCGGCCATTCGAGATGGCGGTCGAACTCCTGACCTTCCTCGAGGTCGGGATGCAGCACCGACGGCTCCCACTCCACGCGCCACTCCTGCTCGTCGGCGTCGACTTGCACCACCGAGAAGGTGCCCTGGTACGACCAGGCTCCCAGCTCGCCAAGGTCGTGGCTGGCCCGGTGGGCCGCGGCCGCTTCGCCGGCGTCGAGCGCTTCGAGGTCGATGCCGGTCAGCTCCACGTCGCGGTCGTCGACCGCGAGCGCCTCGGCCTGCTGCCGGTGCGCGTCTCCCGCCCCGGCGGCGGGGTCGGCGACCAGGGCGTCCAACGCGGCCCAGTCGCCACGCTCCCACGCCGCGAGGAAGTCCTCCGCCGCCGCCAGCGCCGCGTCCTCAGCGCCATCGTCGGCGTACAGCAGCATCCACGCCGCTGCGCCGATCGCACCGGCCGCGAGCAGCAGCACCACTACTAGTGCGCGCATGCCTGGACCCTACCGCCGCGGGGGTGCCGGTCTGGACTCATGGGGCGACCATCTGTTCGGCTGATTCCAATGTGGGCGCAGTCGCGAACCGGACCTCCTCGGCGTCGCACTCGACGGCCAGCGCGTCCTGGTCGGTCTGGAAGCGCCCGTCGGCGACCTCCTCGACGCTGTCTTCGGCGGTGTGCAGCGTCGGGGCCACCCCGCAGAACCCCGCCGCGGCGTCGCCGGTGAACCGCACCGTGATCCCGACGGCGACGCCGTCGGGACCCCGCCAGGCCTGCAGTTGGCCCCCCCGCCACGCGGCGGTGGCCTGGCTGCCGTCCGCGAGGTTGCCCGCGAGGAAGTAGTACGCGTTGACGAGGTAGGCCCCGAAGTCGAACGCATCGAGGGGCTCCCAGTCGTCTCCGGGAGGACCGGGGGCGTCGACCGGCTCGGCTTCGAACCCGTCGAAGTGCAGGGATGGGTCGTACAGCTCCACCGTGGTGGCGGGCGGCTCCTCGAGGCGCGCGTCGATCCCGTCGTCGCCTTCCTCCTCGACGACGGCGCGCAGGAAGCGCTCCCCCAGCTCGTAGGGGATCAGCTGCTCGAACACCACGTAGGGCGGCAGATCCGCGAGCGCCTGCTGTGCCTCTGCCCCGGCGATCTGCTCCTGCTGTGCTCGCTCCTCCTGCTCGGCCTCGGACAGGTGCGCCGATGCCCACTGCTCCTGGGTGATCACCGCGTCGCCCTCGACGATCGCGCGAAACGCCATGGCCAGATCGGGGCTCTCCTCATCGAAGTCGCTCAGCCGGGTCAGGTCGAAGCTCTGGTCCTGGAGGGCGTGCACCACCTCGTGGGCGGTGGTGACCTGCGCCGCAGGCTCGAGCGGCCACTCCTCGCTGGAGATGTACGCGCGCGCTTCCTCGGGGTCGTACAACCCGGCGACGCCGCCTTCCACGAGCTGCTCGGCGACCTCGTCGAGGTCGGTGTCGGGCGGCAGCAACCGGAGGGCGACCAGCAGGTCCTCGCGGTCCTGTCGCGCCTGCTCGTCCTCGTCGTCACGCTCGTCGTCGATGGCGATGTCGACGAGCTCGTCCTGGTCGACCACCGACGTGTCGATCTCCTCGCGCACCTCCAGCCCGCGCAGCTCGGCGACCTGCTCGGCGACGTCGGCCACGTAGTCGGCCACCTCGGCGTCGTCGGCGGTGCCCTCCTCGGTCGGCGTCTCGTCGGGCTCGGTTGGCTCCGGGGTCGCCGTGGGCTCTTGCGTGGTCGGCTCGTCAGGCGGCTCGGCGGTCTCGGGCGCCTGGGCGCCGTCGGGGTCGCCGGCGTCGCATGCCACCGCCCCGAGCGCGACCACCCCGATCAGGGCGAGCAAGGACAGGGATCGGCGCATGCGGTCTCCGACGGTTGAGGAGCAACGATCCCGACCGTACCGTGCCGGGTGCGACGCCGGCACTACACCACGCAATCGGGCCCCAGCAGGCCCTTGAGCTGGCCGTATAACCCGTTGTCGCGGGAGACCCGGAACTCGTCGGCGAGGCGCAGCGTGGTCGCGCGCCCCGAGCCACCTGCGAGCTGGAGGTGCACAGCCGCCTGCCCGGGGTTCTCGTCGAGGATGCCCTTTAACCGCTCGACGACCTCCGGGGTGCACTGGCGCGGGGCCACCTGGATGCGCACGGGCTCGCCCGTGGCCTCCGACAGGTCCGGGGCGACCACGTCGGTGGCGATGATCTTGGGGTTGTCCGAACCGTCGAACCGGCCGGTCACCGCGAGGATCTCGTCTTCCACCAGCAACCCGGCCGCCGCCTGGTACACGCTGGGGAAGAAGATGCAGTCGATCCCGCCGGCGAGGTCCTCGACGGTGCCGACGACGTAGGCCTCCCCCTTCTTGGTGTACTTCTTCTGCAAGCCCGTGAAGATCCCGGCCACGGTCACGGTGCCCGACGGCGGCTCCTCCAAGAGCTCGCCGATGGGCTTGGTCGACAGCTCGGCGATGGCCTGCTCCACCCCCAACAGGGGATGGTCGGACACGTAGAGGCCGAGCATCTCTCGCTCCGCAGCGAGCTTCTCGCGACGCTCGAACTCGACGTCGGGTACGACGAGCTCGCCGAAGTCCTCCCCGGCGGGGTCCTCGCCGCCGTCGAAGAGGCTGAACTGCCCCTCGGCCTCGGCGCGCTTGCGGGTGACCGCCGCGTCGACGACCGGTTCGAAGCACAGCAGCAGCCCCTTGCGAGGGTGGGGACGCTGCTCGGTCGACAGCGACTCGAACGCGCCGGCCTTGATCAACGACTCCAGCGTGCGCCGGTTCAGCACCGACGGGTCGACCTTGTCGCAGAAGTCCGCGAAGTCGGTGAACGCCCCGTGCTTGCGTCGCGCGGCGATGATCGCCTGACACACTGACTCGCCGACGTTGCGCACCGCCGACAGCCCGAAGCGGATCCGCTGCGCGGGCGCGGTGTCGTCGACGCCGGTCTCTGAGGCCGGGGAGAAGTCCACCATCGAGTCGTTGACGTCGGGTTGGAGGACCTCGATGCCCATCAGCCGGCACGAGTGCAGGTACAGCGGCAAGCGGTCCTTGTTGGTCTTGACGCTGGTCAGCAGCGCCGCCATGTACTCGACGGGGTAGTTGGCCTTGAGGTAGCCCGTCTGGTAGCTGACCAACCCGTAGCCGGCCGAGTGGGACTTGTTGAAGGCGTAGTCGGCGAAGCCCTCGATGAGGTCCCAAAGCTCCTTGCCCAAGCTTTCGGGGTAGCCCTGCTCGACGGTGCCGGCCAGGAACGCCTCCTTCTGGGCGTCCATCTCGGACTGCTTCTTCTTGCCGATCGCGCGGCGGAGCATGTCCGCCTGGCCCAGGGTGAATCCGGCGACTGACTGGGCGATCTTTAGCACCTGCTCCTGGTAGACCAGGATCCCGAACGTCGGCTCGAGGATCTCGGCGAGGTCCGGGTGGGGGTAGCTGACCTTGGAGCGCCCGTGCTTGCGCTCGGCGTACTCGGTGTGCAGCCCAGCCGACATCGGTCCCGGCCGGTACAGGGCGAGCAGCGCCACGATGTCATCGAACGAGTCGGGCTTGAGCTGGCGCACCAGCGCCTTCATCCCGGCCGAGTCGAGCTGGAAGACCCCGTCGGTGTCGCCCACCGACAGCATGTCGAACGTGGCGGGGTCGTCTAGGCCGACGCTGTCGATGTCCACGCGGGTGCCCGTCGAGGCTTCGATGTGGTCGAGCGCGTCGCTGATCACCGTGAGGTTGCGCAGACCGAGGAAATCCATCTTCAACAGGCCGATGTCCTCGACCATGCCGCCGTCGTACTGGGTGACGATCTCGCCGTCGGCCTCGACCCTCAGGATCGGGCAGTGCTCGGTGATCTCGTCGCCGGCGATCACCACGCCCGCCGCGTGGATCGAGTGCTGGCGGCGCAGCCCCTCCAGCGACAGCGCGGTGTCGAGCACCTGCTTGGCGTCGGGCTCGGACTCCCAGGCCTCGGCGAGCTCGGCCGACAGCTCCCGGGCCTTCTCCAGCGGGTACTCCTTGCCCATCACCGGCGGGGGCATCATCTTCGTCAGCCGGTCCCCGAACGAGAACGGGTACCCCAGCACCCGAGCGGCGTCCTTGATGGCCGCCTTGGCCTTGATGGTGGAGAACGTGATGATCTGCGCCACCCGGTCCGCCCCGTACTTCTCGGTGGAGTACCGGATCATCTCGCCGCGGCGACGCTCGTCGAAGTCGAGGTCGATGTCGGGCATCGACACCCGCTCGGGGTTCAAGAACCGCTCGAAGATCAGGTCGTGTTCGATCGGGTCGAGGTCGGTGATCCCGGTGCAGTACGCCACCGCGCAGCCCGCAGCCGATCCTCGCCCCGGCCCCAGCCGGATGCCCGACGCGCGGGCGTGGTCGCACAGGTCGGCGACGATGAGGAAGTACGCCGGAAAGCCCATCTGCTCGATGACGGCGAGCTCGTGCTCCAACCGCTCGGCGACGTCGTGGCGCAGCGGCGTCCCGTAGCGCTGCTCGGCGCCCTGGTAGACCTTCTGGCGCAGGTACTCGGTCTCGTTCATGCCCGGCGGGCACTCGAACTTGGGCAGATGGTGCTCGCCGAAGGTCAACTCGACGTTGCAGCGCTCGCCGATCTCGAGGGTGTTGCGCCAGGTCTCGGGCAAGTCCGCGAACAGCGCCTGCATCTCGGCGGGCGGCTTGACGTAGAACTGGTCGCCCTTGAACTTGAAGCGGTCGGGGTCATCTTTCTGGCTGCCGGTCTGGATGCACAGGAGCACGTCATGGGCCTCGTGATCGGCCTGGTGGGTGTAGTGGCTGTCGTTGGTGACCACCAGCCCTAGCCCGAGGTCGCGCGCGATCTCGATCAGCCGCCCGTTGGTCTTGTGCTGCTCGGGTATCTGATGGTCCTGCAGCTCGATGAAGTAGTTGCTCGGGCCCAGCACGTCGCGGTACCACGCCGCGGCTGCCTTGGCCTCCTCGTCCCGCCCGGCCAGCAGGAGCTGGTTGACCTCGGCGCCGAGGCAGCCCGACAGGACGATCAGCCCGTCGGCGTGCTCCTCGAGCAACTCGCGGTCGGCGCGCGGCTTGTAGTGGTAGCCCTCGAGGTACGCCCGGCTGACCAGCTTCATGAGGTTGCGGTAGCCCTGCTGGGTCTCGGCCAGCGCCGTCAGGTGGAAGTAGGGCTCGTTGCGCGGGTCGCCGCCCTTGGGGCCGCGCGTGGACTTTTCGTAGCGGCTGCCCGGCGCGACGTACAGCTCCGAGCCGAGGATGGGCTTGACGCCGTGGGCCTTGCCCGCCTTGTAGAAGTCGATCGCCCCGAACATGTTGCCGTGGTCGGTCATCGCCACGGCGGGCATGCCGTGCGCTGCTGCGGACCGCATCAGCTCGTCGACGCGGCTCGCGCCGTCGAGCATCGAGTACTCGGTGTGGGTGTGGAGGTGGACGAAGCTGTCACCCACGGGGTGCGCACTCCCTGTCGTGGTCGGTCGGGGCAGCCCTGCCCGCGGTTTCGGTTGCGGGGTCAGCCGTCGCAGACGGCCACCCCTGCTCGGCGCCCGGCGCGGGGGGAAGACCGGCTCCTTGGCGGGTCGGCCGGTAAATCACACGCCTGTGACGCTAGCCGGCACGTTAGCGCGTCCGGCCGGGGCAGTCTAGCCACGCAGCAGACCTTCGGGAGGCGGTTGTGCGATGCTCCCGTCTGATCGACGCGTCCGGCCGCCCAAGGAGCTGGTATTGGCACCAGACCCGCCCGTCCGGGACCGCGCGACCCGGATTCGTGACGCCCGCGCCCGTCTCGAGCAAGATGCCGACTGCTGGGTCGCCACCAGCCTCGACGATCGGCCCTGGCTCGTGCCCCTGTCGTTTCGCTGGACGGGGGACGCGTTGCTACTGGCGACCCCCAAGCGCAACCGCACCTACCAGGGGGTCGCCGCCGGCGGGGGCTTGCGCGTGGCGCTGGGCACGACGCGGGATGTGGTGATGATCGACGGCGAGGTGGACCGGCCTGCGCATCTGCCAGCTGACGAGGCCGACGCGGTCGCCGCTCGCACTGGCGTGGACCCACGATCTGACCCCGACGCCGGGTATCTCCGGCTGGTTCCGCGACGCATCCAGGTGTGGCGCAACCCCCAAGAGGTGCCCGGGCGTACGATCATGCGCGATGGGTACTGGCTGGAGTCGGCAGCCCGATGACCCACCCCGCTCCACCACGTTGCCACTGCCCGCAGATGCTCAGCCCCGGCGCGCTCGAGCCGACGCGCTCACGAACGTGAGGTAGGAATGCCCACCGCCCGGATCCGCACCGCCCGTCCGCTCCGTGCCTCGGCGACCGCCCTGCCGCCCAAGCTGCGCGAGGAGGTCACGCTGCTCACCGAGGTGCTCGACGACGTGCTGACCGAATGCGAGGGCGCCGAGCTCGTACAGGCCGTCGCGGCACTCCGCGACGGTGGCATCGCGCTGCACGAGGACGCCGGCACCGACGTCGAGTCGCTCGTGCGCGAGGCGGGCGCCCTGGACCCGACCACGGCACGGCTGGCGGCAAGGGCCCTGACGATCCACTGCCAGCTCGTCAACCTCGCCGATGATCGCCAACGTATCCGGACGTTGCGGATGCGGGGGCGGGACGGCCAGATCGTGGACGACGCCATCGTGGCCGGGGTCACCGAGGTCGCGGGGCTCGAGGGGCGCGACGCCGCAACGGCGCTGGTGCAACGCCTGCGAATCCATCCGGTGTTCACCGCCCATCCCACAGAGGCGCGTCGCCGAGCGGTCGTCGAAGGGCTCCAGCGCATCGCCGCAGAGCTAAAGCGCCTCGACGATGTCGAGATCGACGACGCCCTGGCGCAAGATGTCCAGCGGCGCCTTGCTGAGGAGATCGCGGGACTGTGGCGCACCGCCCCGTTCCGGCACGCTCGCCCGACCCCGATCGACGAGGTGCGCCGCGTGATGGCGGTGTTCGACCAGACGGTGTTCGACCTCGTGCCCGACGTGTACCGCGAAGTCGACCGCGCGCTCGAACCCGAGCTTCCCGGTGGGCGTGCACCGGTCTCCCCCGCCTTCCTGCGCTACGGCAGCTGGGTGGGCGGCGACCGCGACGGCAACCCCTTTGTCACTGCCGAGGTCACCCGGGAGACCGGTGAGCTGCACGCACGCGAGGCCCTCGGGCTGCTCGAGGCCGAGACGCGCAAGGTGTCGCGCTTGCTGACCGCCAGCACGCACAACGGTGCCCCCGCCAGCGATGCGCTGGAGGAATCGCTGCGCACCGACCGAGAGACCTTCCCCGACCGGGCCGCAGCGCTCGCCCGCACGTCACCCGACCAGCCCCACCGCCACAAGCTCCTCTACGCCGCCGACCGCCTGGCGGCCACGGCACAGGGTGGCGCGGCGGCGTACACCGACCCCGCGCAGCTGCTCGCCGACATCGACGTCGTCCAGCAGTCGCTGCTGGCAGGGGGGACGACCCGGCTGGCCTACGGGCGTCTGCAGGACCTGCGGTGGCGGGTCGAGACGTTCGGCTTCCACCTCGCCTCGCTGGAGGTGCGCCAGCACTCGGCGGTGCACGCGCGGGTGGTCGAGGAGCTGCAACCGGGTGCGGCCAGCGATCCCGCAGCCCTGGACCGGCTGGCCCGGGAGGGCTGGACCGTCGATGTGCAGGCCGTGTCGGACGAGGCCGCTGAGGTCTTGGCCACCATCCGCACGATGGCCGAGCTCCAGCAGCGCTACGGCCCGCAGGCCTGCCATCGCTACATCGTCTCGTTCACCAGGTCGGCCGCCGACCTCCTGGCTGTGCGGGCGCTCGCACGAGCCGCGGTGGATCCGGCTCGGCACCCGGATTTCCAGCTCGACGTCGTTCCCCTGTTCGAGACGCGTGCGGATCTCGAGCGCGCCCAGGCCGTGCTGGCCGAGCTGTTGGACCTGCCGGGCGAGCGGGCGCGCCTGGACGCCAATGGCCGCCGCATCGAGGTGATGATCGGCTACTCCGACTCGGCCAAGGACGCGGGCTTGCTGGCGGCCCACGTGGCCTTGCACCGACTGCAGGGGCAGCTGGCCCGCTGGGCGCGCGAGCGCGACGTGGAGCTGACGATGTTCCACGGGCGCGGCGGGTCGATGGGTCGGGGCGGGGGCCCGCTGAACCGGGCCATCCGAGGGCAAGGAGGCGGGTCGGTGGACGGCCGGCTCAAGGTCACCGAGCAGGGCGAGGTGATCTTCGCCCGGTACCGGTCGGTCAACTCCGGGCGCAGGCACCTGGAGCGGACCGTCAACGCCGTCCTCGGGGCGTCCACCCGCCACGCCGAGGAGCGGGCCTGGCAGCGGGCGGAGCGCTTCGCCGAGATCGCCGACCGTATGGCGCGGGCCAGCGAGGACGCCTATCGGGGACTGCTCGAAAGCGACGGCTTCGCGGAGTTCTTCTCCCGTGTCACCCCGTACGAGGAGATCGGCCAGTTGCAGATCGGCTCACGGCCGGCGCACCGCACGACCGCCCGTGATCTGACCTCGCTGCGTGCGATTCCTTGGGTGTTCGCCTGGTCGCAGAGCCGGGTCAACCTGACCGGGTGGTTCGGCCTCGGGACGGGCCTGGAGGCCGTCGGGCGCGACGATGGCGGACTCGAGCTCCTGCGCACGATGCGCCGTGAGTGGCCGTTCATGCTCCCGCTGCTTGAGATGGCCGAGATGAGCCTGGCCAAGGCCGACCGGGATATCGGTGCCCGAGCACTGGACGCCGGGGGCCAGCCCCACCTTGCCGGCCGTATCCTCGATGAGTGGGACCGCACGCGGTACTGGCTGCTGGCAGTGACCGGTCAGGACGAGCTCCTCGACCGCCAGCCGGCGCTGCGCGCGGCGATTGCCCTGCGCCGCCCCGACGTCGATGCCCTCTCCCTGCTGCAGGTGGCCGCGCTCGATCAGCTGCGCGAGGTCGACGATGACGAGCGGGGACCTCTCGCCGATGTGGTGCAGATGACCGTGGCGGGCCTGTCCGCCGGTCTGCAGAACACCGGCTGACCGGGGCGTAGGCGCCGGTGCCGGCGCTGGGACGTGTGCGCCGGCCCCTGCGCTGGACGTCTCCCCCCGTGGGGGCGTCCGTCCGAATCGACGTTGCGATTTCGACGTCTGGGCACGTCGAAATCGCAACGTCGTCGGCGGGAAGCACCTCACGCAAGCCCCTCCAGCGCTCCCGCGGTGCCCGCACAGGGGCTGCCGTCGCGCCTGTCACCGGAAGGGCGGCAGCACCTCGCGGGTCAGGGCGTCTATGAGCGCCAGCGTCTGCGCCACGCTGTCCAGGTGGAAATCGGGCACGATCAGCTCATCGAGCCCGAGGGCGACGTACCGCGCGATGGTCTCACGGACCTCGTCGAAGGTGCCCTCCACCGTTGGTCGGCGACCCGACGTCGCCATGTCGGGCAGGCCGGGTGCCCGGATCACGATCAGGGCCTGCGCCGAACGCGCCACGGTGCCGGGGTCCCGATCGAGGGTCTCGCACGCCCGGTCGAGCACCGCGGACTTGCGCCCGAACCGCTCCGGGTCGCCCCAGACGTTCCATTCGTCGGCGTAGCGCGCCGCGATGGGAATCGTGCGCCGCTCGCCGCCGCCACCCACGAGCAGCGGGAGCGGTCCACTCGGCTTGGGTTCCATGGGGGCGTCGTCGAGGGTGTAGTGCTTGCCGTGAAACGTCGTCCGCGGCCGGTCCCGGAGCGCCTGCAGCACCGCGCAGGCCTCCTCCAGTCGGTCCATGCGCTCGCCAAGCCGCGGGAACGCGATGCCGTAGGCGGCGTGTTCGTTCTCTTGCCAGCCCGCGCCCAGGCCGAGCACCGCGCGTCCCCCGCTGACGTGGTCGAGGGTGGCCGCGGCGTTGGCCAGCACGGCCGGATGGCGATAGGTGTTGCCTGCCACCAACGAGCCGAGCCGAAGTCGTCCGACGACGCCGGCCAGTGCGGACAAGGTGGCGAAGCATTCCAGGATCGGCCCCGACCTGTCCGTGGTGTTGGGCATGAAGTGATCGGCGAACCAGGCCCCGTCCCAACCGAGGCGCTCGGCGTAGCCCACGATCTGGACCACGTCCTCCCAGCGGTGGTTCGGCCGGGGCCAGATGCTCACACGCATTGCCGGCCGCTCCCGTGTCGACGCTCGGGTCAAAAGCATCCTCGCAGAACGCCGCGGGATGCTGCCACCGGTGCAGGAGGCAGGCAGGACCTACCCTTGGCCCATGCAGGTCGGTCACGTGACGATCCGGCTCTACGGCGACCTCGCGAGCCTGGCGCCCGACGCCGACAACGACGGAGCCGT
>SLAO01000157.1 GCA_007126835.1 Nitriliruptorales bacterium | reverse complement strand
GCCCCGTTCAGGGCGTGCAGCGCCACCAAGCCGGCCGTGGCCATCGCGACGGCGACAGCGGCAGCCGTGGCAACGTCGCCACCCCGCGCGACGGCGACGAGGGGGACGGCTGCGGCGAGCAGCCCGACGCCGGCGGCCGCGGCGAGGCGACGCTGTCGCCACAAGAGGCCGAGACCGGCCCCGAGCGCACCGAGCACCACGACCACCCCTGCCTGCAGCACCTGCGTGCTGCCGGTGCCCAAGCTGCCGATGGACCACTCCACAAGCGCGGGTGGAGCCGCGACGACGATCGCGGTGGCGATCAGCAGCAGCGGCGAGGGCAGCGGATCGACCAGCCCCGCCAGCAGCTCCCCGAGTCCGAGGGCCAGCCACGCCGCTCCCAGCCCTGCTGCCGCGTTGGCCCAACCTGCGAGCGCGTGCCCGGCCCGCCCGGCGTCGGTGGGCGCGGCATGCGGCTTGGCGTCGTGCGCGGGTGGTCGATCGACCATGGCCCCACGGTACCGGCGAGACCACGGACGGGGACGATGTCGGTCTCGCCGTCGAGGTGTCCGGCTCGTGCGGTTTCCCCCTCGGTAGCATGTGCCCACGCACGAAGGGAGCGCCAGGCAGTGAGCGAGGTCGTGTCGGCGGAACGGTCGTCGCCCCGTCGCGGGGCCGACGGGCGGTTCCTGCCCTCAGACACGCACGTCATCGACACCGACGAGAGCCCGATCGACCTCCACGACCCCGCCCTGTACCTCAACCGGGAGCTGTCCTGGCTCGAGTTCAACCGCCGCGTACTGACCCTCGCCACCGACGCGACGATCCCGCTGCTCGAGCGCGTGCGCTTCCTGTCGATCTTCCACACCAACCTCGACGAGTTCTTCATGGTCCGCGTGGCGGGCCTGAAGCAGCAGGTGGCCGCCGGGGTCACCACGCGCAGCGCCGACGGAAGGAGCCCCTCGGAGCAGCTGGCCGCCATCGCCGCACGGCTGCATCCGATGATCGTCACGGCGCAGGAGACCTTCCACGAGCAGCTACAGCCGCTGCTGGCGCGCAACGGCGTGCGCGTGACGCGGCTTGCCGAGCTCGACGCGTCGCACCGCATCTCGCTGGACCGCTACTTCGAGGACGAGGTCTTCCCCGTCCTGACGCCCCTGGCCGTGGACCCGGGGCACCCGTTTCCCTACATCTCGAACCTGTCGTTGTCGTTGGCGGTGACCGTGCGTGACCGCAAGTCGGGCCAGCGCCGCTTCGCCCGCGTCAAGGTCCCCGAGGTGCTGCCGCGCTTCGTGCCCGTCGAGGGCACTGACGCCTACGTCCCCCTCGACGACCTCATCACCGCGCGGCTGGGGCGCTTGTTCCCCGGAACCGACGTCCTGGAGTCCTACGCCTTCCGGGTGACCCGCAACGCCGATTTCGACATCGAGGAGGACGAGGCCGAGGATCTGCTGCTAGCCATCGAGAACGAACTGCGAAAGCGGCGCTTCGGTGCGGTGGTCAGGCTCGAGGTGGACGAGCGGATGCCCGCCTGGCTGCTGGCCCTGCTGACCGAGGAGCTCGAGGTGTCCGCCGACGACGTCTATCCGATCGCCGGCAATCTCGGCCTCGGTGACCTCGACGAGATCGCCGACCTCGACATCCCCGAGCTGCACTTCGCGCCGTGGACCCCAGTCCCCCATCCCGCGCTGCGCAGTGATTCGGAGGGGGAGCCCGCGGACATCTTCGCGGTGCTGCGCAAGCAGGACCTGCTCGTCCACCATCCGTACGACAGCTTCGAGCACACCGTGCAGCGGCTGATCACCACCGCGGCCGACGACCCCGACGTGCTCGCGATCAAGCAGACCCTCTACCGCACCAGCGGGGACTCGCCGATCGTCCACGCACTGGTGCGTGCTGCCGAACGTGGCAAGCAGGTCGTCGTGATGGTCGAGCTCAAGGCGCGCTTCGACGAGGAGGCTAACATCCTCTGGGCGCGCGAGCTGGAGAAGGCCGGCGTCCACGTCGTCTACGGGGTCGTGGGCCTGAAGACCCACACCAAGACCTCGCTGATCGTGCGCCGAGAGCCGTCGGGGATCCGCCGCTACTGCCACATCGGCACCGGCAACTACAACCCGAAGACGGCCCGGGTGTACACCGACCTCGGCCTCCTGACGGCCGACGAGGGGCTCGGCGCCGACCTCACCGACTTGTTCAACTTCCTCACCGGCTACGCCCGCCACGACACCTACCGCAAGCTGCTGGTGGCCCCGGTGGCGTTGCGCGAGCGCATCACGCGGCTGATCGACCGCGAGATCGCAGTGCATCGCGCCGGCGAGCGGCAGGGCCTCATCCGGGTGAAGCTGAACTCGCTGATCGATTCGGCGCTGATCCGCAAGCTGTACGAGGCGTCGTGCGCCGGCGTGCGCGTCGATCTCGTGCTCCGCGGGATCTGCGGCCTGCGCCCCGGCGTCGGTGGGGTCAGCGACCGGATCCGCGTCGTCTCGATCGTGGGCCGTTACCTCGAGCACGCCCGGATCATGCAGTTCGGCCCGGACGATCTCTACATCGGCTCAGCCGACTGGATGCCGCGCAACCTCGACCGCCGGGTCGAGGCGATGGTCCCGATCGAGCGCCCTGCCCTCGCCAGCCAGATCCTCCGCATCCTCGACCTCATGCTCGCCGACAACGTCAACGCGTGGCATCTCGACCCGGACGGGTCGTGGCGGAGGCGGGTTCCCGAGGACGGCGAATCACCGCGAGACAGCCAGGGTGAGCTGATGGCCGAGGCCGCCGCCCGCGCCAGCGACGCCCACGTTCGCTAGCCCTGCTACGACCTGTAGACGACCGAGCCTCGGTCCCGAGGCCCGGCGCCCATGCCCGTGGGCGACTAGCATCTGTGGGCTGCTGCCCGCATCAGACCCTGCCACCGCGGAGAGCCCCAGTCGTGTCCAGCTTTGCTCCCGGCATGCCCGAGCGCCGGATCGTGCGTCGCGGTGTGGGCGTGCTCGCCATGGCGATTCGCATCATGCCCAAGCCCTTTGCGATCGCGGTTGCGGGGTCGACGCTGTACGCGGCGGCCACCGTGGGCTCGGCAGTGGTACTCGGGTGGGTCACCGACGAGGTCATCGAACCCGCCTTCGTGCAGGGAGCCATCGCGCCGGGGACGCTGGCAGTAGCCGCGACCGTCATCGTCGGCGTCGCGGTCGCCAACGCCCTCGGCATCGTCACCCGGCGCACGGCCGCGTACTGGATGCAGTACGGGCTCCACGCGCACTTCCGGCGGCGGGTCGCCCGGCAGTTCACACGGCTGCCGCTGTCGTGGCACCGCCAGCGGCCCACCGGCGAGCTGCTGTCAGCCGCCAACGCCGACGTCGAAGCGACGTTCTGGCCGGTTGCGCCGCTGCCGCTGACCGTCGGCGTCGCCGTCATGCTCGTGCTGTCGGCCGGCCTGCTGATCGCCACCGACGTGTGGCTCGCCGTCGTGGGGCTGCTGCTGATCCCGCTCGTCGTGGCCGTCAACGTCAGCTACAACGCCGCCGTGCGCGGGCCAGCCACCCGGGCCCAGCAACGCCGGGCCGACGTCGCTGCGGTGGCCCACGAGAGCTTCGACGGCGCCTTGGTCGTCAAGACCCTGGGGCGTGAGAGCGAAGAGACCGAGCGCTTCGCCGCCCAGTCCCAGCGGCTGCGCGACGAGCTGATCTCCGTCGGCAGGGTGCGCGCCACGTTCGAGCCGTTCATGGAAGCGCTTCCGAGCTTGGCGATCCTGGCGATCCTGTTCGTCGGGGCGCTGAGGGTGGCCGCCGGAGCGGTGTCCACGGGCGACATCGTGCGCATCGCGTTCTTGTTCGTCCTGCTCGAGTTCCCCCTGCGCGCCCTCGGCTTCATCCTTATGGAGCTGCCGCGCTCGGTGGTCGGCTTCGAACGCGTGGAGCGGGTCCTGCGCGCGCGCCCGGACCACCAGGCCGGGCAGGAGTCGCCACCTGATGGCGACGGCCCGGCCACCGTGGACATCGACGACGTGACGTTCGCGTACGACGACACCGCCGCGCCGGCGCTGGCCGACCTGCACGCGAAGATCGAGCCGGGACGCACGATTGCCCTGGTCGGCCCGACGGGGGCGGGCAAATCCACCCTGGCGACACTGCTCGTGGGGCTGGCGCAACCAAGCACCGGCACGATCGCCTTCGACGGCACCGACCTTCGCGCCCTCGCACCGGAGGCGCTGACCCGTCACGCGGCCGTGGTGTTCCAGCACTCGTTCCTCTTCGACGCGTCCGCGCGGGAGAACATCACGCTGGGCGGGCAGTTCAGTGACGAGGAGGTTCGCGCGGCTGCGCGGTTGGCGCAGGCCGACGCGTTCATCGAAGCGCTGCCGCAGGGATACGACACCGTGCTCGGCGAACGCGGCACGACGCTGTCGGGCGGCCAGCGCCAGCGCATCGCGCTGGCCCGCGCCCTGGTTCGCCGCCCTCGGCTGCTGGTCCTCGACGACGCCACATCAAGCGTGGACCCTTCCGTCGAGCGCAGCATCCTGGAAGGGCTCCGCGACGCGGCGCTGCCGTCGACGGTGGTGATCGTCGCGTACCGCCGGGCGACGATCGAGCTGGCCGACGAGGTCATGTTCCTCGACGAGGGGCGGTTGGTCGACCGTGGGACGCACGCGGTGCTGCGGACGCGCCTGCCCGCCTACGAGCGGCTGATCACCGCCTACGAGGTGCAGCGATGAGTCAGCAGGGCCAGACCACGCTGGGCATCGGCACCGGACCGCGAGGAGCGTGGGCCACCCTCGTCCGGGGCCTGCAGCTCAGCCCGGAGCTGCGCGACGGGCTCGCCGGGACGCTGCTGCTGGCCCTCATGGCCACCGCCGGCAAGGTCGTGGTGCCCGTAGCGGTCCAGCAGACCATCGACGTGGGCGTCGTGGCCGCCGACGATCCCCGCACCGGCCTGGTGGCCGCGGCGGTGGCCGGGTCCGCGGTCGTCCTGGTTCTGGCGTCGCTGGCGGCGTACGCGATGACCTACCGCCTGGCCCGGACCAGCGAGACCGCCCTGTCGTCGGTTCGGGTGGCTGCCTTCCGGCGCATCCACGACCTGTCCGTGCTGCACCAGGCCGCCGAGCACCGGGGAGCGCTGGTGGCCAGGGTGACCTCAGACGTCGACCAGATCAGCCGGTTCATCCAGTGGGGCGGGGTGATCCTGATCGTGCGCGGCGGTCAGGCCCTGCTGGCGCTGACCGCGATGGCGGTGTACTCCTGGCAGCTCACGCTTGTCGTCCTGGTCGTCGTCGGGCCGATGGCGCCGCTCATCTACTGGTTCCAGGGGCGGCTGTCGGCGGCGTTCGACCTGGTCCGTGAACGCCACGCCGCGATGATGACCGCGGTGTCGGAGAGCGTCGTCGGCGCGGCCACGGTCCGCGCCTACGGCATCGAGGACCGGACCGAGCAACGCATCTCCAAACGGATCGGGGACGAGTTCTGGGCGCAGTTCCGAGCCGGTCGGCTGGCCTCGATGATGTTCTCCTCCGCCGAGGTGGTCGCGGGCGTGGCCACCGCCGCGGTCGTGGTCGTCGGGGTGCAGCTCGGACTCGCCGGCGGGCTCGCACCGCCGGGCGAGCCCTGGGTTGGACGGCTGGCGGCCTTCTTGTTCCTCGTCACCTTGTTCGTCGGCCCGCTGCGGATCGCCACCGAGGTCTTGGAGCAGGCCCAGACGGCCATCTCGGGGTGGCGCAGGGTGCTGGGCGTCCTCGACACGCAGCCCGACGTCGCCGACCCGCAGCACGGCAGGGCCATCCCCGACGGGCCCATCGGGGTGCGCTTCGAGCACGTGCGGTTCCGCTACCCCACCGGCGACGACGTGCTGCGCGACGTCGACCTGAAGATCGCACCGCAGACCCGTGTCGCGGTCGTCGGCGAGACCGGGTCGGGCAAGACGACGTTCTCGAAGCTGCTGACCCGCTTGATGGACCCGACCGAGGGCGTGGTGCGCTTAAGCGGCGTGCCCTTGACCGACGTGGCGTTTTCCGACCTGCGCCGGCGCGTGGTGATGGTGCCCCAAGACGGCTTTCTGTTCGACGCGACGGTCGCTGACAACGTCCGGTATGGCAGGCCCGGCTGCAGCGACGAGCAGGTCCGACTCGCCTTCCTCGAGCTTGGACTGTCGGATTGGCTGGACTCCCTGCCCTCCGCCGAGCACACCGAGGTCGGCGAGCGCGGCGAGCGACTGTCAGTCGGCGAGCGCCAGCTCGTGGCGCTGGCCCGCGCCTACGTCGCCGACCCGGACCTGCTCGTTCTCGACGAGGCCACCAGCGCCGTCGACCCGGCAACCGAGGTGCGCATCCAGCGTGCGCTCGACAGCGTCACCCGCGGGCGGACCGCGATCGCGATCGCCCACCGGCTGTCCACGGCGGAGGCTGCCGACGAGGTGGTGGTCTTCGACGACGGCGACGTGGTCGAACGCGGCCCCCACAGCCGGCTCGTGACCGCCGGCGGGGTCTACGCTTCCCTGCACGCCCACTGGATGGCGGGCACCCGCAGCGAAGCCGGGCCTGCCGCTGACCCGAGCCAAGGAGCGCGAGCATGACTGACCGCTGGGCCTTTCCCTACCCGTCGCAGCGGATGCCCGTCCTGGCCGAGCAGGTCGTGGCGACCTCCCAGCCGCTGGCTGCCCAGGCCGGCCTGGACATGCTGCGCCGGGGCGGCAACGCGATCGATGCGGCCATCGCCGCGGCGGCGACCCTGACGGTAGTGGAGCCGACCAGCAACGGGCTGGGGTCCGACGCGTTCGCCCTGGTGTGGGACGGCGAGCACCTCCATGGGCTCAACGCCTCGGGCCGCGCCCCGCGGGGCGTCGACGCCGACCGGTTCGTGGGCCAGGGGCCGATGCCCGAGCACGGGTGGGACCCGGTCACCGTCCCCGGCGCGGTCTCGGCCTGGCAGACGCTGTCGGAGCGCTTTGGCCGGCTCGGGCTGGACACGTTGGTCGAGCCGGCGGCGCGGTACGCCGAGCACGGCTGGCGGGTGGCGCCCATCACCGCAGCCGCGTGGACGCGCGGCGAGGACCGGCTGGGCGCCGTCGACGGGTTCGCCGACGCGTTCCTGCCCGGCGGCCGCTCCCCGGCCCCGGGGCAGCGCTTCGCCTTTCCCGACCAAGCCCGGTCGCTGCGCGCGATCGGCGCCTCTGCAGGCGCTGCCTTCTACACCGGTGAGCTCGCCGAGCGGATCGCTGCGGCCGCCCACGCCGCCGGCGCTGCCCTGGACGGCGCCGACCTCGCGGCCCACCGACCCGACTGGGTCGAGCCCGTCACGCGGTCGGTCTTCGGCCTCGACGTGGCCGAGCTGCCGCCCAACGGGCAGGGCATCGCCGCCCTGGCGGCCCTGGGCATCCTCGACGGTTCACCGATCGGCCAGTGGGGCCCCGACAGCGCCGACTCACTGCACTTCCAGATCGAGGCGATGAAGGCCGCCTTCGCCGACGTCTACGCCGAGGTCGCCGACCCAGACACCATGCGAGTTGGGGTCGATGCCCTGCTCGAGCCGAAACGGCTATCCGACCACCTGACCACCATCGAGCCGCGACGCGCGTCGCTGCGCTCCCCTGCGCCGTTGCCGCGCGGGGGCACCGTGTACCTCACCGCTGCCGACGACGAGGGGCGGATGGTCTCGTTCATCCAATCCAACTACATGGGGTTCGGGTCCGGGGTGGTGGTCCCCGGGACCGGCATCTCGCTGCACAACCGCGGCGCGGGGTTCGCCACCGAGGCCGGTCATCCCAACGTCGTCGCACCGGGCAAGCGCCCCTTCCACACGATCATCCCCGCGTTCGCGCATCGCGACGGGATCCCCGAGCTCGCGTTCGGCGTCATGGGCGGCCACATGCAGCCACAGGGCCACATCCAGATGGTGTTGCGGATCGCCCTGCACGGGCAGAACCCTCAAACGGCGATCGACGCCCCCCGGTGGCGCTTCGACCAGGGCCGGTCGGTTGCGCTGGAAGCCGGCGTTGCGCCGGCGGTGGTGGAGGACCTCGCCGCGCGGGGCCACGAGGTCGACCAGGCCGCGCCGGGCGTTTCCGACGCCATGTTCGGGTTCGGGGGCGCGCAGATCGTGCAGCGCCTCGACGAGGGCGCTTGGCTGGCTGCCTCCGATCCGCGCAAGGAGGGCGCCGCTGTGGGCTTCTGACCCCCGTGGGCTCGCGTCCTGCTGCCCGCCGGAGGCAGCGCCCACCCCGTCCAGGTCCCGACCTACGAGGACACCCGAGCGAAGCTCGCCAAGGAACCCTACGTGGCCTGCTATCACGCTGCGTGATCACAGCCCGGCTCGACGCCGACAGAATCCGCCCTGAGGGCGCGTCGCCGGGCGGGGGCCCGCCGGCGCGCGTAAGCCGAATGTCATACCCGAGGCCTGGTTCTGCTAATCTCCTACGTACGTCATAGGGGGGGACCGGTCGGTCCTCCTCCGCACGAGCCCTCCGGCACGACGCAGTGCCGGATCGCCATTACGGATCGGTGTCCGCCCACCCGGGTCGTCCGCCGTTCCGTGTCCAAGGAGGCACAACCCATGCGGTCAAGCATCAACCGGCCCTGGCGCTGGCTCGTCCTCCTCGCCGCCCTCGCACTGATCGTCGCCGCTTGCGCGGATGACGACGAAGCCGAGGAGCCCGAGGACGACGACGTCGACGTCGAAGAGCCCGACGACGAAGAACCCGAGGACGACGTAGACGCAGAGGAGGAGGAAGAGGAGGACGACGCTGCCGGCGAGCCCGTCGAGGGCGGCACGGTCCTCTTCGGCGACGAGCAGGAGCCGACGATCCTCAACGGCTACCTCATCGACGGCAACTCTCTGGTGACCTCGAAGGTGTTCAACAACCACTTCCTGGGCGCCTACCGGATCACGCCGGAGTTCGAGCTCGAGCCCCACCTGCTCGACGGCGAGGCCGAGTTCACCGAGGACCCCCTCGAGGTGACCTACACCATCCACGAGGACGCGACCTGGTCCGACGGCGAGCCGATCACCGCCGACGACTTCGTGTTCACCTACGAGACGCTGATGGACGAGCAGTGGGCGGAGCAGATCACCTCCCAGGCGGGCTACGAGGACATCGAGGACTACGAGATCGAGGACGACAAGACGGTCACGTTCACCTACGAGCAGCCCTACGCCGCCTGGCGCTTGCTATTCGACAACGTCCTGCCCGCCCACGTGCTCGAGGGCGAGGACTTCGAGACCGTCATGAACGACGAGCTACCTGACGTAGGCAGCGGCCCGTTCCTGTTCGAGGAGTGGACCGAGGGCCAGCAGCTCACCCTCGTCCGCAACGACAACTACTGGGGCGACGACGTGGCGCTCGACGAGATCGTCATGCGCTACGTGCCCGACACGACCACGCTGACCCAGCAGATGCGCGGCGGCGAGATCGACATGTACGACCCGCAGCCGCAGATCGAGCTCGTCGAGCAGCTCGACGAGGTCAGCGACCGCGTAGAGTACGAGGTCGGCCTCGGCCCGGTGTGGGAGCACATCGACTTCAACACCCTCGTCGAAGGCCTCGACCAGGAGTTCGTCCGTCAGGCGATCGCCATGGGCATCAACCGCGACGTGATCGTCGAGACCCTGATCTCCCCGGTCGACCCTGACGCCGTGGTGCTGCAGAACCCGATCTACATGGCGAACCAGGAGCAGTACGAGCCCGTGTACGAGCAGTGGGACCACAACCCCGACGAGGCTCGGGCGCTGCTCGAGGACAACGGCTGCGAGGAGGGCGGCGACGGAATCTACGAGTGCGACGGCACCCGCCTGTCGTTCCGCATCGGGACCACCGGCGGCAACGAGCGCCGCGAGCTGGCCCAGCAGCTGATGCAGTCCGACCTCGCCGAGGTCGGCATCGAGATCGAGATCGACAACGACGAGGGCGCCGCCTTCTTCGAGCGTCTCAACACCCCCGAGAACTGCGATGGCATCTGCGACTACGACATCGCCCTGTTCGCCTGGGTGGGCTCCCCCGACCCGACCGCGAACCGCAACATCTACGCGTGCGACTTCGAGGAAGGCGAGGACCCGCAGCCCCGTCCGCAGAACTGGACGGTGTGGTGCGACGAGG
>SLAO01000106.1 GCA_007126835.1 Nitriliruptorales bacterium | reverse complement strand
GAGGCGGTGGCCCGCCTGCGAGAGGCGCTGCGGCTGTGGCAGGGGCTGCACGCCCCCTACGAGGTGGCGCGCGTACGGCTGCTGCTGGCCGAGGCCTGCACTGCCCTGGGCGACGGCGACGCGGCGGCGCTCGAGCTCGAAGCGGCCAAGGCGGAGCTCGACGGACTCGGAGCGGACCCCGACGTCGCAGCCGGTGGCCTGGCGCGGGCACTGGCCACGCGCGGCGCCCGAGCCGACGGGCTGACCTCTCGGGAAGCGGAGATCCTCGACCTGCTCGGCAGCGGGCTCACCAACCAGCAGATCGCCGACCGGCTCGTGCTCAGCGTCCGCACGGTCGAGCGCCATCTCGCCACCGTGTACGGCAAGCTCGGTCTGCAGGGCCGCAACGCGCGCGCTGCGGCGGTGCGCTACGCGCTAGGAGAGTCAGCCACGCAGCCTGCGCCAGGCGGATCTGCGTAGTCGGGTTGCGTGGTGGCACGGACGCGCGCCCGCGCGGTTCCTTCGTAGGGTCAACCACATCCGATGGCGGTCCGTGCCGGGTCCGCCACGACCCGTTGAAGGAGCGACGTGATGACCGCGACTCTGACTACGCCCACCGTGGACCGTGACCGTGCCATCGCCACGGTCGTCGCCGCTTTCGCCGCCGACCCCATCGTCCGTTGGGTGCTGCCCGACGCCGCCGGCTACCTCGCGACGTTTCCCCAGACTGTGCAGCTGATGGCCGGTCAGGCTTTCGACGCCGGCACCGCTGACGTCTCGGACGACCACGCCGGCGCGGCGCTGTGGCTGGCGCCTGACCTCACGCCCGACGAGGAAGGACTTGTCGAGCTCACACAGCGCGCGGTCGTGCCCGAGCGCCTTCCCGACGTGTTCGCGCTGCTCGAGCAGATGGACGAGCACCGTCCAGACGTGCCGTGCTGGTACCTGCCGTTCATGGGCGTCGACCCGACCGGCCAGGGACAAGGCCTCGGGTCGACGCTGCTGCGCCGCGGGCTGGATCGCTGCGACGACGACCATCTGCCCGCCTACCTCGAGGCGAGCTCGCCGCGCAACCGCGCCCTGTACGAGCGGCACGGGTTCGCGGTGGTCGGCGAGATCCGGGCCGGCGACTCGCCGCCGCTGTGGCCCATGACACGGGCCGCCCGCTGACGGCGGCTCACCTGACGCGCGAAAGGAGCACTGCCGTGACCGAGACGATTGCAACGACCCCGGCCGAGGCGTACGAGACCTACTTCGGCCCGGCGATCTTCAGTCCGCTGACCGACGCGCTGTTGCCCCACGCCGCCGTGTCTTCCGGCGAGCGGGTCCTCGACCTGGCGTGCGGCACCGGCATCCTCACGCGCCGGCTGCCCGCCCTCGTGGGCGATGCGGGCCGCGTCGTTGGCGTGGACGTCAACCCGGCGATGCTGGAGGTCGCGCGCCGGCACGGCGGCGATGGCGTCGAGTGGTATGAGGGCAACGGCACCGCACTGGACCTGCCCGACGCCGCCTTCGACCTGGTGGTGGTCCAGCAGGGGCTGCAGTTCTTCTCGGACCGGCAGGCCGGCGCGCGGGAGATCCGTCGCATCCTCGCAGACGGCGGTCGAGTGGCGCTCGCCGTGTGGAAGGGCCTCGACCACCACCCGCTGCACGCCGCCCTGGCTGAGGCCGAGGCGCCTCGGCTAACCGAGCACGGGGTCGACGTGACCTGGGAGGACCACGTAGCCCCGTTCAGCCTCGGCGACGCGACGGCCCTGCGCAGGCTCCTGCTCGATTGCGGGTTCGCCGACGTGACCCTGGCTGAGGCGACGGTGCTGACCCGCTTCCCCGACGCCGACCGCTTCCTCGAGCGGGTCGAGTACGCCTACGCCGCGGTCGTCCCCAAGTTCGTGGAGGACCCTGCGGCGTTCGCGGCCTACCTCGACGCGCTTGCCCGGGCGACACAAGACCTGGTGGACTCCTACCGGCAGGAAGACGAGGTCGTCGTGCCGATGCACACCAACATCGCAGTGGCCCGCACCTGATCGCCGGCTGGCGTGCTGTGCATGACGCCTCGCTCGGGGCCGGCTGTGTCATGCTCTGCGTGCAGCGACGCGGTGATCATCAAGTGGGATTCGCTGGATCCTCGGCGATCGGACCGGAGGGCGACGTGGCCGATCCCAGGCAGCAGCAAGGACGTGACGGCGAGCAGCGCGATCGAATCCTGGGTGGGCTACTCGGCGTGCACTGCGGTGACAGCCTCGGCGCGACGTTCGAACGCGGCAGCCATCCCCTCACCGCCGGTGAGACCCACGAACGCAGCGCCGCCAACGGTGGGCTGATGCGCTGCCTGCCCACGGCCCTGGCGCGGCGACACGACGAGACCCGCCACCGCGAGACCGTGCTCATCTCCAGCGTCACCCACCGCGAGGCCCGCTGCCTTGACGCCGCCACGGCCTACAACGACATCGCCCACTTCCTGCTCGAAGGCGAGCAGCCCCACCGGGCGATCGACCGCGCGGTCTCGCGCCTGGCCGGTTACGAGCACGACGGCCGCGCGCGAGCAGTGATCCTGGAGGGCCGCAACCGCTCGACCATGCCGATTCAGCCGGGCGGATACGTGCTGACCAGCCTGGAGATCGCCGTCTGGGCGGTGTGCCAACCGCGCCCGGCAGAGGAGGTCCTGATCGAGGTCGGCAACGCAGGCGGCGATGCGGACACCAACGGCGCCATCGCGGGTGGGCTCCTCGGCGTTCGGGACGGCGTCCGAGCCTGGCCAGCGCGTTGGGTCGATGCGCTGCAGCGTGCCGCGGAACTGCGCCGGCTCGCGGAGGATCTCCGCGCCGTCCGGCAGGCGGCGTGAGCAACTCCCTGCGGTCCCGCTGCGGGCGCGTTTCCCTCAGGGAAAGGGATGACGCAGTGGTTCCGGATACGCCCTTCCTGGCTAGGGTCTTCGCGGCCACCTCGGGGGATTCGGATCTTGCTACGTTGTGTTGAGGGAGCGTCCGACGGGATGCCGAGGGGTTGTGGCGAAGTTCTTCGTACTGTCAAAGACTGACGGGTCGGAACGAACGTTGGTGTGCTCCGACCAGCAGGCGGCAGCTGAGCACCACGGCTTCACGGTGGTCGAGTTCGCCGTGGAGGCCCCCACACGAGGTTTCGCGCGCAGGGCATGGGACGCCGACCGCACTGGCGGGGCAATCCAGTACGACGGTCGCCCCTCGGATGACGACTGGGGATTGGAGTCACTCTCCGATGCGGAGCGGGCGGCTGTCGTCCGTCTCGTGGATGCACTCGTTCGCGAGGATGAAAAGGCCCTCGAGGCGGCAGGCGCCTACCGCTTCCCAGGCGAGGATCCGTATATGTGGACGACGTCATACGGCCGGTGGGAACGCGTTGATCTCGAACTGCCCCCGGGCGACCCGTTCCACTGGGCAGGGGGTGTCCTTCGGGCTGACGATGGAGAAGCGTTCGGGGTCGTCGTCGACATGTGGACGCATCAAGAAGGGCCCTCGGATCTGTCGCTGGAAGCGGATCTCGATCGGGCTGGCGCACAGGTCACGGCTCACTTCAGCAACCTCCACGTGATGTGAGCAAGACGTGGGCCCCGCCCCACTGGCTCGCGTGAGACGGCGGCGAAGACGGTGCTCGCCTGGCCGGCTGCGGTGCTCGCGGCAGTGCCGTCAACCCGGCGGGGGCGACATCGCGCGCTTGAGGAACAGGTGCAGACCGTGCTCGCGGGGGAAACGGCGCCGCCGTACACCTTCCGATCGGCTCGAGCGACGTTCTCTCTCCAGCTAGGCGCCCCCGTCCGATACTTGACGAAGGCGAACAGAGCCAGGCCTCCCAAGACCAGCTCGATAGCCATCCCCTGGATGACGTCCGCGCCCGGAGATCCATCGAGGGCAATCCCTAACAGACGTGCCAGTCCCAACGACACAAAGACCACGACCGCAAGCACGACGGAGGTGCGCGACCAGGCATGTCGGAATGCTCCCAGGCCAACGACGAGCCCGGAGACCATGATGATCCCACCAGCCCCCCGCACCTCACTCAACAAGCCAGCGTCATCGGACAGCTCCAGACCGCTGAATGTGTGGAAACCAATAGGATCCACCAGACGCCAACCGCCAAAGACCACGAGGGTCAGCGCCAGGACGAGCAGGATTACCTTGAGACCCGTCGACTCCTTCATCCAGCCCCCCTTCCGTTTGGCGCTCCTGATCCCACCTCGCCCCGCGCACGGTGGCCGCACCGTCGCGCGGGAGGGGAGCTACTGTCAACAGGGGTGCTGGGCCGCAGAACGGTCTGCCCGGGAACCCGTTGGCGTGGGTCGCCGCTGACGTGTAATGGCCGGTTCGTTCCGCATGGGCGGACTTGCGAGAGCAGGCTCGGGGTCCCGGGGTTGTTATGGCAGCGTGACGACGAGCTTGCCGGTGAACTGACCCTGTCCGAATCGAGCGAACGCTTGGGCGGTGTCCTCCAGGGGGTAGCTGCTGTCGATGACCGGGGCCACGTGCCCGTCTTCGAATAGCTGGGTCAGGTCGGTGAGTGCCGCCGGCGTCGGCTGGTACATCAGCAGGCGGATCCGGCGACCTGCTGTCATGGGCGTCCTCCCAAGTGCGACGCTGGCGAGGATCGTGCGCATCGAGCCGCCGACGATGACGGCGATCCCCTCAGGACGAAGCGCTCGGCGGTAGGCTCGCATCGGGCGGCTGGCCACGACGTCGATGATCACGTCGTACTCACGGCCGGTGCGGGTGAAGTCGTGCTGGGTGTAGTCGATGGCGTGGTCGGCGCCGATCGCTTGCACCGTGTCGAGCTTGGCGGTGTGGTCGACCCCGGTGACCTCCGCGCCCGCCCAGTGGGCGATCTGCACCGCGAACGTGCCCACGCCCCCACCGGCCCCGTTGATCAGGATCTTGTGGCCGGAGCGGATGTGCTGGTTGTTTCGCAGCGCCTGGAGCGCCAGCAGGCCAGCTTGTGGGGTGGCGGCGGCCTGCTCGAACGTCATCTGCGGTGACTTCGCGGCGAGCACGCTGGCGGGCACGGCGACGTACTGCGCCAACCCACCGAACCCGCTGGCCGAGGTGTCGCCGTACACCTCGTCGCCGACCTGGAAGTCTGCCACGTCGGGGCCGACGGCTTCGATGTGACCCGCGACGTCGGCGCCCAGCGTCTTGAACTTGGGCGTGCGCCAGGCGTTGAACCCCAGACGTCCCTGGAACGTGCCCGCCAGCAGGTCCCAGTCCCAGCTGTTGATCGACGTCGCACGCACGCGAACCAGCACCTCGCCCTCACCGGGTTCGGGCGGGTCGACCTCGGTAAGGCGCAGCACGTCGGGCGAGCCGTACCGGTCGTAGACGACAGCTTTCATCCCACCCCCCGTGTTCATGGCGCATCGCTCCGGGGTGACGTCTCGTTCGGCTGCTCGTCATCCACTGACCGTCGCGCGATGAGCGCTGCGATGCCGTCGAGGAGCAGGTTGAGCCCGAACAGGAAGTCGGCGTCTTCGACCCAGTCCTGGCTTGCGCTGAACACGCCGGAGTCGACGGCGTGCGCCAGGGCGGGGTAGTCAGCGCTGTCGAGGAGCTCGGCGAGTGTGGTGCCGTACTCTTGGACGCTGGTGAGCCTGGCCCGCTCGCGCTGGTTCGCGCCGACGCTGAGGCCGCTGATCAGGTTTGCCTGGAAGAAGGCGTAGCCGCTGAGCGTTGTCGCGGCGTTGACCTTCTCCCCTTCGGTCAGGGGCGTGTGGGCGAGCGCGGCGAGCGCCCGGTCGAGCCAGCGGAGGCTGCGGGGACCGATGGGCGGCGCGAGATGGGCGATCGGTAGCATCCAGGGCCGGGCGAGCAGCGCGTCGCGGTTCGCGCGCGTCCACACGGTGAGGTAGTCGCGCCAGGAGCGGCCATCGAGCCGGGGTGGGTTCTCGAAGGCGGACTCGACCATGACGGCGAGGAGTTCGTCCTTGCTGCCGACGTAGCGGTAGAGCGACATTGGGGCCACGCCCAGCCGGGCGGCCACGTTGCTCATCGACACGCCCGACAAGCCCTCGGCGTCGGCGACCGCGATGGCGGCAGCGGTGATGCGCTCCAGGTTGAGGCTCGGCTGCGGTCCCCGCCGGGTGGGTGGCTCACGCCCCCACATCCGCGCCACGAGGGGGGGCAGTGGCTGCTCGTCCACCATCGCCGTCCCCTTCCGCTGCGACACCGCACCGTCGGCTCCTGACTCGAGCCTAGATCTATATCGCCTACATATATTAGTGTATGTTCTATACTGTATGAAGTACGCAGATAGGGGGTCCGGAGTGGGGGAGCCTGCGATCCAAACCATCGGGTTGCGCAAAGCATTCGGGTCCACCACGGTGCTGCGCGGCGTCGACCTGTCCGTGCCAGCGGCATCCCTGCTGGCGCTGCTCGGTCCGAACGGGTCGGGCAAGACGACCACGGTGCGCATCCTGACCACCCTGCTGTCAGCGGATGCAGGTCACGCGCGGGTGGCCGGCCACGACGTCGCGCGTGAGGGTGCCAGCGTGCGCCGGAAGATCGGCGTGGCCGCTCAGAGCGCCACCGTCGATGGCCTGCTGACCGGCCGAGAGAACCTCGAGTTGTTCGCCGGGCTGCACCACGTGGGTCGACGTGCGGCCCGTCGGCGGGCAGGTGAGCTGCTGGAGCGGTTCGGTCTGACGGACACGGCCGAGCGGCGCGTGGCTACCTACTCAGGCGGGCTGCGCCGTCGGCTCGACCTGGCGGTGAGCATGGTCGCCGCCCCGCGGATCCTGTTTCTCGACGAGCCCACCACGGGCCTGGATCCGCGCAGCCGCGTGGAGCTGTGGGCAACCATCGAGGAGCTGCGCGCGGCGGGCACCACGATCTTGCTGACCACCCAGTACCTCGAGGAGGCCGATCAGCTCGCCGAGCAGATCGCCGTCATCCACGACGGCCGCATCGTGGCCGACGACACCCCCGCAGTGCTCAAGCAACGGGTCGGCAGCGAACGGCTCGTGCTCACGCTGGCGACCAGCGACGACGTCCAACGCGTCGGCGTCCTCTTCGACGGGATGGCCGGCCAGGGGTACACCACCGGGCAGCCAAACAGCAGCAGCCGCGACGGCAGCCTGCACCTTGATCCCGGCGCCAGGCAGGTGATGCTGGGCATCCAGCATCCGGATCAGCTGCGCCTGACCTTGGACTGCTTGCACCGGGCGGGCATCACCGTGGAGGCGGTCGACCTGCACGCCCCCACCCTCGACGATGTCTTCTTCGAGCTCACCAGGGCCGCCGCGTGAGCACAAACGGCCCCACGACTCGGAAGCCATCGAGGCGCGCGTGGCCGCTGGCGACGGCCGTGGGCGACCTGTACCTGTTGAGCGTGCGTGCCTTGCGACGTGACACCCGCATGCTCGACGCCGTGCTGGTGAGCATCGCCCTGCCCGTGCTGATCATGGCGACATTCGTCTACGTCTTCGGCGGAGCGATCCACACCGGTGCTAGTGGCCTTGCCTACATCGACTTCGTGGTGCCGGCCGTGATCGTCATGTGCGCCGGCTACGGAGCCGCCACCACCGCGGCCGCCCTTGCCGAGGACCTGACCGGCGGGATGATCGACCGCTTCCGCACGCTGCCCGTCACAGACTGGGTGGTGCCGGTCAGCCACGTCGTCGCCTCGCTGGGACGTAACCTCGCCGCCACCGCGGCCGCGCTCGCCGCCGCTCTCGTTATGGGCTTTCGGCCCGAAGCGACGACCAGCGACTGGCTGCTCGTCGTGGCGGTCGTCGGCGGATACATCCTCGCGGTCTCCGCACTGGCAGTGGTCTGGGGGCTGCTCGTTCGCTCGGTGCAGGCCGCCGGCGCGTTCTCCTTCGTCGTGCTGTTCGTGCCCTACATCTCCGACGCCTTCGTGCCCGTGGAAACCATGCCCACGGGCCTGCGCGCCTTCGCCGAGCACCAGCCCACCACCCCCTTGGTTCAGACCCTGCGCGCGCTGCTGCTCGACCAGCCACTCGGAAACGCCGGCAGGCTTACAGCGGCCTGGCTGCTCACCGCAACCGCGCTTTGCGTGCCGCTTGCGGCCACGCTGTTCCGTCGCCGCGCGACTAGCTAGCCCTCGCGCGACTGCAGGGCTCGGAGCGGGGTGACGGCGTTCTTCGGTCCGACAGCGAGACCGTCAGCGGGCGGCTGGAAGCGCCATGTGCCAGACGGGCGCGGTCGCGGGCGCGCCGAGATCGATCCCGACGGCGGCGGCGTCGGCACGGAGGGCACCCTCGATCTCGTTCTGCGCCGCCTCGGCGCTGCGGAACACCAACAAGATCCGAAATCCTCGCGCGTGCGGGTGGACGCAGGCGAACATGAGCCCGTCGGGTGGGCCGCCCGATTCGTTCAGCCGTCTCTCCACCTGGGCCTGCAGCCTGGTGCTCTCCGCGTGGGTTCCACCGACCACGTGCAAGTCACAAACGACCGCCACGACATCCTCCTGCCGAGTCGGTGGGTGGAGGCCCGCTGCGTGCGTGAGAGCAGGTCCTCGCCGCTGCGCACCTCCAATGTCAGTGATGCGCGACCGAAGTAGGGACAGCGACGTAGCGGAGCATAGCCGGTCGGTGATCCGAACCCGTCGGGTGAGCCATCATCGTGGTATGTCGGCGAGAGCGGGCAGCGCGGCGCTCACGCCCCAGACACCAGCCGATCGCCAGGCACAGCCAAGCAATGGTGTTGGCGGACCCCGTCGCCAACGGCGCCGACGGGTGGCGTAGGGTGACTGAGCCGAGCCGACAACCGAGGAGTGGGCATGGACGCCGCGGCGCTGCGGGCCCACGGAGGGGTGGCGCTACCTCGACCTCCTGCTGCGGCCTACATTGGGTGCATGTATCTGGAGAACCTCGTCACCGACGCCGTCGAACCGCAGCAGTTGGGACGGTTCTGGGAGGCGGTGCTCGGCGGCGAGCGGCTGACCGATGAGCCTGATTGCTTCGAGACGAGGGTCAGCATCGAGGCAGGACCGGTGCTCGACCTGTGCTTCCAGCGCGTCCCCGAGCCGCCATCCGAGCCGCCGAGACTTCACCTGGACCTCTTGGGCGGGGCTGGCCAGACCCAGGAGGTCGGCCGGCTGCTCGGGCTGGGCGCACGACACCTCGACATCGGTCAGGGCACTGTGCCCTGGGTGGTGCTCGCCGACCCGGAGGGCAATCCGTGCTGCGTGATGGAGGATCGAGCGGTGTACGCCGACACTGGACCAATCGCGGCGCTCCCGCTCGACTCTGCTGAGCCCGACAGGGATGCGGCCTTCTGGTCCTGGCTGACCGGCTGGACCGACGCGGCCGGCGTCGCACCCCGGTCTTTGCGCCACCCGTCGCTGGTTGGTCCCCTGCTCGAGCTGTGCCCTGAGCGAGCTCGCAAGCAGACGACCAAGAACCGGCTGCATTTCGATATCCGGCTCGAAACTGGAGATGATCCTGACGGCGTCGCGGCGCGCATCGCCGAGCGCGGCGGCCGTGAGCTTCACCCGGAGTGGGGCGACCTGCCGTGGCGGCTGTACGCAGACCCGTCCGGCAATGAGTTCTGCGTGCTTCCAGCGCGGTCGTGAGGAACAGTCCCCCTCGTCACCCCGCTCCGGTCGTCAACATCATGCTGCCGGATGCGTTTCCTCTGGGCGTTTGCGGGGGCAGGACGAAGCCACGGATGTCGCGCCTGGAGGGCCGTCGATGCCGGAGCTGCCCGAACTGCGAGCCCACGCGGAGCGCCTGAGCGACGCACTGGGCGGTGCCACGATCGAGCGCGTCGAGCTGCTGGCGTTCACCGCGTGCAAGACCGTGACCCCGCCGTTGAACGCGGCGGTCGGCCAGCCCGTCGAGCAGGTGGCGTTGCGCGGCAAGCACCTGCTGCTCGTCACCCCCGAGCTGACCTACGTCGTCCATCTCATGCACGGTGGCCGGCTCGAGCTCGGCGGCTCGACGGCGAAGCGGCCGCGCGGCGGGCTCGTGCGCTGGCGCCTCGAAGGCGGGGATGTGCTGCTGCTCACCGAGGCCGGCACCGAGCGCAAGGCCGGGGTGTGGGCGGTCACGGGGGATCCGCTCACCCAGCCGCCGCTCGACGATCTCGGGCCGGACGCCGACGCGGTCGATGCCGGCGACCTCGCGGCACGGTT
>SLAO01000103.1 GCA_007126835.1 Nitriliruptorales bacterium | reverse complement strand
GCTTCTCCCCCGAAACGGGTATCTGAGCGATCCGGTCCATCGCGTCCATCCCGTCGGTCACCACCCCGAAGACCGTGTAGTCCGGGGGCAGTGGCACGTCGGCGAGGCAGACGAAGAACTGGCTGCCGTTTGTGTTGGGCCCGGCGTTTGCCATAGCCACCGTACCTCGTGCGTAGCCCATGTCACGCGCGGCTTCGAGTTCGTCGTCGAATCGGTAGCCCGGTCCGCCCGTACCGGTCCCGGTCGGGTCGCCCATCTGGACGACGAAGCCAGGGACCACCCGGTGCACGGGCGTTGCCTCGTAGAAGCCCTGGCTAGCCAGGAACGCGAAGCTGTTGACCGCCGTAGGGGCATGGTCAGCCAGCAACTCGATGGTGACCTCACCGCACGAGGTCCGCATCCTCGCCGTTGGCCTGGGGTCGTCGCCGAGGACGTTCTCGGGTCCGTCGAACTGGGGTTTGGGGTCCCCGAAACCTTCGGGCACGTGCCCGCCACACGCCACGTCCATGGAGTTCTCCGCTCAGTCGGCCTCTGTGGGCAGGTCCAGGCTAATGGGTCCAGGTTCCGGCGCTAGCCATCCGTGACGATCTCGACGGACTCGAGGTAGACGCGCTCCTCGGGGACCTCGTAGCCGGGGAAGCCCTGATCGTCGCCCACCGTGCCGAGCTCCCCGATCTCGGTGAGGACGTCAAGGCCGTTGACCACGTCCGCGAACCGGGTGTACGTGCGATTGTCGGCAAAGGCCTCGTCGAACTCGTCGTCGTAGACGAAGAAGAACTGGCTGCCGGCCTGGTCGGGATCGCCGGGATTGGCCATCGCGACGCTGCCGGGGGGGTAGCCCTCCTCCTCTGCGAGCTCGAGCTCGCCCGGGATCGTGTATCCCAGGTCCCACCCGGCGTCGTCGGTCCCCGAGCCGGTCTGCAAGGCAGCGATCGACGTGGCGTTGCGGAAGATCTCCAACCCGTCGAAGAAGCCGTCCTCGGCCAGGAACACGAAGCTGTTGACCGTCTCGGGCGCCTCGTCGGCGTGGAGGTCGACAACGAGCTCCCCGCAGGACGTTTCGATCACCGCGCTGTAGTCCACGCCGTCCTCGAGCACGTCGCCAGGCGCGTCATAGGTGTCCCGCTCCTCGCCGGCCCCCGGGGGCTCATCGGCGCCGCAAGCCACCTCCCGAGCCTCGATCGCCTCTTCCTCCTCGGCGATCTGCTGTTCGATCTCCTCTTGCTGCGCCAGTTGCTCTTCCTCCAGCGCGGCTTGCTCTTGGCGCTCCTGCCAGATCGTGACGCCGGCGATCGCCCCACCGACGAGCACGATCGCGGCGACGACGGCCGCCGTGATGCGGTTGCGGCGTGCTTCTTCGCGACGCGCGGCTTCGCGGGCGGCCTCCTTCGCCGCCTTCTTCTCCCGCTTGGTCTGCTTCTTCTGTTCCTTGCTGGAGCTCACCGCACCCTCCGTCGATCGGCGCACGCCAAGTCAGCGCTCGCCGCTTTTTCCCGACCATTCGACGCATCCTAGGACGCGTTGCTGCTCCTCCGGACTTCGATGCGCCAGCAGTGACGGTGCCAGTGCCGACGCAGGTCGCCATCCTGCTCCGGCCAGACCACGACGTGGGCTTCACCCTCGGGGATCGTGTTCCCGCACTCGGGACACACGTAGGACTTGAGGCTGCGCTCACCGTCGATGCGCCGGACCTCGTAGCCGGGCAACTCGAGGTCGTCGTCGGCCGAGGGGCCGAGTCCGCCAGCCAGCAGGTCGGAGATGTCCCGCATCGCCTCAGGGTGCTGCCATGGACGTGTCGCCCGCTTGCGCCTGCTGTTCTTGCTCACGCCCGGATTCCTCCCACTAGCTGAACTGCCGGCGTTCCTACGCCGGGATGCAGGACGAAGGGCCGGCACTTGACGCCTTCCGGCGCGGCGAGCCGACCCTCGACAGGTGCCCCCAGCCTACGTCGTCCAAGGCCTCGTAGCGCCCGTCACAACTCGTCCGGCGGCACGAGCGACAGGCGCACGCACCAGCCCAGGGGGCCCGTCAGGACGACGCGGCGGGCATGCTCACCAGGAAGGCCACGTTGATCGCGTTGAACGCGGCGTGGCCGACGATCGGCACCAGCAACGTCCCACGACGGTGGAAGGCCCAGGCCAGAAGGGCACCCAGCGGCCAGATCACCGCGGCGAGCATGACGTTGGACAGCATCGTGGCGCCGAGGTCCACGTGGGTCACCCCGAAGACGAAGCCGGACAGCCAGATGCCCCAGCCAACCCCGAGCCGGTCGCGGAGGGCCTGGAACAACATCCCCCGGTACAGCAGCTCCTCTGCCACTGGCGCCAGCAGTACGGAGCTCACCACCAGCACCCACGCGGTGCCAGGGTCGGCTCCTACCTCGCGGAAGGTCTCCTGGACCACCGGGGGATCCATGCCGGCAAGCTCGACGAGGAACTGCAGCAAGCCGCCGACACCCATGTTCAATACGACGTAGCCGAACAGCGCGACCCCGATGCCGATCGCCCAGTCCCGGCCCGACGGCCGGGCGATGCCCAGCAGCTTGCGGCCCGATCCAGGGTGCCGCGTGCGCACGATCAGCAAGGTGGTCAAGCCGATCACGATGGGGGTGAGGGGCACGCTGACCGCGTTCATCACGGTCTGGTCAGCGCCGAAGGCGGCCCCGCCGATGACCAGTGGGATCGTCAGCACGATGCCCAGGCCGAAGGCCAGCAGCAGCGTCGCCACGGCCTCACCGGCCGACCACGGCACGCGCCGGGTCGCCTCCGGCGGCGATGGGGGGACGCTGGGGTAAGAAGTAGTCACGGTCGTGGCTCCACGAATTCGACTCCCCGAGACGTACCCCACCTCGACCTCGGGCGAAGCCTCCGGCGGGGTCAGGGCGCGGCGGCGACGTCCTCCAAGTCGACTGGCACATCGGCACGTTCGACGTCGCCGCCCAGCGCCCGCAGCCGTCCCGCGAAGTCGGCGTAGCCGCGGTCGATGTGGTGGGGTTCGGCCACGCGCGTCTCGCCCTCGGCCACCAGTCCGGCGAGCACGAGGGCCGCTCCTGCGCGAAGGTCGCTGGCGGTGACCGTGCGGCCCGACAACGGCCGCGGTCCACGGACGACGGCGTGGTGGCCTTCCAGGTCGATCTCGGCGCCCAACGCCGACAGCTCGCCCAGGATCGAGAAGCGTCCGTCGAACACGTTCTCGGTCACCATCGACGTGCCCCGCGCCTGCGACAGCAACACGAGGAACTGGGGTTGCAGGTCGGTGGGAAAGCCCGGGTACGGCAGGGTGACGACGTCCAGCGCCCGGAGCTCGTCGCCGGCTCGGACTCGCAACCCGGTCGTCGCGTCCCCGCTGACTGACGCCCCCGCGTCGCGCAGCTTCTCGAGGGCCAAGCGCAAGTGCTCGGGATCGACGCCCGTCAGCGTCACATCCCCGCCGGTCAGGGCGGCAGCGACGACGAACGTGCCCGCCTCGATCCGGTCGCCGAGCACCGCGTGATGCGTCGGCGACAGTTGATCGACCCCGTCGATGACCAACTCGGATGTCCCGGTGCCCTGGATGCGCGCCCCCATGGACTGGAGGAACGCCACGAGATCGCCGATCTCGGGCTCGCGGGCGGCGTTGGAGATCCGAGTGCGTCCCTGCGCCAGGACCGCCGCGAGCAGCAGGTTCTCGGTCGCGCCGACACTGGCGAACGGCAACTCGATGTTCGCGCCCGAGAGGCGCTCGCAGGTGGCCTCGACGTAGTCGGGCCCGTAGGTCACCTCCGCGCCCATGCGCGCCAGCCCGGCGAGGTGCAAGTCGATGTTGCGGCTGCCGAGATTGCAGCCGCCGGGCATCGCCAGCCGAGCACGTCTCTGGCGGCCCACGAGCGGGCCGAGAACCACGATCGATGCACGCAGCCGCTGGACGAGCTCAGGCGGCGTTGCCGTGTGGAGCTCACCGGGGACGTCCAGAACGAACGTGCCCGGCACGCTCGCATCGACATTGACACCCAGGTGCCGCGCGACATCCGCCATCGCGTGCATGTCCGCGATGTCGGGGACGTTGGTGATCGTGGTGCGCCCTTCTGCGAGCAGCGCCGCAGCCACGAGCTTGAGGGCAGAGTTCTTTGCGCCGTTGATCGGCAGGCTGCCCCGCAAGGACCGGCCACCGCGAACGCAGAATACGTCGGACATGCCGGCATGCTACCCGCCCGACTCGACCCGCACCGGCAGGTCCCGCATCCAGCGCGGGCGATTGCATGCCCACCGGGGACGGCGCGTCCGGCGACCGGTTTAGATGCTGACGTCCCCGTTTACTACGCGCAGCCGCGTCTCCGCGCGCGCCAACTCGGCGCGAGCGTCCCCGGGGTAATCGTCCTGGCTGAGGTGCGACAGCGCACGCTCTCGGGCCGCCTCGGCGCGCGCGATGTCGATGTCGGCGGCAAGCTCAGCGGTGTCTGCCAGGATGTTGACGTGGTCATCGCGGCACTTGAGGAATCCGCGGTGCACCGCGACGATCACCCCTTCGCCGTCCGGGGTGGCGATGCGCACCGGCCCGGTAACCAATCCCACGAGCATGGGCGTGTGGCCGGGCAGGATCCCGAGCTCCCCGTCGGTGGAGCGGGCGTACACCGCGGTGGCCTCGCCCTGGAACAGGCGCGCCTCCGCACTGACCACGTCGACCTCGAGGGCCATCAGCTCTCCTCGTACTGCTTCGCTCGAGCGAGGACGTCCTCAGCGCCGCCCGCGTTGAAGAACGCCTGCTCGGGCACGTGGTCGAATTCACCGTCGCACAGGGCCTCGAACGATTCCACTGTCTCTTCCAGCGGGACCGAGACGCCGGGGATCCCGGTGAACTGCTCCGCGACGTAGAACGGCTGGCTGAAGAACCGCTGGATCTTGCGGGCGCGCTGGACGGTGACCTTGTCCTCCTCGGTCAACTCGTCCATGCCGAGAATCGCGATGATGTCCTGCAGGTCCTTGTAGCGCTGGAGGATCTCCTGGGTGCGGGTGGCCACGTCGTAGTGGCGCTGGCCGACGACCTGCGGATCGAGGATGCGCGAGGTCGAGTCCAGCGGGTCGACCGCCGGGTAGATGCCGAGCTCGGAGATCGGGCGGGACAGCACCGTCTGGGCGTCGAGGTGGGCGAACGTCGCGTGCGGGGCGGGGTCGGTGATGTCGTCGGCCGGCACGTAGACCGCTTGGAGCGACGTGACCGACCGACCCTTCGTCGACGTGATGCGCTCTTGGAGCTGCCCCATCTCGTTCGACAGCGTCGGCTGATAACCCACAGCCGAGGGCATGCGCCCGAGCAGCGTGGAGACCTCCGAGCCGGCCTGCACGAAGCGGAAGATGTTGTCGATGAACAACAGGACGTCCTGGCGCTCCTCGTCGCGGAAGTACTCCGCCATCGTCAGCGCCGACAGCGCCACGCGCAGGCGCACGCCCGGGGGCTCGTCCATCTGGCCGAACACCAGTGCGGCCTTCTCGAGCACCCCGGACTCCTGCATCTCCAGCATCAGGTCGTTGCCCTCGCGGGTGCGCTCCCCCACGCCGGCGAACATCGACACGCCCCCGTGCTCCTCGGCGACACGGTAGATCATCTCCTGGATCACCACGGTCTTGCCGACGCCGGCGCCGCCGAACATGCCGATCTTGCCGCCCTCGACGTAGGGCTCGACCAGGTCGATGACTTTGATGCCCGTCTCGAACATCTTGGCTTGGGGCTCGAGCTCGTCGAACGGCGGGGGCTCCCGGTGGATCGGCCAGTAGGTCTCCGGGGAGATCTCGGACACGTCGCAATCCAGGGGGTCCCCCAGCACGTTGTACAGGTGCCCCAGGATGCCCTGGCCGACCGGCACCGAGATGGGCGCACCGGTGTTGCGGACGGGGGTGCCCCGGCGCAGACCGTCGGTAGGCTGCATCACGATTGCGCGTACCACGTCGTCACCGAGGTGCTGGGCAACCTCGGCGGTCAGCGTCACCGTCGCCTCCTCGCCAGAGGCGCCGGCGACCCCCTCGACCTCGAACTTCAGGGCGTAGTTGATCTCCGGCAACGACTCCGGCGGGAACTGCACGTCGATGACGGGGCCGATGACGGCCATGATCCGCCCGTCGGCGAGACCGGTGTCCGGCGTCTGGGTTTCGGTCATCTGGGTTGGCTCCTCGTGGTGCTACTCAGCGGCTAGGGCCTCGGCCCCGCCGACGATCTCGGAGATCTCTGTGGTGATGGCGGCCTGGCGGGCGCGGTTCGCCTCGCGGGTGAGGTCGTGGAGGATGTCACCGGCGTTGTCGGTGGCCGCCTTCATCGCCCGCTGGCGACTGGCGTGCTCCGAGGCCGACGACTCGAGCAGGGCCGCGTACAACTGGTGCTCGACGTAGCGCGGGATCAGCTCCTCGAGCAGCGCCTGCGGGTTGGGCTCGAAGGTGAACTGGGCGGGAAACCCCGCCTCGCCCCCGGCGAGCTCGCGCGGGTCGACCGGCATGATCTTGCGCGTCGTCGACACCTGGGTCAGCGCTGACCGAAACTGCGTGAAGCCCAGCCAGACCCGGTTGATGTCCTGGTTCCAGTACGCCCGGCCGAGCTCCTCAGCGATCTTCACCGCGTCGTCATAGGAGGGACGGTCGGTGACGCCGCCCCAGACGCGGACCGGCCGCTCGCCGCGGTAGCGGAAGTAGGTCTCGGCCTTGCGCCCGACCGCATACAGGGCAACCTCCCGGCCCGCGTCCCGCTCCTCCTTGATGAGCCGCTCGCTCCGGCGCAGCACGTTGGTGTTGTAGGCGCCGGCCAGCCCCCGGTCCGAGGAGATCACGACGACTCCGACCCGACGGACGACGTCGTGCTCGCGGATTAGCGGGTGACTGGCCACCTCGCCCTCACTGGCCAGGTCACGGATCACCCGGGTGATCCCCTGCGAGTACGGCCGCGCCGCCTCGACGGCTCGGCGTGCGCGTGAGATGCGGCTCGCCGCGATCAGCTCCATCGCCCGCGTGATCTTCTGCGTCGACTTGATGCTGCGGATCCGTCGACGCAGGACCCTGAGCTCGCCGGCTCCTGGCATGGGCTAGCTTTCCCTTCCCCGCGCTAGGCCTGGGCGTCGGTGTCGGTATCGGCGTCCTGCTCAGGCAGCGTCTCCAGGGATTCCATCTCGTGGGGCTCCTGGGCCTTGACCGCGGCCGAGGGCTGGAATCGCTCGACGAACGCGTCGACGGCCTCCGCAAGCTCGGCGAGGCGCTCGTCTGTCAGCTGCCCGTCAGCGTGCAGACCGTCCATCAGCCCGGAGTGCCGGTCGTGCAGGTACTGGCGGAGCTCGGTCTCGAAGCGGCGGCAATCCTCGACGGGGATGTCGTCGAGCTTGCCGTTGGACACCGCCCAGATCGTGGCGATCTGGTCCTCGATCGGCAGCGGCGAGTACTGGGGCTGCTTGAGGGTCTCCACGACCCGCTCACCCCGGTCGATCTGAGCCTGGCTGGTCTTGTCGAGTTCGGAGCCGAACTGCGCGAACGCCTCGAGCTCACGGTACTGGGCGAGGTCCAGGCGCATGGTGCCCGACACCTTCTTCATCCCTTTGACCTGCGCCGACCCACCGACCCGCGATACCGAGATGCCGACGTTGATGGCCGGGCGCACGCCCTGGAAGAACAAGTCGGTCTCCAGATAGATCTGCCCGTCGGTGATCGAGATCACGTTGGTGGGGATGAACGCCGAGACGTCGCCGCCCTTGGTCTCGATGATCGGCAAGGCCGTCAGCGACCCCCCGCCGTTTTCGTCGGAGAGCTTGGCCGCGCGCTCGAGCAGCCGAGAGTGCAGGTAGAACACGTCGCCGGGGTACGCCTCGCGTCCCGGCGGCCGGCGAAGCAGCAGCGACATCTGGCGGTACGCGTCAGCCTGCTTGGTCAGGTCGTCGTAGACGACCAGGGCGTGCTGGCCCTCGTACATCCAGTAGCCGCCGAGCGCCGCCGCCGCGTAGGGGGCGATGTACTGGAACGGCGCCGGCGAGCTCGCGGCCGCCGAGACGACCGTGGTGTACTCCATCGCGCCGTGCTCGGTGAGCTTGGCGACGACCTCCGCCACCGTCGAGCCCTTCTGGCCGATCGCGACGTAGATGCACTTGACCTGACGCTTGGGGTCGCCGCTGGCCCACTCGTCGCGCTGGTTGATGATCGTGTCGACGGCCACGGCGGTCTTGCCCACCTGCCGGTCGCCGATGATCAGTTCACGCTGGCCACGACCGATCGGGGTCATCGCGTCGATGGCCTTGATGCCCGTCTGCAACGGCTCCTTGACCGGCTGGCGCGCGATCACCGATGGCGCCTGGACCTCCAGCCCGCGGCGACCGACGATCTTCGAGTTGTCGAGCGGGCCCTTTCCATCCATGGGACGCCCCAGAGGGTCAACCACCCGGCCCAGGTAGGCGTCGCCGACCGGGACCGACAGCACCTCGCCGGTGGGGGTGACCTCGTGGCCTTCCTCGATGCCCGAAGCGTCACCGAGCACCACCGCGCCGATCACGTTCTCCTCGAGGTTGAGGGCGAGCCCGAGCAGTTCGCGGCCCTCGTGGTCGGTACCAAAGGACAACAGCTCGTTGGCCATGGTCTGGGGCAGCCCGGACACCCGCGCGATCCCGTCGCCGGACTCGACCACCCGGCCGACTTGCTCACGGGTGAGCTGGGGATCGTACCCCGCGACCTGTGCCGAGAGGGCCGAGGCGATGTCGTCTGGTGAGATGCGGAGCTCGGTCATCGTGCTGCCACTCCTATCCGGTCAGGCGTGCCTTCAAGTCGGCGAGTCGCCGGCTGACGCTGCCGTCGATCACGGTGTCGCCGACTTTGGCCACAATGCCACCCACGACGGTCGGGTCGACGATCACCTTCAGCTCGACCTCCTTGCCGGTGGCTTGGCTCAGGGCCTGGGCGAGGCGCCGGCGCTGCGCGTCGTCCATCTGCACGGCGGTGCGGACCTGGGCAAGGACGCGAGACCGGGCCTCGGCGGCTTGGCGCGCGATCTCGTCGGCGATCTGCCCCAGTTGTCGCGCATGACCAGCCTGGATGATCAGCAGGACCCCGCCGGTGGTCACCGGATGGGCGCGCCCGCCGAGCAGCTGCTCCACGACCTCGAGCTTTGCCCCGACGCCGGTGCCGGGGTTGGTCAGCTTATCCTCCAGCGCCCGGCTGGCATCCACCGACCGCGCGAACTGGAACATCTCGTCGGCCACGCGATCCAGGACGCCCTCGGCTTCCGCGGCTGTGTACAGCGCGCGGCCGTAGCCGGTGACGAGCTCCTGTCGCTCCTCTGGCATCTGGCTCTCCTCTGCGGGGCAGTCTGGCGTGACCGCTTCGCTAGTTCATCCCCGACAGCTCGTTGATGTACCTGTCGACCAGCGTGCGGTGCTGGTCGGCGTCGATCTCCTTCTCCACGATCTTGCCTGCCAGCTCCACCGACAGCGCCGCGACCTGTCCGCGCAGCTCGCTGACGAGGCGTCCGCGCTCGGCCTCGATGTCCTCGCGGGCCCGCGCGACGATCTGCTGCGCTTCCTCCTCGCCGCGTGACGCTGCCTCCGCTCGGATCCGCTCGGCCTGGGCGCGCGCCTCCTCGAGGATCTCCTCGGCCTGGGTGCGCGCTTCGGCGAGCTGGGTCTCGTACTGGCGCTTGTACTCCTCCGCCTCGACCCTGGCCCGCTCGGCGTCGGAGATCTGACCCTCGATCTTGGCGGAACGCTCCTCGAGCATCGTGTTCATCTTCGGGAACACGAAGCGGAACATCACGGCCATGAGCAGGGCGAAGGCCACGAACCCCCAGATGAGCTCGGGGGCCTCGGGGATCAATTCGACGCCCCCGTTGTCTTCGACCGCCAACACGTGCAACGTCGCGAGCATGGTCGCTCCCTTCGGGACCGTGCGGTCGGCTAGATCGCGAACGCGAGGACGAACCCGAGTAGCGCGAGTGCCTCGACCACCGCGATGCCGATGAACATCGTCGTGCGGACCATCCCTGCAGCCTCGGGCTGGCGCGCCATCGCTTCGATGGCCTTGCCGATCAGGATGCCAAGGCCGATGCCCGGCCCGAGCGTGGCGAGGCCGTAGACGAGGCCATTACCCAGGTTCTCCATGCGTTCCTCCTTGCGGCGACCCTCGCGCCGCGCGCTTGCAACGGTCAGTCGATACGGG
>SLAO01000111.1 GCA_007126835.1 Nitriliruptorales bacterium | reverse complement strand
GTGATCTCTTGCACGGTCCGTCCTCTCGTCAGGTCGTGCGCGTCCACAGCGCATTCCACAGCCTGTGGACGTCTGAGTGGTCGCCGAGATCGCCCGGCGTCTCGCTCCGGTGCACCGGGATGCGGTGGCCCCGTAGGTGAGGCCTGCACCGAGGAAGCGGTCGCAGCCGGGCTGGTCGTGGTACGGACTCAACCGCCCCCGCAGCCGCGTCGGCTTGGTGTGCCGTGCGCGGGCTGGTGGGTGCGGCCGCCGACCGTCGACCAGCGTCAGGACGCCGGAGTATAGGAAGGCCGATCGGCTCGTCGCAACCACTATCCACAACCTGTGCGATGGCGCGGCTTGCAGCCCGCTTGGCGTGCGGGCTCCAGGTCGTCGACGGCAGGCTGGCGTCACCGGCGAGGGGGGCCGCGGACCGCGCTTGCGGCCGACAGAGGCCGGCCGTATCCTTGCGAAGGAGCGGGCTGCGCCCGCGTGCCCGTGCGTGCGGACGGTTCGCCAACAAGTGCGAGCGCCCGCGGGCCTTGAGGCGCGTCGCGAGCATGGCTCGTGCCGAAACCCGCTAGGCACCCGCCCGATACCGTCCGCGCCGGTGCGCGACGGTTTCATGCGCGATGAGCACCGGCACTGCGAGAGTTGATCATGTCGAAGCGCACGTACCAGCCCAAGAACCGTCGGCGTCACCGCCGCCACGGGTTCCGATCCCGCATGCGCACCCGGGCGGGGCGGGCGGTGCTTCGCCGCCGCCGCAGCAAGGGCCGCAAGCAGCTCACCGTCTGACGACCTTGCCGGATACGGCTTCCTCCCCGAGGGCTCGGCCCTTCGAGCGGCTCCGACGCAGTGGAGACGTTCGCCGTGCGCTGCGCTCAGGGCGACCAGTGCGCGGGCGGTACGTGACGGTACACGTCCGCGAGCGTGACGACGTCGGCCCGCCGAAGGCCACCGTTGTGGCCGGACGCCGGGTGGGATCCGCAGTGCGGCGCAACCGAGCCAAACGGCGCCTCCGCGCCGCGCTCAGCCTGCAGACCCTGCCGGCAGGACGTGACATCGTCCTCGTGGCACGGCCCGGTGCCGACGAGGCCCCGTTCTCGCAGCTGTGTGAAGAGACGGCCCAAGCGGGGACGGGTGCGCCTGCGGGAGCCGTCGATGAGTAACCCGACCCGCCAGCAGTCCCCGCTAGCCCGCGTACTGCGGGTGCTGATCCGCGGCTATCAGCGCATCCCGCGCTCGGGGGTGCCGCGGTGCCGCTTTGCCCCCACGTGCTCGAGCTATGCATCTCAGGCCATCGAGCACCACGGGGCGTTGCGGGGCCTGGGCTTGGCCCTGCGGCGAATCGCGCGCTGCCACCCCTTCAACCCTGGCGGCGTTGACCCGGTGCCGGGCGCTGATCGCCCGCGCGCTGCGCGTCCGCAACAGTCCGCAAAGGAGTGCACCACGTGAGCGGGATCGTCGAGCTCGGGGGTCAGTTCGTCGACGGCCTCGGCGTCGTGCTGCGGTTCTTCCACGATGCCACCGAGGGGATCGCCGGGGACTACTCGTGGGCGCTGGCAATCGTGCTGTTGACAGTCGTTGTGCGGATCTTGCTGCTGCCGCTGGCCATCAAGCAGATCAACTCGATGCGCGGCATGCAGAAGATCCAACCCGAGATCAAAAAGATCCAGAAGAAGTACAAGGTTGACCGTGAGGTCATGAAGACCGACCCGGAGAAGTACCGGGCGCAGCGCCAGAAGCAGCAAGAGGCGATGATGGCGCTGTACAAGGAGCACAACGTCAACCCCGCCGGCGGCTGCCTCCCTCTCCTGGCCCAGGCGCCCATCTTCTTCGCGCTGTTCCGCCTGCTGTTCAGCGACCGGATCCCGGAGTTACAGGACGCACCGTTCTTCCTCATCGACAGCCTCGCCAGCCTGCCCATGCAAGCCGGGACGGACGGAGGTCCGGCGATCGGGGCGTTCTTGCTGGCGATCCTGATGGGCGCCACGACGTTCCTGACCCAGAAGCAGATGATGGCGTCCAATCCCGCATCGTCGCAGATGCCCCAGCAGAAGGTCCTGCTGTATGTGATGCCGATCATGCTGATGGTGTTCTCGTTCAACATCCCGGTGGGCGTGCTGATCTACTGGGTCACGACGAACCTGTGGACCATGGGCCAGCAGTGGTTCATGTTCCGCAACGTCGTCAGCGAGGCCCCAAACCCGTCGAAGACGTGACCGAGGACGGAGGAGCGGTGGCAGGGCCGGACAGCTCAGTGGGCACCGGTAGCTCGGTGGCCGAGGCGACCGCCACGGCGCTGACGCTGCTCGGGGTGTCGGCGGCCGACGCGGACATCGAGGTCGTCGAAGCACCCCGCCGGGGGTTGTTCAGTGGTCGCCGCCCCGCCAAGGTCCGGGCCACTCGACGGACGGCGCCCAACCTGGAGCCCGCGACCACCCCGCGACCCACCGACGGCGACGCCGAAGCCCCCGGAGGGGCCCCAGGCGCCGCCGCAGAGCCCGAACCCCACACAGACACCCACCCCAACGACAGGCCGACCCAGGGGGACGCCGTGACGGATACCAGCACTGACACGCAAGACACCAATGAGGCCGGTGAGCCAGAGGAAGAGCTGACTCCTGAGCAACGCTTGGAACTGCTCGACGAAGAGGCGGAGATTGCTGCCGACTTCGTCGAAGGGCTGCTCGACCTGCTGGGTCTGCCCGGTGACATCGAGATCGTCGTGCGCGAGGAGCAGGCGATCATCAACGTCTCGGAGGTCGGCAGCGGGCTGCTGATCGGGCGCCGCGGCGCGACGTTAGACGCGCTCCAGGAGCTCGTCCGGTGCGCGACCCAACGTCGGACGGAGCGCCGATCGCATGTGCGAGTCGACGTTGAGGGATACCGGGAACGTCAGCTCGAGAAGCTCCGCGACAAGTGCCGGGAGGCCATCGCTGAGGTCCGTGAGCACGGCGAGCCGGTGCGGCTCGAGCCGATGGACCCCTACGAGCGCAAGATGATGCACGACGTCGTCGCCAAGGCGAGCGGGGTGACCTCCACCAGCGAAGGCAACGAGCCCCGCCGTCGCGTCGTCATCCACTCGACCGAGGACTGACCCACTGCTTCGTCGCTGGGTCCTCCGCGAGCCAGTCCGGTAGACAGTAGGCCACCTTGGATTCTGCGCAGCGCGTGCTGCTCGAGCGGTACGCCGAGATGCTTGCAAACGCCCCGCTGAACCTCGTGGCCAAGGGAGATCGCGACGACGTGTGGGGCCGACACGTCGCCGAGGCCATCCGGGTGGTGGAAGCGTTGCAGGCGCGCGAGGGCGAGCGCTGGCTCGACCTCGGAACCGGCGGCGGGCTGCCCGGCGTCGTCCTCGCGGCCCTGCGGCCTGACGTCACGGTGACGATGCTCGACGCTCGGGCGAAGAAGGTCCGGGCGGTGCAAGGCTTTGTGACCGACCTGCGGATAGCGAACGCTGTCGCGATCGCCGGTCGGGCCGAGGCCCTCGCGCGTCAACCTGAGCATCGGGAGCGGTACGACGGGGTTGTCAGCCGCGCCGTTGGGCGCCTGGACGTCGTCGCCGAGTTGTCCCGCGGGTTTCTGCGACCAGGCGGGCGGTTGGCGGTTGTGCGGGGCGCGGACGCTGACGCCGAGTTGACGAGCGTGAGCGACGTCCTCGAGCGCATCGGCTTCGAGGCGTTCGCTCGCCTGGGGATTGCTGGCGCTCCGCGGGTCACCAACGTTGTTACCATGCAGGCCACGGGATCAGCACCCGGGTGGCTCCCTCGCGCGGACGGGATCCCACAGTCCGCTCCAATCGGCGGCGCGCCGTCGGGCACCACGAGGGCGACGCGGGGTTCGTGAAGGGAGCCCAGGGACCGAACCGAACGCTGCCCCCGTGGTTTCACGTGAAACCGCCAAGGTTGGTCGAGGAGCCGATGGACGTCGAGGCGCAGGATCACCGCGATTCCCCGCAGCCCGCCCGGGCGCGCGGGCGCGTGCTCAGCATCGCAAACCAGAAGGGTGGGGTGGGCAAGACGACCACCGCGGTGAGCCTGAGCGCTGCGCTGGCGCAGGTCCCGCTCCGGGTCCTGCTGATCGATCTCGACCCCCAAGGAAACGCCACGTCGGGTGTGGGAGTGCGGGGTGAGCACTGCGCGGCGACGGTGTACGACGTCATCGTCGATGACACGCCGATCGAGGACGCGGTCGAGCCGACCTCCGTCCGGAACCTCTTCCTCGTGCCGGCGACTATCGACTTGGCGGGCGCCGAAATCGAGCTTGTGAGCGCGTTCAGCCGCGAGCAGAAGCTGCGCCGGGCCCTCGAGGGGGTGCGCGAGGACTTCGATCTGATCATCATCGATTGCCCCCCCAGCCTGGGCCTGCTGACCGTCAACGCCCTGACCGCAGCGGACGGGGTGCTCGTGCCGATCCAATGCGAGTACTACGCCTTGGAGGGGCTCGGGGCATTGCGACGCAACGCCGAGCTTATCGAGAACAACTTGAACCCAGGATTGGAGATCACGGGTTTCGTCTTGACGATGCATGACGGTCGTACGCGGCTGAGCCAACAGGTCGTGGAGGAGGTCAAGGAGCACTTCGGCGAGCGCGTGTTCCAAACGCGCATTCCCCGATCGGTGCGGCTGGCCGAGGCCCCGTCGTACGGTCAGCCGATCACCGTCTTCGATCCTGGGTCGCGCGGCTCGGTGGCCTACCATCGGCTGGCCACCGAGGTCATCACGCGTCTCGGCGTGGGGAACTCCACCCGGGACCAGAGCGGGGAGCACGTGGACACGCAAGAGGTGCAGTCATGACGCGACAAGGGGGGCTCGGCCGTGGGCTCGACGCCCTGATCCCCGCCGCCGGGCCGGGACAGAGCGGCCTGACGGAGATCAGGATCAGCGACATCGTGGCCAACCGGCGACAGCCGCGAGGGGACTTCGACGCTCAGGGCCTCGAGGACCTCGCCCACTCCCTGCAGCAGGTGGGCATGCTGCAACCGGTGCTGGTGCGCCCCTTGGAGGACGGTCGCTTCGAACTGATCGCCGGCGAGCGACGCACCCGGGCTGCGCGCCTCGCCGGCTTCGACCAGGTCCCCGCGGTAATTCGCCAGACCAACGACGCGGCGCTGTTGACCGAGGCGCTGGTCGAGAACATCCACCGTGCGGACCTCAACCCGCTGGAGGAAGCCGCCGCGTACCAGCAGTTGCTCGACGATTTCGGGTTGACCCACGATGAGTTGGCCGACCGTATCGGGCGCTCCCGGCCGGCGATCACAAACGCGTTGCGGCTGTTGAGCCTCCCCCCCGCGTTGCAGCAACGGGTCGCTTCTGGCGTCCTGCGTCCCGGCCACGCCCGTACCCTCCTCGGCATCGAGGACCCCGCGGCCCAGGAGCGGGCCGCCCAGCGCGTCGTGGCCGAGGGGCTATCGGTGCGCGCAACCGAGGAGCTTGTCCGCCAAGTCGCACAGAGCAACGGCGCGAAGCGACCCGCCGGCCGCCCTCGCCGAGACGACGACAACAGCGGGCGACCATCCCGCCCGTTGTTTCACGTGGAACGGCGGCTGACGGACGTGCTTGCCACCCGGGTCGAGGTGGCTGGCGACGAAGACCGCGGTCGCATCGTGATCGACTACGCCGGACGCGAAGACCTCGAGCGGCTACTCGGCATCCTGGGTCGCGGAACCGGGACGAACCTCGTCCAGGAACCGGACTGACCTGCAAAAACGCGTTGAGAGGCGTTCTGCGGCGGTTTCTAAGCGCACTCGGGGTGATTGGACCACCGGTCCGCGGTGAGCGGACCGCCCGGACGTCGGATCAGCCGTGGCGCGCCAGAGCGACCATGCGGTCGCAGAGCTTCGGAAACGAAAGCCCCGCAGCCTCAGCGGCCATGGGCACCAGTGACGTCTCGGTCATCCCCGGGCAGGTGTCGAGCTCGAGGATCCATGGCTCGCCGTCCTCGTCGATGATGAGGTCCGCCCGAGCGATGTGGCGGCAACCGGTGAGGTCCCACGCTTGCATCACGACCTCCTCAGCCCGTGCGCGTACACGGTCGGCCAGCCGTGCTGGGACGTAGAAGTCCGTCGCCCCATGGGTGTAGCGCGCGGCGAAGTCGTAGCGCTGGCCCTTCGGCTCGATCTCAACCGCAGGGAGCGGCTCGCCGTCGAGGACCGTAATCGCGACCTCGGTGCCTTCCACGAACTGCTCGGCCAGCACGACGTCGTGATAGCTGAACGCTGCCATCAAGGCGTCGCTGAGCCGCGCGGCATCGTCGACGAACCGCACCCCCATAAACGCACCACCCTGGGCGGGCTTGACGACCAGGGGGAGACCGAGCCGCTCAACGAGGCGCGGCAGCGCGGGTGCTCCGCCCAGGTCGCGGATGACGTCTGAGGACACGGTCGTCCACGCCGGCGTGGGGATGCCTCCGCGGGCCAAGACGCCCTTGCAGATGGCTTTGTCCCATGCGAGGGCGGACGCGGTGGCCTCTGGGCCCGTGTAGGGGATCCCCAGCAGCTCCAGGAGCCCCTGGACGGTCCCGTCCTCGCCGGCACGCCCGTGCAGCGCGAGGACGACGACGTCGTAGGAACCCTCCATCAAGGACGACACGAGCGTGTTATCGAGGTCGAGGAGGTCGACCTGGTGGCCGAGGGAGTCGAGTGCGTCGGCGATGCGCCCGCCCGAGCGTAGGCTCACCTCGCGCTCGAGGCTGAGCCCCCCCGCGAGGACGGCGATGTGCTCGCTCATCGTGCCTCCCCATACATGGCGGTGACCAGTTCGATCTCTTCGCGCAGCACCTCACCGAAGCGGCGGACGCCTTCCCGGATGCGATCGGGGGTGGGATAGCAGAACGACAGCCGTAAATGCTGCCCTCCGGTCCCGTCGGCGAAGAAGGCCGCTCCCGGCACGTAAGCGACCCGGGCGTGGAGGGCCTTAGCCAACAGCTCCCGCGAATCCAGTCCCTGGGGCAGGCGCAGCCAGACGAAGAACCCGCCCCCTGGCACGCTCCAGGTCGCCTCGGGGGGCATCTCGTGACCGAGCTCGGTGAGCATCGCGTCGCACCGCTCACGGTAGACATCACGGAAGGCGGCGACCTGGTCTTGCCACGGCTGGGTCCGGAACCAGCGCTCGGCGATCAGCTGGGTGAGGTTGGACTGGCACAGGTCGGCCCCCTCTTTGAGGAGGACCAGCTTGTCGCGCACGGGCCCGTCCGCGGCCACCCATCCCACCCGAAGTCCAGCGGCGAAGATCTTCGAAAGCGTGCCGACGTAGATGACCCGGTCCGGGGCCAGCGTGCGCAACGACGGTCGCAGCTCACCCTTGAAGTCCAGCAAGCCGTAGGGGTTGTCCTCGACGATGAGCACGTCCTCCCGGGCGCAGATGTCCGCAATGGCCTCTCGGCGGCTGGTCGACAGCGAGACACCGGCCGGGTTCTGGTGGTTCGGAACGGTATAGAGGAACTTGACGGTTCGCCCCTCGTGGCGCAGCGCGGCGAGGCGCTCCTCGAGGACGGCGGGGATCAGCCCGTCGTTGTCCATGGGCACATGGTCCACATCGGCCTCGTAGGCCTGGAACGCCCCCAGTGCACCGACGTACGAGGGGCCTTCGGCCAAGACGACGTCGCCCGGGTCGAGGAAGAGCTTGCCCACCAGGTCCAGGGCCTGCTGGCCTCCTGTGGTGACCACGAGATCGTCGGCGTGCGCGGTGACCCCTTCGGTGGCCATGACCGCAGCCAGCTGCTCCCGCAGCGGCGCGTAGCCTTGCCCTCCGCCGTACTGCAGCGCGGTCTCGCCTTCCTCGGCGACGACCGCGCGGGTCACTTCGGCGACCACGTCGTGGTCCAAGGCGCCGACGAACGGCATGCCCCCTGCCAACGACACCACCTCAGGCCGGCTTGCGACAGCAAACAGCGCCCGGATCTCGGATGCGCTCATCTCACGCGTGCGAGACGCGAAGCGGGCAAGGTATGGATCGGTTCGGATCTCGCTCACCGAAGGGCTCCCAGCCGATGACGTTGCCAGGCGCCGAGAGTACACGCCGGTCCTGGTTTCGTGCCGCTCGTGAGACCTGGTCGCAGCGCCGTACACTTGCCCGACACGACCGGGAGGATTGGCGATGGCCCACCGTGCGCCGTTGGACACCGCGGGCCCCCATCCCGTTCGGCGGGCCATCGTGGGTCTGTTGCTCGGCGTCGCGCTCGGCGCTGTGGCAGCGTTGCTGCGCCCACGGGGACGCGAAGAAGGGGCGTCCCCAGCGGGGGGTTGATCGTGCGACCACGTCCCCGTGACGGCACCAGCGACGAGTTGCCCGAGCCATGCCGTCGTTGCACGTACTGGGAGCTCGCAGATGGCGTGCGGGGCGTCGACGCGCCGGCCACCGAGGACGGGCCTGTGGCCGCCAAGCGGCAGTGGTGGGAGGCAGCCACCCTGGAGTGGCACCCAGTCGGCCTCGTGGTGTCCCACGACGAGCGATGCGTGGGGTTCACCCTCGTCGGACCACCGCGGCAGTTCCCAAGGGCCACGCGCCTTGGCGGAGCGTCGCCCGACGCCATGCTGATGGCCATGCTGTGGGCCGAGGAAGAGGACGAGCGCGTGGTCGATGCCCTCGTCCGCGCGGCGCTCTCCGCGGCGGTGACCGCCGGGGCGCGGGCGATCGAGGCGTTCGCCAGCCGCAGACCGGGTGAGCCCTGTCACCCGTCGATGGCGATGCTCGAGGCGGCGGGATTCGCCGTCCACCGCAACCGCGGGGTCCACCCGCTGATGCGTTTGGACGTCCGTCAGACCCCGGGCGTGCGCGACCGAGCGGCCGAAGCGCTCCAAGGCCTGCGCGGGGTCGTGCCACGACGGCGCGAGGCCCCGAGCCTGCCCGCGACCGGCGGGTGACGGCGCGCTACGCGGCCACGTCCTGTTCGATGAAGCGGGCCACAGCGTCGGCCATGGTGCCCGCGAGAGCGTCCTGGGTACCGGGGTCCTCGAGACGTGCGGCGTCCTCGGGCGCGGTCAGAAACCCAGGCTCCACCACCACGGCGGTCATGCGGGTCTCCCGCAAAATGGCCCAGGTCATCGCATGGGTGCGGCAGTCGGGCTCCCAGGACGCGGCCGTCAAGGCCTGCTGGAGGGTCTCGGCGAACTGGCGGCCCGCCTCGGACACCGATCGTTCGCTCCCGAAGTAATAGCTCGCGCAGCCCCGTGCCGCCGGGTGATGGTGGGAGTTGACGCCGATTGAGATCACCACGTCGGCGCCGAGCTCGTTGGCCAAACGGGCGCGCTCGGAGCCTGAGGGGGTGGTCTGGGGCCCGCGGCTGGGGAAGGCCTCGACCCCGTGAGCAGACAGCCGGGCGGCGACACGCGTAGCGATGGCCCAGGTCACGGCGTGGGCGGGGGTTCCGCTGGGGCTTCGGGGTCCCGGATCGGCGGGGCCGAAGACCGGATCGACCACGACACGGGTGCCGGGCAGGCCGTGGCGTGTCAGCTGCCGCAGCGCTTCGCGTTCACGGACGCGGGTGGCGAGGCCGGGGGCCTGATGGTCGCGGTGCAGGCGCTGGAGCAGCTCCACGGTCGCGGGTCCGGCGAGGCCGTCGACGGCCAGCCCCATGTTGCGCTGGAGCTCCTCGACGGCCGCTCGGGTGGCGTGACCAAAGATCCCATCCTCGACGCCGGCGTTGAACCCCAGTTGATTGAGCCGACGCTGCAGGTCGAGTACGTCGTCGCCGCGCATCGGCACGGCCGAGTGCCACAGGAGTCGATCGCCGAGGCCGAACCCGGCTTCGACGAGGGCATGCCAGGTCTCTGGTCCGACGATCCCATCGGCGGGCAGCCCTCGTTGACGTTGGAAGTCCCGCACAGCGTCACGCGTGTGCGGCCCGAACGCGCCATCATCGACCAGATCGGGAGCGAGAAGTCTTGCCAGCCGGCGTTGGACGTCACGGACCGCGGGGCCGCGGTCGCCCGATCGGATCAGTGGCGCCGCCCCGGCGCGAGGCTCGTCGGTCACGAGCACGGAGTCTACCGGGGATGCGGGGCCCGGGTACGCCGGGACAAACCTGCCGTGACTCAGGACAGGACCTGCTCCACCTCGCCCAGGAGCTGCTTCTTGCCCTTGGCGCCGACGATTCGCTTGGCCTCCGCGCCGTCCTTGAACACCATGATGGTGGGGATCGACATCTCCAGGTACTTCCGGGCGGTGTTAGGGTTCTCGT
>SLAO01000054.1 GCA_007126835.1 Nitriliruptorales bacterium | reverse complement strand
CTCGGCAGCGGCCAGCCTGGCGGTCATCAGCGAGCCCGAGCGCGACGCCGCCTCGACCACGAGGACCGCCGAGGCGAGCCCGGCGATGATCCGGTTGCGCCGGGGAAAATGCCGGGCCAGGCGCGGCGTGCCGGGGCGCTCGACGAGCGGCTGCGTGAGCTGGAAGGACTGTCGGCACGCAGGGTGGCGGACCTGCGCGCTCCGGGGCAGGTCGTGCTCCGGCTGGCCCGCCACGGCTTCGGGGTGCGGCTGGATGGGACGGATTGATCCGGCATCCGCAGCGACGCAGGAGGGTCGAGCACTGGACGGCCAGCGAGGCTGTCGGGGCGACCTGTGATCTGGCAGGGTGGAACCTCGCGGCACCGGCCGCACGCATGCGAGGGCGACCATGAACGTCGACGTTGCGGAGCTCGGGACACTCCTCGGGGTGTGGGCGCACCCCGACGACGAGGCGTACCTCGCGGCGGGCTTGATGGCCGCCGCGGTCGACGCGAAGCAGCACGTCGCCTGCGTGACCGCGACTCTCGGTGACGCGGGGCAGACCGCCGACCCGGTCCGCTGGCCCACCCAGGAGCTGCCCGACATCCGCCGCGCGGAGCTCGGCCGGGCCCTGGAGGTGCTCGGGGTCACCGACCACGAGTGCCTCGACCTGCCCGACGGCGGCCTTGCCGACTTCGACCCGCATGCACCGGTGGCGCGCATCGCCGATGTGGTCGAACGCGTGCGCCCGGACACCGTCATCACGTTCGGCCCTGATGGCATGACCGGGCATCCCGACCACCAGACGGTCTCTACCTGGGCCACCGCGGCCCTCGAGCTCGCCGGCCATCACGCGACGGTGCTGTGGGCGACGAAGACCGAGGCCTGGGTGCAGGCCTTCGCTGACCTCGTCGACGCGGTCTTCCCCGCCGGACTGCCGCCACGGACCTCCGCGGCGCAGGCGTGGGAGCTCGTCCTCGACGACGACGCCCTCGCGCGAAAGCTCCGGGCGCTCGAAGCGCACGCGAGCCAGACCAGCGGCCTCGTCGACGCCGTCGGCCGCGACCGCTACGCCGAGTCGGTCCGCCATGAGGCGTTCCGGCAGGCCAGCGCGCCCGCCACCTGACGACAGCTTCGACGGCGAGACAGAGGCGGCGCCCCGTCGGCGACGGGACGGTCACCGTCACGAAGGTCCAGCGTCCCCGGTGTCAGGTGGGTCGCCAGTTTCGACGGGGGTTTGGGCTACCTCCCTGAGCTTGATGTTGAGATGCTAGGAGGCGCACCGCAGCGTGTTGAAGATCGGCCCGGCCACGCCGCGGTCGCCGGGATGGCCCACAGCGGGTTCGCCAGCAGGTTGGCGAGCACGAACAGACCGAGGCAGCCCGAGTTCAGATACCAGGGGTACCGACGGCCCGGCTGGCTCTGGTGCACCGCCACGATTATGGCAAGGAACGCGAGGCTGAACGTCGCCAGCCACACGCTCCCGCGCGCCCTCGGCGCCGCCCCGAGTTCGGACTTTGACGGGATGGGCGGAAGGCGTGTGGCGTCACGGGCTGCGACGGAAGCGCCAGGAGGCGATGGCGCCGAGGATGGTGGCCATGGCCAGCAGCGCCAGGGTCGAGGTCGCGGCGGTGGTCAGCCCCCCGCTGTCGAAGATCGCCGCCTGGAACCCGCGCATGGCCCAGTAGCTGGGGGTTGCGGGTGCCAGCGCGGCGGCCCACTCGGGCATGACGGACAGCGGGACGATCGCGCCGCCGAGGCCGGCGAGGGCGACGCTGGCGGCGTTGCCGACGGCGCCGAGGGCGGTGATGGAGCGGATGGTGGCCGACAGGGCGGTGCCCAGCGCGGTCATGGCGATGGCGAAGGCGGCGGCGACGAGCACGAGGCCCGCAAGCGAGCCGTGAAGCGGCAGGTCGAACAGGATCGTCCCGGCGGTGAACAGCACGGCGAGCTGGCCAGCGAGCAACAGCAGCGGTGGTAGGAGCTTGCCGGTAATGATCTCGCTGGTGCGCGCGCCGCTGGCGCGAAGGCGTTCCCAGGTGCCCCACATCTTCTCGCGGTGCAGGTCGGCCGCGAGGATGCCGGCTCCGAGGAGGGCAAACATGACCGCCATGCCAGGCACCGCCTGCTCGGCGCCGGAGGCGTCGGCGAACCCGCTGCCCGCGAGCGTGTCGCGGTAGACCGGGCGCAGGAACGCCATCATCGCCAGCGGCATGCCGAGCAGCAGGATCGGCACCTGGACGTCGCCGAGCCACAGCTTGAGGTTGTGGCGGGTCAGTCCGGCGACGCGGGTCACGGACGGGCCGCCTCGTGGGCGGTCGCGGTCGGCGGCTGGGATCCGGCTTGCCGGTGTCATGCGGGGACCTCCGCGTGGCGGTCGACCTCGCTGGCTGGATGTCGGGTCGGGTCAGCAGTCAAGGCGCGGTAGGCACCCTCGAGGTCGTCGCGGACGAGTGCGAGCGAGGTGAGGTGCGCGTCGGCGGGCAGCCGGGAGAGCAACTGCGCGGCGGTGGCTGCGGGATCGTCGGCGGGCACGCGCAGGCGGCCGTCGGCGTGGGCGGTGGCGCCGGGCAGCGCAGGGGGGTCGCCGTCGAAGGCGAGCTCGACCGCGGAGGAGGCGTGGGTCGCGACGAGCTCGTTGGTCGTGCCGCGCGCGAGCAGGCGGCCGCGGTGCAACACGGCGACGGTGGCGCCGAGCTGCTCGACCTCGGGCAGGTAGTGGGTGCTGTAGCACACGCCGGCGCCGTCGCGGGCGAGGTCGCCGACGAGCTCGAGCAGCGCGTCGCGGGTGGCGACGTCGGCCCCGACGGTGGGTTCGTCCAGCAGCAGCAAAGGTGGGCGGTGCAGCACCGCGGCGGCGGTGTGCACCCTGCGGCGCTGCCCGCCGGAAAGCGCGCTGGCACGACGGTGCATCAGCGCGTCGAGGCCGAACGCGGGAGCGGTCTGCTCGATCGCGCGGCGCAGCGCGCGGCGACGCAGCCCAGCCAGCGCGCCGAACACGCGCAGGTTGTCGTGCACGGTCGCGTCGGGGTAGATCGCGGTCTCCTGCGGCGCCAGGCCGAGACGTCGGCGGACGGCCACGGGGTCGCGGCGCAGATCGACCCCGTCGATGGTGATGGTGCCGGCGTCGGGACGGCGCAGCCCGGCGACACTGGAGATCAAGGTGGTCTTGCCGGCGCCGTTGTGGCCGAGCAGCCCGAGCACCTCGCCGCGAGCGAGATCGAGGTCGAGGCCATCGACGGCGACGACGCCTCCGTAGGCCTTGCGCAGGCCGCGGATGCGCAGCACGGGATCAGCCAGCATCATGCGCTGCCTCCTCGTCGGCGGGAGCGTCCCAGCGTGGTGCGGAGCGCGGCTCGAAGGCCTCGTGGAGGCTGGCCAGCAGAGGCTCGGCACCGGCCGGGGCGCGCACGAGCAGCTCCACGTCTGTGTCGTGCTCGGTGACCGCGAACTCGTAGAAGCCGCAGCAGCGCGCTTCGTCGCGGACGAAGGCGTGCGTCGTCTCCGGTCATGGTCACTCCTCTTTGGTCGTGGTCAACGCGTGGTCGGTGCCCTCGGCGGGAGCGTTTTGACGGTGGGTGGTGGCTCGCTGCCGGTGGCGCAGCACCCTCCACGCGACCAGGGTCGCGGGAACCGCGAGGGCGGCGAGGGTGAGCTCGGGGCGTCCGGTGATGCCGGCACCGGCCGCGAGTCCTGCGGTGACCAGCAGCGTGGTCAGCGTGCACGTCGCGGTCAGGGCGACCGCCACCAGCAAACCACCTCGGGCGCCGGGACGCCCGGCTGCTCGGGCGCGAGCGACTGCCCTCGCGGGCCGCCAGTGTCGACCCCGGCGCGGCAATCGGGTCGAGTCGAGGGAACTCATACGGGAACTCATACGGCGTTGTCGGGCGCGCTACGCGACCCGGGCACGTCCGAGCACGTGCGGGGAGGTCGGCGTGGGCACCGAACCCGGCGGGAACCGGAACCCCTCCAGCTCCTCGATCGCGAAGCCGGTGTGGCGGATCGCGGCGGTGGTGTCGCGACCGGTGTGGCAGCCGCCGGCGATGCGCGGCCAGATGGTCGCGTCGAGGGCGTGCTGCACGCGCCGGTGCGCGCCACCCTCGGCGGCGACGTGCTCGAAGAAGCGCAGCTGCCCGCCGACGCGCAACACCCGGCGGGTCTCTGACAACACATGGCGAGGATCAGTCACCGAGCACAGCAGCAACGAGACGACCGCGGCGTCGAACGCTCCGTCGGGCACCGGCAGCGCCTCCCCTACCCCGTCGACGACGGTGACCGGGACGGGCGCGTGGAGAGCGGCCTGCTCGGCGCGCTCGCGCAGGTAGCGCTCGGGTTCGACCGCGACGACCTCGTCGACGGTGTCCGGGTAGCGGGCGAGGCTGCGCCCGTCGCCGGCGCCGATCTCGACGACCCGGCCATCGAGCCCGTCGACCAGCCGCTGGCGGTGGTCGTCGGCGCCCTGGCGGTCCAGCTGGGCCGCCAGGCGCGGCCACACGCGCGCGAACACCGGATGGTGGGGCGCGGGGTTGCGGTCTTTGGTGGCAGTCATGGCGAACCTCCTGTTCGCGTGGGTGCCATGGACTTCTGTCGGGACACAACTTCTGTCGGCACACTCGCAGTGGTGGGCGCGGCGCGGCCCGGGCACGGGCGTGCGATGGATGGTCGTGCGCATAGGGGTGCTTGTGCTGGACTCGTGGGTCAGCGGGGCGCGCTCGTGGCGAGCCGGACCGCTTGGGCGGTCGCGAGCTCGTCGGGACCGCCGACGAGGACGGCCACGTCGCGGTGGCCGGCTCGTTCGAGCAGGCTCGCCGCCGACATCGCCCGCTCCCCGTGTCCGCAGTGCACCAGCACCGGCTCGTCGGTGACGGCGTCGGCGGTGTCGGCGAGCGCGCCGAGCTCGATGTGGGTGGCCCCGTCGACGTGACCGGCGGTGAACTCCGTGTGCTGACGGACATCGACAACCGTGCGCCCGTCGGTGTCCTCGGGATGCACCAGCGGCGTGCGAGCGAGAGTCCGGCCGGCATCAGTCCAGGCGTCGGTGCCTCCCGCGAGCTCGCCCACCAGCTGCTCGAAGCCGATCGACAGCGCGGCCCAGGTCAGGTCGGCGCGGTCGGTTGCCTCGTCGGCGACGATGACCACCGGCCGGTCGCTGGAGACCAGCCAGCCAAGCCAGGTGGCGAACGACGCGCGCCAAGAAATCGACAATGCGCCCGGCACGTGCCCGGCCGCGAACGCCTCGATGCCGCGCACGTCAACGAGCTCGGCCCCCTTGGCTAACGCCGCGTCGACGTCGCCGACCGACAGCTGCGGCAGAGCGGGTGCCGTCGGTCCGAACACGGACGGACCGGCACGATTGACCTCGCGGAGCTCCAGGAAGTAGGGCGGGAACGAGCCGAGCCCGTCGAGCAGGCGGCCAACGAACGTGTCTTCATCGGGCGCACCCGCCAGCAGCGGATTGGCGGCACGCTCGACTCCGATGGTCGTGCTCGTTGGGCCGCCGTCGGAGACCGAGCAGAACGACCCGCCCCCGTGGGTGGGATACACCACCAACTCGTCGGGCAGCGTCAGCAGCCGCTCGTAAAGCGACCGGTACGCCGCCCGCGCGAGCGGCTCGGTGCGCTCCGGCGCGACCAGGTCCGGTCGCGCGACACCGCCGGGGATCAGCGCACCTCCCGAGAACAGCGCAAGCGGCCGGTCATCGTCTGATAGCAGGTACGCCACGTGCTCGGGGGCGTGACCGGGCGTGGCGATCACCTGCAGCCGCAGCCCGCCCAGGGCGAGCTCGTCACCGTCGCTCACCCCCTGATGGGGCACGGCGAGCTCTGCCTCGGCTGGGGCCAGCAGCTCCGCGCCCCACGCCGCGAGCTCGCCAGCGCCAGAGACGAAGTCGGCGTGCAGGTGCGTCTCGGCGACGAACCGGGGCGCGAGCCCCTGCACGTCGAGCTCGCGCAGGTAGGCGCGCGGGTCTCGCTGCGGGTCGACGAGGAGCGCACCGCCGTCTCCGAGATCGACCACATACGCGTGGTTGCCCAGCCCGTGGCTCGCGAGTGGCACGATCGCCACCGCGACCACCTCCTTCTTCAAACGCTTACTTCAACAGTGTGGGAGTCCTTCCCCGTCTTGTCAAGCAACGATTTGAGCAATGTGCTACGTTGCGACTGTCATGGAGGAGGCGTGACCGACACCGCAGCCCGCCAAGAGGCAAAGGACCAGCTCTTCGACGCGTTCGCGTCGATCGCACGCGCGCTCTCGTCGGGGCGACGAACCCTGATCGTCGAGCTCCTCGCCCAAGGCGAGCGCACCGTCGAGCAGGTCGCCGGCGAGATCGGCCAGTCCGTCGCCAACACCTCGCACCACCTGCGCGCACTGGCGACCGCCGGACTGGTCAGCAGCCGCCGTCAAGGCACCTACGTCCACTACCGGCTCGCCAGCGACGACGTCCTGGAGCTGTGGTGGGCCATGCGGCGTGTCGCTGCCAGCCAGGTCGACGACTTCGACGCGCTCGCCGACGCCTACCTCGGCGATCGCAGCGAGATCGACACCGTCAGCCGCGATGAGCTGCTCGCCCGCCTCAAGGGCGACGAGGTGCTGATCATCGACATGCGCCCGGGGCCTGAGTACGCCGCCGGTCACCTCCCCGGCGCCGTGCACGTCCCCCCAGACCGGCTCGACCGCCTCGACGAGATCCCCGACCAGCTCGCGCAGGGCCGCGACATCGTCGCCTACTGCCGCGGCCCATACTGCGTCTATGCCGACGACGCCGTCCGTCGCCTCCGCCAACGCGGCCACCACGCCCGCCGCCTCGAAGATGGCTTTCCCGAATGGCGCCACGCTGGGGCGCCCACTCAGCAAGCCCCGCTGCCCTCCAGCGACTGAACCACTCGCGCGACAACCGGGAGCAGCCCCCGCCGCTACCGGCTCGCCCCTATCCGGCCCACGGGACCGCGTCCTGGCGATTCCCTCAGCGCTGACGAGGGCCCTGCAGGCGCCATCACCTCGCTGGGCCGCCCGCAGATGGGCCGCCAGACGGTGTGCTGGCCAGCGGGATGGCCTCGCTGCGGTGATCGACGGGCTTGCCCGCCCCGGCCCAAGGGATTCGGGTGTGCCACAGATGGCTGAGAAGCACGTTGGCGGCGGCGGTGGCGGGCACGACGACGAGCAGGCCGAGGATGCCGTGGAGTGTTCCGGCTACGAGGAGAGCGAGCAGCACGGCCAGGGGGTGCAGGGCGACGGTGCGGCCAACGACGAGTGGGGAGACGATCTGGCTTTCGGCTTGTTGCACGATGATCATCACGGCGAGTGTGAGCGCGGCCAGGCCGGGCCCGTCGGTGACCAGCGCCACCGCGATGGCCAGGGCCCCGGCGATAACCGGACCGAGGAAGGGGATGAGGTTGGTGATCGCGGCGATGACGCCGAGCACGAGCCAAAACGGCAGGTCGATGACCGCCAGGCCGATGGAAGTGGCCGTGCCGACGAAGGTGGCGACGACGAGCTGGCCTTGGATGAACCCGCCGACGACGCGGCTGAGTCGGCGGGCGACCGCGCGGGCTTCGCAGCGATGCTGGGGTGGGATGGCGCGCAGCGCCCAGCGGCGCATGCGCGGCAGGTCCCATAGGGTGTAGACCGCCGCGACGACGCCGACGGTCAGGGCGAGGGCGAAGGTGGCCGCATCGGTGGCCAGGCCGGCCAGGCCGGCGAGCAGGGTCAGTCCCAGGGTGCGGGTGTCGGCGTCGGCCAGCAGCTGTCGGGCGTGGGCGGTGACCGCTTCGATGCGGACTTGCCCGGCGAGGTCGGCGTCCACGCCGGTGCTCGCCAGCCAGGCGTCGACCTGGCGGGCCAGGTCGTCGACGATGACCGGTGCGATGTCGGCTGCGGCGGAGACCTGACTGGTCAGCGGTCCCAGCACGGCGGCTGCGGCGCCGGCGAGCGCGGCGAACACGACGGTGAGCGCGGTCAGCGCGCCGACGAGTCTGGGCACCCCGATGCGGGCCAGGGCGGAGACGATGGGGTTGAGGAGGTAGACCAGCAGCAGCGCGACAAGCAGTGGGATGGACAGCACCGCCAGGGGGCGGGCGAGCAAGTGCAGCGCGGCGCCGGCGAGCAGGCACACGCCCACGGCAAGCCACACGCGCCAGACGTTGCGCTGCAGGCGGCTGTGCTGGCAGGAGTCCATCTAGATCACCGCCGCGCGCCGCAGTTGCCGCAGCGCGAGCGCTCCTGGGGCGGTCGGAAGCCAGAACGTCAGCAGGCGGAAGATCAGCACGGCCGCGATCGCGCTGGCCGCGGCCACCTCGGCCGTGGCGAGTCCGGCCACCAGCGCGCTGTCGAGAAGCCCGAGACCGCCCGGGGTGCCCCCGAGGGCGCCGAGGGCCTCGGCGCCCAGGTACACCGCGATGACAGTCAGCAGCGGCGCGCTGGCGCCCAGCGCCTGCAGGCAGGCCGCCAGCGTCAACGCGCGAGCGGCACTGAGCAGCACCGAGCCCCCGACAAGCCCGAGGCTGCGTCGCCAGCAGCGGGCCACCAAGCCGACCCCACTGGCCAGGGTCGCCGCGGCCGCGGGAACCCGGGCGACCAGGCGATCGACTGACGGCACGAACCGTCGCGACGCCAGCATGGCCGCGGCCGCTGCGCACACGACCAGGACACCCACGCCGGCGCCGGCGACGGGCAGGCTGCCCGCATCCAGCAGCCCCAGCTGGCCGACCAGATAGGGTGCCAGCAACACCAAAGTCGTGACGTGCACGACCGCCGCGGCGATCCGGTGCAGGCCAACCGCAGCCAGCGCCTCGGCCCGCGACAGACCCAAACGCTGCAGGTAGCGCACATTCAGCGCCATGCCACCAAGCCCCGCAGGAGCCACGATCGCCGCCGACGCCCCCGCCACCTGAACTTGCACCGTGCGCCACATCGGCAGCTGCGCAGCGACCACCGCCTGCAGCGCAACCGCCGGCGCGGCGTAGGCGACCGCAGCGGCGCCGGCTGCGGCCAGCACCCACCCAGGATGCGCAGCCGCCAGCGCGGCCACACCCGCGGGCAGCTCACCCGCCCGCGGAGCGACCAGCACCCCCGCGGATGCCAACCCGGCGAAGATCAGCAACGCCTTGCCCCACCGCGGCGCGCCCATGACGATCCCTCCTCCCACCGGCCGGCGGATCAACAGCCCTCCGCACCCGGCCACAGTATCTATACGCTACGTGGCGTATCGATATATACCCACACTTCGGCGGGTGACACCTGCACGTCCCCACGTTTGGCCTCAGCCAGCGACGACCGCGCGCTCACGCCGGTCGTCGTGACCCCCTGCGGGTGCCTGCCCTCCGGATGCAACTGGGGTGGCATCGGGCGTGACGGTGACGTCCGGCGACGACGGATAGACCGGGCCGGCAACACGCAACCTCGGACGCAGCAGGAGCAGGCAGCAACTCAGCCAGGTCGCGCCCACGGCGAAGCCGGCCAGCACGTCGGTCGGCCAGTGCACCCCCAGAGCCACGCGCGCGAGTCCGCCTAGCAACACCAGCGCGACCGCCGTGGCGACGATGAGCCGCCGCAGGCCCCGGCGGACGGTCAGCCGATGCACCAGCCACGCGACGAGGCCGTACACCGCGACGGCGCGGACGGCGTGGCCGGAGGGAAACGCCGAGCTGAGGGTGTCTATCACCGCCGCGTCGGGCCTGGGGCGGGCGGTCATGACCTTGGCGACGCCGGTGACCGCGGTGGAGCCCGCCAGCACGGTGGCCAGCAGCAGCCCGACGCTCCAGTCACCCCAGCGCCAGCGGGCGGCCAGCGCCAATGCTGCCGTGACGGGCGTGACCACCAGGGCGTGGCCGAGGTAGCTCAGGACGCGGGCGAGCCCGAGGGTCCACGGGGTGTGGCCGACCTCGGCTGCCTGCAGCCCGGCGACGTCGACAGCAAGCGGCGATGCGGCGGTCAATTGCCAGCCGCCCAAGGTCGCAGCCCAGGCCAGCGCCAGGCCGGCGAGCACCCCTTGCAGCATCGTCGGGGCAGACAGCGGTGACCGCATCAGCTCGATGCCCGCCAAGCGGGGACGGTCACCGCGGTGGCGGCGCCCCACGGTGCGCGCGTCGATGTCGGCGCGCATCGTCGGACCTTTCGTGCCTGTCGATGACAACGGCAGGGCGCCCAGCCAGGCACCCTGCCGTCTCCGCGCTGCAGGGTGTCGCGCCAGCCGACGTAGCCGACGAGCAAGGCGGCGAGCCGCCACCAGCGGGTAGTCGTGACGCGTGAACAACCCGGAAGCGTTGAGCGTCCCGTTGACGCCCG
>SLAO01000150.1 GCA_007126835.1 Nitriliruptorales bacterium | reverse complement strand
CCCGAACAGGGGCAGGACGAGCACCGCGGCAGCGGCGATGCCCACGTGGATGAGCAGATGGCGGAAGATCATCAGCAGCGTTCCTCCCGGATCGGCGGCGGTCGTGGCAGTCAGCGGGGCCCGCTGCGGCCGAGCATGCGGTCGAGGTCTTGCTGGTAGTCCTCCAGATGGCGCTGATGGCCGGGCCCGCGCAGCTCTCGCCAGTCGGGGTCCTCGCGCATCCACTCGAGGTGGTGCTCGTGCGGCTGCGCGCGCATGACGCCCAGCATCCGCCCGTGGTCGGCGGGAAGGTCCGACCCCGCCGCCAGCGACGGCGTCGCGGCAGCAGGTGGCCGATCGTCCTGGATCGCCAGGCCGATGCTGATCATCGTCAGCGCGCCGCCCACGGCGATCACCGCCACCAGCGCCCTCATCAACCGATCCATGTCATGTCCCTCCGTCACCGGACACGCCGACGCGAGCCTCGAACGTCTACCGCCACGGCGATCGCCCCGCCAGCGCCGGCGGCTCCACCGACCACCGCCAACGGCGCCCACACCCCGCCGCGCACCACTGCGAGACCCAGCAGCACCGCGAACACCACCGCACAGCACACCGTCGCGAGCAGCAGGACACGCACACCACGCGCGAGGCCACCCTCGGGCGCTTCGCTCCGAGCGACTGGCTTGCTGTGCCCTGTGGCGTTCATGTGGACCACTATCCCACCCCACCTGGGGTGGGGTAAGGGACCTTCGGCCCCGCGGCGAGGGGCTGAACGTCGCGTGCCACCCCAACCCCCGGACTGGAAGGTCACCGGCGGCGTCAGCGGTCCCCGGGCGGAGCCAGACCCACCCCAGCGGGGGTAGGGAAAGCGGTACGCTGAACGCTATGAGCGAACGCTACGCCAAGGACGTCAGCAACCGCTTGCGGACGGCGCGAGGGCAGCTCGATGCTGTGATCCGCATGGTCGACGAGCACAGCTACTGCCCCGACGTGCTCAAGCAGCTCACCGGCGTGCAGGGGCTGCTGGAGGGCTCGGCCCGTCTGGTGCTGCGTGGCCACCTCGAGACCTGCGTGGCCGAGGCGATGCGTGAGGGCCGCGACGAGGAGGTCGTCGACGAGCTCATGGAGACCCTGCGGTTCGACAAGCGGCTGCTGCGACCCCTGCCCGCCGAGTCAGAGGAGCCCGCCCCGTGACCACCGAGACCATCACCGTGCCCGAGATCCACTGCGATCACTGCAAGAGCGCCATCGAAGGGGCGCTGGGGCCCCTCGACGGCGTCGAACGCGCCGAGGTCGACATCGACGCGCGCACCGTCACCGTCTCCTACGACGACGGAATCGTCACCCGCGACGCGCTGGTCGGCGCGATCGTCGAGCAGGGCTACGACGTGCCGGCCGCCTGAGTCGCCGTCGAGCACGGAGCCCGTGCGATGCCGGCTCACACCCGAGCCCGGACTCCTCCCCGTCGCCGATGGGCGGTCGCCGAGTGGGTCGTGCTCCTCGTGGCGCTGCTCGCCACCGCGTGGCTCGCGCCAGGCGGCGCCGCGGACGCGCAGACCGGCGCAGACGCCGTGGGAGACCCGGTCGCAGGCGAGGAGGTGTACACGGCCAACTGCGCGACGTGCCACGGACCCGACGCGAGTGGCCTGGGCGATGTGCCCTCGTTGCAGGGGGTCGTCGACCGGCTCGGCGTTGACGGCGTCGAGTCCACTGTCCGCGACGGCCGGCAGACCAACCCGCCCATGCCAGCGTTCGGTGACCGCCTGGAGGATGCCGACGTCGACGACGTCATCGCCTACCTCGCCGAGCTCGACGAGGCACCTGCGGACGGCGCACAACCCGATGCCGGGCCGCCGGATGCCGAGCCGCGGCCCCGCGGGCCGCACCCCGGGATGTGGGAGCGGATGAGAGAAGGCCCGATGATGGACGGCTGGTGGTGGGCTCCCGCCGGCCTGTGGGCGCTGGGGATCGGCCTGTTCGTGCTCGCCGTCGTCTTCGTGCTGGTTGTCGGCGTGCTTCGCGCCACGAGAAGCCGGCCGTCCCCACCGCCGCGCCGCGACGAAACCCCACGCGAGATCCTCGACGCCCGCTACGCCCGAGGCGAGATCGACCGCGACGCCTATCTCCAAGCGCGCCGCGACCTCGACGACCCCTCCGACTGACAGTCGTCCCATCCCCCGGCGTCGGTCGCGTACTGCCAGCGGGCGCAGAAGTGGAAGCCAACAGTGGCGCCATGGCCGTCCGCTTCGATGCGCGCAGCTTGCGAAACAAGACGCAGCCGGTCGGCCGACGCCGACCACCAAAGGCACCGGTGCCCCGATCTGATGACCGATGTCCAGTATCGGCACAACCGAGCCGTGACTGCGGACCTACAGCCTGCCGGAGGCCCCTCGAGTTCAATCCGAGCCGGGTTGGTCTGAGGCGCCCGTCGGGGTCTGATCGTTCTCGGCGGCGGGACGCGCGTGCCCGCCCCCGAGGATTCGATCGTCATGCCTGCCACCGCAACCACCACGTCGCCGTCACCGAAGGTCTCGGATTCGTCGGCGGAGTTGCCCGCGACCTTCGTGGCCGGGTTCCGCTTGGCCAAGACGCGCAGCAACTACACCGCCAATCTTCGCGACTGGTTCGCGTGGACCGAGGCTACGGGGATCGAACCCTGTCGCGTCCAGCGTCGCGATGTCGAAGCGTTCGTCGGCTAT
>SLAO01000074.1 GCA_007126835.1 Nitriliruptorales bacterium | reverse complement strand
CTGCCGGCCTTGGCTTCTGGAGCATCCTGTCCCGCTGAGGAGTTGGCCTCTCTTTGCGGTCGGGTTACCGACACGCAACTTCACGCGCCGGACCTCAACAGGGTTTCCACGTTCCACACGAGCGAGCTGCGACCGGGGTTGGGTGCCCTCTCTACCCCGAGGACGGTGGTGCTCACCCGGCCGGAAATGAGTCTCCGGCCGGCACCTGCCGCTTCGCAGCGGCCAGTCCCTGGACCCCACCTGCAGCATCCCATCGGGCGGGGCTTCCCCTGACGAGGCATCATCGAGGGTTCACGGTTGTTCACCCGTCCGGTCTTCCCCTTCGCCTGTGGCCACTGGATGGAACAGCAGCCCTTGGGCTTGATCACCTGAGCTTCGCACCCCGCCGTTGCCAGCGACGCACGTCAGGCTGGGGACAGGCCATCGAGCACAGACCTGGACTACATCTTCGACATCGCCGACCTCCAATCGATGTACTCACTCAACTCGTGCGACCTCGTGTCGCACCTCGAAGCGGGGACTGTAGAGCGGGTGCGGGTAGCCGACGATGAGCGGGTCGCTATGCGCGGGGTGGCGCCCGGCGCCGGCTACATCGTGGTCAGGTGCGGGTCGCGCCAACAGCCCGGGTGCCCTACGGTCGCTGGGACCGAAGTTGGCGCGACTCGTGGAGCCTCGGGTCGCCTGGGATCGCTCGCAGGGCCGGACCGACCCTTCGTTGCACGCAGCGAAGCCTCAGCATCGGAGCAGTCGTGATCCGAGATGATCTCGTCGGCGTGATCCGGGAGTTCACCGGGAGCATCGTCAATCCGTTCGATCTGGATGAACTGCTCCATCGGCTCATGGGACATGCCACCCAGGTGATCGACGCTGCTGGTGCAGGTGTCATGCTTGCCGGCGAGCAGGGCGACCTGGAGTTCGTCGCCGCGTCGGAGCAACGGGTGGTCGAAGCCGAGCAGCACCAGGCCAAGCTCAAGTCGGGGGCCTGCTTCGAGGCGTACGCCACCAACCGGATCGTCACGGTCGACGACCTGAGCACGGACCGACGCTGGCCGGACTACGCCCAGCGGGTGGCCTCGCTGGGACTGTGCTCGGTGCTGGGTGTGCCGATGAACGCCTTCGGACAGACCATCGGGGTCATCAACTTCTACCGAGAGGCCCCGTCCCACTGGTCGCCCGAGGATGTCGACACCGCCGAGATCATCACGTCGATGGGTGCCGGCTACGTTCTGAGTGCGAACCATCTCCGGGCCCAGCACACGCTCAGCGAGCAGCTGCATGCGGCGATCAGGTCCCGCGACATCATCGGGCAGGCCAAGGGTGTGATCATGGCCCGCGAGGACGTGAACGCCGACACCGCCTTCCAGATGCTGCGTCAGCGCTCACAGGACCAGAAGCGCAGACTGCGTGACCTCGCCCAGGAAATAGTCGCGGACCACGAGGTCCACATCGACTCCAGTGGTGATCGGCCGGGCGAGGGCGCCTGAACACGTCCGGTGGTGGACGGGACCGGCACGAGTGCGGGCCGGCGACGCGGCAGGTGAGCCCCATGGTGCGGCACACAGCTCTCCGGTCCGTCAGGTTCCAGGTTCTGCGTCCCCCGCGCTCCGGCAAGCGTCACTGGAGGTCGGCGGCACCGAAGCTGGTCGTGAACCGGCGGCACCAGATCACGACGGTGTCGTAGACCGCCAGGTCCACCTCGCTGGGGATGTCGTAGTTCTGGTTCCCGACGTTCCCACGCAGGTCGCCGAGGTCGACGAAGTCCGCATCCAGCTGGTCGTCGCTGTCCGCATGATCCGCTGCCGTGAGGTAGACGTACAGGTCGGGCCCGTTGGTCGACTCGAAGGGCTCGAGACGCAGGGTCCGGCTGCCGTCCGCGAGCTCGAAGACCGCAGCGCCGCCCGTCACGGTGTAGCGGTTGCGAGACTCGAAGGTGCCGGACACGAGCTCCAACGGCTCAGCGGAGCCTTCCTCCTCGCCCTCCTCCACCACGTCCGCTGGGTCCTCCGCGCCCGCCTCGCCCTCCGATGCGTCCGCAGGCTCCGTGTCGTCGGCGGCCGGCTTGGGCGCGGGCGCGTCGAGGGCCGCAGGGAACTCCTCGTCGACTACACGGTCGAACAGCAGCGCCTGTGGCTGGAACCACCACAGCACGACGGCCACCGCCAGCAGGACAGCCACCGCAATGCCGATCCACAGAGCCGCTCCCAGCCGCAGCCGGGCCCACGGGCTACGACGCTCGGAGGTGGTTTTGCGCATGGCGAGCTCCTCGACCAGGAGGAGGACGCCTCGCCCAGTCGCTGCGGTGGCCTACCGCCAGGTCTCGTCACCGATGCTACGCCGTTCCGGGCGACCGGTCAGGGAAAGGGGTGGCCGGGTGGGACCGGCGCTACAGCAGCTCGTCGGGCGCAACCTCGTAGGGCGCGACCGAGCGCAGGGGCGCATCGTCGGGCAGCCCGATCGCGGCGAGCGCGTCGGCGATGTCGGCGTGGCAGGTGCCGTCGATCAGCTCGGTCCAGAGCCCTGCTCGTGAGATCACGTCCCGCTGACGGCCGCGGACCGTGGCCAGGTGCAGCGCCACACCGGCCTCGGCCAGGTCCTCCTGCAACGACCGCAGGGCGTGGACCCCGGTCGAGTCCATGCCGGTCAGGCCGCTGGCGTCGAGCAGCAGCCAGTCGAGCTCCGGGCGCGTGGCGACCAGCGACCGCAGTCGGGCGGTGACCTCCTCGACGCTCAGGAAGTTCAGCGGTCCGTCGAGGCGCAGGATCGCGCCACGCTCGTCGGTGACTGTCGGGTAGCGCTCCACATTGCGGTAGGACGTGGTGCCCTGCACGCGCCCCAACTCGATGATCGACGGGCGCATACCACGTGCTAGATGGCCACCGAGGTTGACGGTCACGCCGACCAGCAGCCCCAGCTCCACGCCGAGGGTGAGCGTGGCCATGAACGTGGCGAGCAGCACGACGCCGTCCAGGCGGTCCACCCGGAACGTGCCGGCCACCGCCCGCACGTCGACGAGGCCGACCACGGCCATGATCACGATGGCGGCGAGCACCGCTCGCGGCAGGGGCTCGACGACGTCGGTCAGCAGCACGATGGTCACCAGCAGCACGACCGCGGCCACCACCCCGGCCAGCTGGGTCCGCCCGCCGGCGTCATTCACCACGGCGGTTCGGCTGAGGCTGCCGGCGACAGGGAAGCCGCCGGCGACGCCCGAGGCGGCGTTGGCCGCGCTGGAGGCCAGCAGCTCACGGTTGGTGTCGACACGCTCGCGGGTGCGGGCGGCCACGGTCCTGGCGATGCTGACGTTGCCGGCGTAGGCGACCAGCGCGAGCACCGCAGCCGGCCCCAGCATGGCACGGGCGTCGGACAGGGCGATGTCCGGCAGGCCCGGGCGGGGCAGCCCGGCGGGCACCTCGCCCACCACCGCCACCCCGGCGGCCTCGAGGTCGAGCACCACGGCCGCCACGATCGCGCCGACCGTGACCAGCAGCGGCATCGGTACACGCGGCAGATAGCGTCGGCCGACCACCAGCGCGGCCAGCGTCAGCACCGCGACGGCCATGGTCGGGCCGTGGGCGTCGACCACTGCCGGCGCCGCGGCCATCACCCCCTCGACGAACCGGTCGGTGCGCTCGACGTCCACCCCCAGCAGATCACCGACCTGGGTCAGCGCGATGATCAGCCCTGCGGCGGAGGTGAACCCCACCACGACGGGGTGCGAGATCAGGTTGATGACCGCGCCGGCCCGCAGCACGCCCATTGCCAGGTGCAGCGCGGCGACCATCAGTGCCAGTGCCCCCGCCAGCGCCACGGCGCGGGCGGGGTCCCCGCCCGCCAGCGGCTCGATCGCGGCGGCGGTCAGCAGCGAGACCAGCGCGAACGGACCGAAGGACAGCTGCGAGCTGCCGCCCAGCAGGGCATAGGCCAGCAGCGCGGCGACGGCGGCGTACAGGCCCGTGATCGCCGGCACGCCGGCCAGCACCGCGTAGGCCATCGCCTGCGGGATGAGCACGACCGCCAGGGTCCCACCGGCGAGGGCGTCGTGGCGCAGCCACGCCCGTTGGTAGCCCGACAGCCATGCGGGCAGCAGCCCGGGCCGCTTCTTCGCTGCGGGCACGCGGCTCATCCCCCCACCCGCGCCGGCGGCACCTCGCGGTCGGCGAGGTCATGGGCGATGTCGGCAGGCTCGGGCACGAATCCAGAGCCTACTGGGGGTGAGCGTCGTACCGTCGGGACGCGGCCGACCGCACGTCGACCGGGCCAAGGAGGGACCAACGGCCCTGACACCACTCCCCTGCTGAGGGACCATGGAATGCCAGCGGTCCGGGAGCGGAGCAACGGGAGGTCAGCGTGAAGGACACCCCGCCCGCAGTCGACGTCGGCGGTGCGCCACCGGCAGCCGTGCAGGAGACCCACTCCTCGATCGTGGTCTTCATCGGTGACCGCGTCTACAAAGTCAAGAAGCCGGTCGACCTCGGCTTCCTCGACTTCAGTACCCGCGAGGCGCGTGAGCGGATCTGTCACCGCGAGGTGGAGCTCAACCGGCGTCTCGCGCCCGACGTGTACCTCGGCGTCGCCGACGTCACGGGACCCGACGGCGAGCTGTGCGACCACCTGGTGGTGATGCGGCGCATGCCCGAGGCGGCGCGACTGTCGACCCGGCTGGCCGGCGGCGAGGACATCACGGGCTGCCTGCGCGACGTGGCGCGCCAGCTGGCCGACCTCCACGCTGAGGCCCCCACCTCGCGGACCGACCCCCGGATCGCGGAGGTTGCCACGACCGCGGCGGTCGGCCGCAACTGGGAGGACAGCCGAACCACGCTCTCGCAGTTCGCGGGCACGATCCTCGACGGCGACGAGATCGAGCGCGTCGCCGACCTCGCTCACCAGTTCCTGGCCGGACGCCAGCCCCTGTTCGAGGCGCGCATCCGCGACGGGATGGTTCGTGACGGGCACGGCGACCTGCTCGCGCAGGACATCTTCTGCCTCCCCGACGGCCCACGCATCCTGGACTGCCTCGAGTTCGCCGACCACTACCGGTTCGGGGACACGCTGCTGGACGCCTGCTTCCTGGCCATGGATCTCGAGCGTCTCGGCCATCCCGAGCTCGGCCGGTGGTTCCTGGGATGGTACGAGGAGCACTCGGCAGAGCCACAGCCTCGCGGGCTGACCCACCACTATCTCGCCTACCGCGCCCACGTGCGCGCCAAGGTCTCCTGCCTGCGGCATGCCCAGGGCGAGGAAGCGGCCGGCGAGGACGCCCGCCGGCTGCACCGGCTCGCGCTGCAGCACCTCGAGCAGGGCCGGGTCCTGCTGGTGCTGGTGGGCGGGCTGCCGGGGACGGGGAAGTCGACCGTCGCCCGGGCGCTGGCCGAGCAGGCGGACGCCGAGCTGCTGCGCTCCGACGAGCTCCGCAAGGAGCTGACGGGGCTCGACGTGACGGCGGATGCCTCGGCGTCCTACCGCCAGGGGCTCTACGAGCCTGCGCACGTGGCCCGCGTCTACGACGAGCTCCGCGACCGGGCCCGACAGCTGCTCGAGCAGGGCGTGTCGGTCGTGCTCGACGCGTCCTGGACCTCGGCGCGCGAACGCGAGGCGGCGGCCACAGTTGCCGAGGAGACCAGCAGCAGCCTCGTCCAGCTGCGCTGCTCGGTACCCCTCGAGGTCGCTCGAGCACGCCTGGCGTCCCGGCCCCGCGAGCACGAGCCCTCCGACGCCACCGAGGAGGTGCTGGACGCCATGACCGGCGATGACGACCCGTGGCCACAGGCCACGACGATCCGCACGGGCCAGCCCATCGATGCGGTGCTCGCGGCAGCGGGCCGGGCCGTGCGCGAGCAGCTCGGCAGCGCGCTGGCGCTCGGCATGCCGTGAGTGTGGCAGCGAGGTGCTGCCCCGGCGTGCGGTGCCTTGTCCCGGCGGGAACGGGTGCGTAATGTGCGAAACGGCGCGCGGAGGCATGCATGGACTTCTCCGTCCTGGGGCCGCTGGAGGTGGGCCGCGACGGCGTGCGCGTCCCCATCGGCAGCCGCATGCAGCGCCGGCTGCTCGCGCTGCTGCTCGTGCACGCCGGCACGCCGGTCGGTGTCGAGCGGGTGATCGAGGTGCTGTGGGCGGGTGAGCCGCCGCCGAGCGCCCCCAAGGGCGTGCACGTCTACGCGTCGCGGCTTCGCGCCGCGCTCGGCGAGGGGGCTCCGCTGGACTCCGGCCCCCATGGCTACCGGCTGGTCGCCGACGGTCACGAGCTGGACGCGCGGCGGTTCGAGCAGCTGGTCGCCGGCGCTCACGCACGCCTGGGCGACGATCCTGCCGGGGCCGCCGCAGGCTTCGCAGGGGCCCTGGCGCTGTGGCGCGGACCGGCGTATGACGAGTTCGCCCATGAGGAGTTCGCCCGGCCGGAGGCGGTGCGGCTGGACGAGCTGCGGCTGACCGCGACCGAGGACGCGTTCGCCGCCCGGATGGCCTGCGGCGATGGCGCCGTCGTCGGTGACCTCGACGCGTTCACGGCCGCCAACCCCCTGCGCGAACGGCCGCACGCCCAACTGATGGCTGCATTGGCTCAAGCCGGCCGGCAGAGCGAGGCGCTGGCGGTGTTCGCGCGGCTGCGCGGACGGCTCGCCGAGGAGCTCGGCCTCGAGCCCTCACCGGCGCTGGCGCAGCTCGAGGTCGACATTCTCCGGCAGGCGCCGGAGGTCATGCCGCCCACCAGGGATGCCGGTCCCCGCCCTACCGGACCGCGCCTCATCGACACCGGGGTGCGTGGCGCCGAGCCACAGCGGCCGGGCAACCTGCCGGAGCCGGTGACGAGCTTCGTCGGCCGCGGCGACGACACCGAAGTCGTGTCCGGGCTGCTGGAGCGTGGTCGGTTGGTCACGCTCACGGGACCCGGCGGGGTCGGCAAGACCCGCCTCGCGCTGCACGCGGCGGCCGCGGCCACCGACCGTCATCCGGACGGGGCCTGGTGGTGCGAGCTCGCGCCGGCGGACGCCGGCGCGGTGACTCACACGATCGCCGACGTGCTCGGCGTGCAGCCGCAGGCCGGCCGTAGCGTCACCGAGGCCATCGCGGGCGCGTTGGCCGGCAAGCAGTTGCTGCTCGTGCTCGACAACTGCGAGCACCTCGTGGAGGCTGCCGCGAGGCTCGTCGAGAAGGTGCTGCGCACCTGCCCGAGCGTGACGGTCCTCGCGACCAGCCGGGAGCCGCTCGCGGTCGAGGGCGAGCAGGTGTGGCAGGTGCCGCCGCTGGCGTTGCCCGCCGACCACGCAGGTGGCGAGGCGCCGGCGGTGCGGTTGTTCGCCGATCGGGCGAGCGCCTACCGGGCCGGCTTCAGTGTCGACGAGACGACCGCGGAGGCGGTCGTCGAGATCTGCCGGCAGCTCGACGGGCTGCCGTTGGCGATCGAGCTCGCGGCGGCGCTCGTGCCGGCCCTCGAGCCGTCCGAGATCGCCCGCCGCCTCGGACAGCGGTTCGGCCTGCTGACCCACGGATCGCGCACCGACCCGCGCCACCGCAACCTGGCTGCGGTCGTCGAGTGGTCCTACGGGCTGCTCGATGCCGACGAGCAGCGGCTGTTCGACCGGCTCGCGGTGTTCGCCGGCGGGTTCACGCTGGCCGCGGCCGAGGGCGTGTGCGCCGACGAGCAGCTTCCCTCGGAGCGCGTGGCGGGGCTGCTGGCCGGGCTCGTGAGCCGCTCGATGGTCGAGGTCGACCGCCGCGCGACGCCGACGCGCTACCGGCTGCTGGAGACGTTGCGCCACTACGCCGCCGAGCGGTTGGACGAAGGCGGGGACGCCCTGGCGGTGCGGGCCCGGCACGCCGCCTGGTTCGTCGACCTGGCCGAGCGCGCCGACACCGACGTGCGCGGACCGGGTGAGGCCGCCGCGGTCGCGCTGCTCGAGGCCGAGCTCGCCAACCTCCGGGCAGCACACCGCTGGGCGGTCGGACAGGACGACGCCGACACGGCGCTGCGGCTGGCCGCAGCCCTGTACGTGTTCGCGATCTGGCGGCTGCGTGACGAGGTGTTCGACTGGGCCGAGGAGGCCGCCGGGCTGGCGGCCGCAGCCGGGCACCGGCTCCAGCCGACCGTGTGCGGTGCGGCGGCGCTCGGGATCAGCAACCGCGGCGAGCTCGACCGCACCCGCGAGCTCGCCGAACGCGCCCTCGCCGCCGCGGCCGAATCTGGCGATCCCGAGCCGTTCCCGGCGCTCGTTGCGCTGTGGTCCGCCGCCATCTACGAAGGACGGCTCGCCGAGCACCACGTGCACACGCGCGAGGCCCTGGCCGTGGCCCGCCGCGAGGGCAACGTCTACGAGCGCATCTGGGCGCAGGTGCACGGCGTGATGTCGCTGGTCTACGGCGGCGATCGAGAGGCCGGCCTGGAAGCGGCGCAGGCCGGGCTCGTGGCCGCTGACGACCTCGGCAACCCCAGTCAGCGTGCCTGGGCGCGCTACGTGCTCGCCGAGGCCCACGGCGACGACGATCCTGACCGGGCGCTGACACTGCTCGAGGAGGCCCTCACCCTCGCCGCGCCGGTCGGTGACCGCTTCCTCGAGGGGGTCGCACGGGTCGGGATCGCCTCGCTGCGGGCCCGACACCACCCGCCCCACGACGCGGTGAGCGCGTTCCCCGACGTCATCGGCCACTGGCGACGGGCGGGCGACTGGACGCACCAGTGGACGACGCTGCGCAACCTCGTGCCGCTGCTCGTCCGCCTCGACGCCGACGAGCCAGCCGCCCGACTGTACGGCGCCCAGCAGACCGCCGACACCGGCACGTACGGCGCCGACGCGGCGCGCCTGGCCGAGACCGGCGACACGCTGGCTGCCCACCTGGGCACCCCCCGCTTCGAAGCCCTCGTCGACGAGGGCAGGGCGCTCGACGGGCCGGACGCCGTCGACCTCGCGCTCGCGAGCATCGCCGACCTCCTCGAGGGCCACTGAGCCGCCGCACGCGCCGCAAGGTTCCCGCTACCGGCGCGCTGGCTGGTGGCAACCGGGCACGGCCAGGGTGGCCACGGATCGCCTCGCAGCTCGCGGTGCGGCCAGGGATCCGAGCCCATCACCTATGCGCCCAGGAGGGGACACCGTCATGTCGGAGCACCAGACAACCACCACGCGGCACCGGGCCGCCGTCTTCACGGCCGTGGTCGCCGTCGCACTTGTGACACTCGTCGCGGCCGGCACCGTCGCCGCCGCCAGCTCACCTGCCACCGAGGTCAGCCGCGACTCGGTCGTGGCCTTCCAGGCCGCGGGTGACGTCGGGGGTGGGGTGCTCGAACCGGGCACCGAGTTCCCGCCGACCAACCGCGGGTTCGCGACGCTCAAGCGCGGCGACGACTGGATCCGCTCCAACATCCACACCAGCGGCCTGCCCGCGGGCACCTACACCGTGTGGTGGGTCATCTTCAACGACCCCGACAACTGCGACGGCGTCTGCGACGAGGGCGACCTGCTCAACCCCGATGCGGGCGTGTCGATCTTCTTCGCCGACGGCGGTGTGGTCGGCAACAACGGCATCGCCAACTTCCGTGCCCACTACGCCGACGGTGACGACCGCGGTGAGCCCGAGACCCAGGACGTCCTCGGCGACGGCGCGCTCGACCCGTCGCGCGCGGAGGTCCACATGATCATCAAGTACCACGGGCTTGCGTCGGACGACCCGGACGTTCTGTGGCAGCAGACCCACACGCTGCTGGGCGGCTGCTTCGAGAATGCCAACGCCCTCGACCTGGGCGAGCCCTTCGGCGTGCAGTGCTTCGACCCCCAGGCCGTCGTCCACCGGCCGTGACATCCGACGCCCGTGTCGGCGGGAGCGGGTGCACGCAGAGATGCCGCAACCGGGCCGCTGGCCGACCGCAACCCGCGCTCGCCACGGTGCCCATGCAACCCCACGAACGAGAGGAACCACCATGTCAGAGACGAAGACGATCACCGACACGAACGTCATCGCCGAGCGCTACCGGACCGCGGTCGAGAACCGCGACGTCGACGCGCTCGCCAAGCTCTACCACCTCGAGGTGCTGCTCGATGCGCACGTGCCCAACTGGCGCTTCCAGGTGCAGGGCCGTCATGCGGTGGCCGAGGCGACCGGGACCGGGCTGCCCGGTCCGGGACGGTTCGCGTTCTTCGATGTCGAGGCCACCGCCTCCGGCGATCTGCTCGTGCAGTTCGAGTGGCGCCAGGAGGAGGGCCAGGGCGGCCAGCGTTCCCGTGAACTGCACGTCTGGCGCCTCGACGACGACGAACGCATCGTCGAGCAGGTCCTGTTCTGCGCCGGGATCTGGGACCAGCAGCTGCAGGCCCAGATGGCCGAGGAGGCGCCGCTCGTCCGACCGTGACCCATCGAGGACCGGGGGCACACCGGCCGTGCGAGCCCGACCAACGAGGAGCCCGGGATGACCACCATGAACACACGAACCATCGAGGGACTGAGCGCGTGCGCG
>SLAO01000120.1 GCA_007126835.1 Nitriliruptorales bacterium | reverse complement strand
GTGGCGGGCCTCGTCCTGGAAGCGCTGGACGAACCCGGCGTCGTCGCGGAAGCGCTCCAGCAGGATCTTGACCGCGACCTCGCGACCGAGGGTGCGGTCGTGGGCGGCCCAGACCTCGGCCATGCCGCCCCGCCCGAGTGCGCGTGACAGCTCGTAGCGGCCGGCGAGCACGCGCCCTTCGGTCACCGCTTCCTCCTGTCTGCCGACCGCGGAGCCTACCAACGCGGCCACTGTGCCCCCGGGTGCGGGCCCGCCCCCGTGCCGGTCAGGGGTTCCGGGGATCCGGCGCGACCCGATCCCGCTGATTCAGTCCGCGGCCACCGCCGCCTCCATCACTTGGCGCGCGATCGGGGCGGCGACCGCCCCGCCGGTGGCGTTCGGGCCCGCGCCCGGCACCACGACGGCCACCGCGACCTCGTCGCCGGCGAAGCCCACGAACCAGGCCACCGGGTCGCCTCCGGTCTGTGCCGTGCCGGTCTTGCCACCCACCTCGACCCCGCTGATCTGGGCACGGGTGCCCGTGCCGTCGTTCACGGCGGCCACCATCATCTGCCGGAGCTGGCTGGCCGTGCGCGGGGAGATGGCCTGGCTGCCGAAGCCGCCATCGGACCAGGTGTCGATGTCCGGGCCGCGGATCTGCCGGCCGCTGGGATCGCGCACGGCCTCGACCAGCCGCGGGGCGATCAGCTCGCCGTCGTTGACCAGCGCCGCGGCGAGCAGGGCCATCTGCATCGGGGTCGCGCGGACGTCGCGCTGGCCGATGGCGCTCTGGGCGGTCGAGGGCACGTCCATGGACTTCGGCACGGCGCTGGTGGCCACGCCCAGCTCGTAGGGGGGCTGCCGGTTGAACCCGAAGGCCTCGGCCATGTCCACCAGCTCGTCGTCGCCCATGTCCACCCCGAGACGGGCGAAGGTCGTGTTGCAGGACACCCGCATGGCGTCGGCGAGGGTGATCTGGCCGCCACCCGTGCAGGTGCCACCCCCGAAGTTGCCGATGTCCGCGGTGGTCTGGGGCACGTCGTAGGTCGTCTCGTCGGGGAACGTCGTGTCGGGCTGGATGCCGCGTTCCAGCGCCGCCGCCCCGGTGATGAGCTTGAACGCCGAGCCCGGGGGGAAGGTCTCGCGCAGGGCCCGGTCTGCCGTGGGGCGCGCGGGGTCCTCCTGGAGCTGCTCCCACGCCTGGCGGATCTCGGCCGGGTCGTGACTGGACAGTGGGTTGGGATCGAAGCTGGGGCTCGAGTAGCTGGCCAGCACGGCACCGGTGGCGGGCTCGATCGCCACGACCGCGCCCTCCTGTCCGCCGAGCGCGTCGCGGGCGGTCTGCTGGACCCGGGCCCGCACGGTCAGCTCCACCGCGTTGCCGGCGCGGTCGCGGGCCCCGAGCAGTTCGCCGAGGTTCTGAGCGAGCATCTCCGTGGTCTGGCCGGTGAGCTCCTCGTTGAGGGCCGCCTCGAGCCCGGAGCGCTGCAGGATGAACGAGTAGTAGCCCGTGAGGTGGGCGTAGAGCTCGGGCTCGGCGTACTCGCGGAGGTACCGCAGGTCCCCGTCCGTCTCGGTGCTGAAGGCGATCGCCTCGCCATCGACCACCAGCGGCCCGCGGTCGATCTGGTACTCGCGGATGATCAGGCGGCGGTTGGCCGGGTGGTTGGCGAGGTCGTCGGACTGGATCAGCGAGATGACGTTGAGGTTGATGAACAGGGCGCCGAAGAGCACCAGCATCACGGTCGCCACCCGGGTGATCTGGCGGCTCATGCCACCGCCTCCCGGGAGTGCTCACGGAAGCGGGGACCGCTGGCGGTGCCGCGGGACTCGTGGCTGATGCGCAGCAGCAGCGCGATGATCACGTAGTTGGCCAGCAGCGACGAGCCCCCGTACGAGACGAAGGGCAGGGTGATGCCCGTCAGCGGCACCAGGCGGGTGAGCCCGCCGATGATCACGAAGGTCTGCAGGCCCACGATCACCGTCAGGCCCACCGCCAGCAGCGTGCTGAACTCGTCGCGGGCGGTCAGCGCGATCTTGAAGCCACGCGCGACGAGCAGCACGAAGGCCAGGAGCAGGGCCGTGGCGCCGAGCAGCCCGAGCTCCTCACCGATCACCGAGAAGATCGCATCGGTCTCGGAGAAGGGGATGTCCTGCGGTCGTCCGAATCCCAGCCCCGTCCCGGACAGCCCGCCGGTGCCCAGCGCGAACAGCGACTGGGCGATCTGGTAGCCCTCGTCGGAGACCCGCTCCCAGGGGTCGAGCCAGATGCGAATGCGCACGCGCACGTGCCCGAAGAGGTGGTAGACGATGAAGGAGCCCACCGCGAAGGCCACGGCCCCGAGCGCCGGGTAGGCCAGCCGTCCGGTGGCGATGTAGAGCATGGCGACGAAGGCCCCGAAGAACAGCAGGGCGGAGCCCAGGTCACGCAGCCCGGCCATGATGACCAGCGCCATGCCGGTGGCCAGCAGCAGCGGTGCGAGATGTCGGGCGGCCGGCAGCAGCAGCGGTCCCACACGCTGGGTGGCCACGGACAGGAGCGCACGCTTGCGCTCCAGGTAGCCGGCCAGGAACAGCACCAGGGTGATCTTCGCGAGCTCACCCGGCTGGAAGGTCATCGGGCCGATGCGGATCCACAGCTGGGCACCGTTGATGATGCCGGCGGTCAGGCCGGGGACCATCGGCAGCAGCAGGAGCACGAGCGTGGCCAGGCCGAAGGTGTACTGGTAGCGGGACAGCGGCT
>SLAO01000034.1 GCA_007126835.1 Nitriliruptorales bacterium | reverse complement strand
GGCGAGGGTCGCCCGGCTAGAGGTGGCGAGGGTCGCCCGCGAGCACCGAGATCCCACGGACAACGCCCCCCGGATAATCAACGCATTCCGGACGACACTGGTACATCTGCACGAGCGCTCGTGCAGATGTACCAGTCGCATCCGAATTGCCCGCTTCCAAACGGGAGCTTGCGCACCAAATGTTCGAAACATCCGGATCGTCGAGGCGTCGGACCCTCCAGCGCCGGCTACCCGCCCGAAGGCACGCAGCTACGGGACCCGGCGCAGGATCGCCGCTTGCTCGGGCTGGACGCGCAGCGTCCCCGTGACGGTCGAAGGGTCGCCGGCGGCGTGGGTGGCGTCGATGGCGTCGGCGGCGTCGGCGGCGTCGAAGGCGTCGGCGGCGTCGGCGCGGAACTCGACGTGCCAGGAACCGTCGGGCAGGTCGTCGCTGGTGTGGTTGGGCACGAGGTCGAGCAGCACCCGCATGTCGCGAGTGTCGGCCTCGGCGACGAGCCGGTCGACGTCGCCCAGCGTGCCGTAGCGCGAGTGCACGGCCAGGTAGTCGGCCACGTCGTAGCCGTGGTCGGCGAAGGGCGAGGGATGGATCGGGGACAGCCACAGCAGGTCCACCCCGAGCTCGGCCAGGTAGTCGAGCTTCCCGGTTAGGCCCGGCAGGTCGCCCCAGCCGTCGCCGGCGCTGTCGGTGAAGGAAGGCAGGTACACCTGCTAGCCGGTGGAGTCGACCCACCACGGCTGGGCGTGGTCCGCCGTCGAGGCGCGTTGCGGTCGGGGTTGCACGAGGACCTCCGCGAACGAGGATGGCAAAGTAAGCCGGCCGTACCGTAGCCGCGTGCGTGCCCACCGGCGCCGGTCGCGAGGGTGCCGACGTCAGCGGACCTCGCGGTCAAGCCTGCGCGCCAACTCGAGGATTGTGAGGCCGTAGACGAAGTAGAGCACCTGCAGCCAGTGGGGTGGCCATCCCAGGACGCCGACCTGCACCACGATCCATGCCGTCAGCGCGACGCCCACCACCCAGTGGCCGAGCAAGGCCCACGTCCGTCGTTGCAGCGCACCGACGAGCACCGCGGTGGGCAACAGGCCGTTGACGATGCCCAACGCGATTCCCGCGAACACGGTGGAGCCAAACGGCAGATCCGCCGTAGCGGGGCCCAGGTCCACCCCGCCGGTGGCCAGAGCCACTGCACCCCCGAAGGCGCCGAGTGCCAGCAGGGCTTCCAGCCACAACAGCACACGCTCGACTGGCGAACGCCGAGCTTGCGGCATGACGACGGCAGTCATGGGCGGTCCCCTGCGCCAGCGGCCGCGGGCTTCTCCGGCGACAGCACCCCGGGCTGCGCCGGTGACAGCCCCTCGGGGACCGAAGAGCCTCCGACGCCGGCGTCGCGCTTGCACAGCGCCACGAACGCGGCGGCTGCAGCCCCAACCACGAGGACGAACATCCCGACGATCACCCAGTCGCCGGACTGGGCGTAGTACCCAGGGCTGTTGAGCGCGCTGTAACCCAGCCAGCCCAGCGCCAGCGCTGACAGCATCCGGCCCCGCACCGCTTGGCGAAGCAGGGCGATCCCACCTGCCAGCAAGAGCACTGCCATGACGAGCTCCGCACCGATGTGGAACCAGATATCGAGCCGGCCCTGCTGTACCTCTGGCACCTGGCCGGTCAGTAGCAGCACCGTCCATAACGCGGCGATCGCCACACCCATGGTGATCTGGAACCAGGCGACGAGCTTCACGACAGCCTCCGGGCGACTCCCGAACGGTGCTCAGCGTGGGCACTGAGCCCACCCCGCCGCAGAGTGCTGGCTTGGAGAGGACGGATGACAGGGCCGATGGCCCTCTGCGCAGGGGGCGGTACGCCTGATGTGTCCACGCGGCCTTGCCGGCGACCGGCCGGCGCCGGGGTCAGCGCTGTGTCCTGCGCGGCGGTCGGCGCTGGAGCCGGCGCCGCCGCAGTGCGAGGCCGGCGTCACGCCTCGGCGAGGTCCATGCGCAGGTACTCGCTGATACGCAACAGCCGCGGCGGGGCCTTGACGGTCTCTGGGATCGCCTGCCACGCCTCGTGCTCACCGATGACTCGGGGTCGGGCAAGGTTGATCTCGTCGCCGTCGATGAGCAGGCGGGCGTGGCCGGCCTGGAGCACGTTGCGCACCCAATCCGACCGGGCCCCGTAGACCAGGATGAAGATGTAGCCACCCTCGACACGGTGCGCATCGAGCGGCGTGTGGTAGGTCCTGCCGGAGGCTCGCCCGACGTGGGCCAGGACCGGGCGCTTCCCGCGCCGAAGCTCCCGCGGGTTGAAGATCCGCTTGTTGACCTGACCCCACCACAGCGGCATCGGCATGGTTGCGCCCCCTTTCCGGCTCACCGTACTCGAAGCACGTCAGCGGGGGCGCCACAACCGAGCTCGGCGAGGAGATGACCGCGGTCCCGCCCGAACACACGACCGCTGCAGGAGACGAGGGTTTCCCCGGTCACCGCCTCGACCAGGTCCCGTCGGGCGCCCGCAGTTCGATCAGGTCGGACCAGGCGCCGAGTGGGACGACTGCGGAAGAAGGTCACCGATGAGCACGTCGAGCAACTGCTCCTCTGACACGGCCCGGCCGGTCTCGCGCATGACCCTGGTCAGCCCGGCGTCCCAGACTGCATCGACGGGGCTGCCCGACAGCGGCTGCGCGGGCGCGGCCGTCGACACCGCACGGCGGTAGTCCGCGGCGGTGAAGCGCCACGGCACCGCGCCAAAGCGGCTCGCCAGCAGGTTGCCGATGCGCACCCCGCCCCAGTCGAAGTCACCGTGGAAGGCCAGCTCGACTCCGGCGTCGGCCAGCGCCGACAGCAACCGGTCGCAGGCGACGTCGGGCATCCCATCGGTGCACACCAACGGCACCGCGGGCTCATCGGCGTCGAGGTGGTGAGCCGCGGCGGCGACCACCGCGGGGTTCTCGCACACCTGCACGCGGGAGTGCGGGGTGCGCAGCCCGTCGTTGTCACGGTCGGTGGCTTGCAGTTGGTGCAACGTCAGCCGCAGCGGCACGCCGAAGCCGGCGTGGTCGTTGCAGGCCGCAGCGACGATGTCGATGCCGGATAGCCGCAGCCCGCAGACCAGGACGCTGGACGACAGGGGGTCGCAGATCACGCCCACGTCGGCCCACAGCTGGCGGCGGTCGCGGGCGGCGGCTGGCACCCCATCGCGGTCCACGAGCCGCGCCGCGCCGCGCAGCACAAGGGTGGACAGCGGTCGCCCGTGGTCGAGAGCGTGCGGGTCACCCGTCGCGTCGGCGGCCAGCACTGAGCGGGCGACCCCGCGTGCGGGCAGCTGCGCGATCACCGCGAGCGCTTGCTCCAGCAGCTCGCGGGCGTCATCCGGGCCGGGCGTGAGCCGGCGCAGCACCCCACTAGCGCGCAGCTCATCGAACCACGCGGCGATCTGCGGGCGAGCAAGCGTTGTGTGCTCGACGTGCCACAGCGCTGCCCACGCCTGCTGCTTCCGAAAGCGGGCCGCGCGTCGGTCGCCCAGCGGCCCCCCGACGGCCTCGAGTACCTCCACCAGTCCGGCGTCGACGCGGCTGGCGCGTAGCTTGGCGTCGAGCTCAGGCAGGTGGACCCGGACGGTGCGACCCGGCAGCCGCCGGCGGCCGAGGAGGTCGGCCAGCGCTGCCCGCGCCTCGTCGTCGAGGTCACGTAGCGTGATGGTCTCCGGGTCCCCGCCGGCTTCGAGCCGGCTGCGCACCGCCGCCAACAACGCGGCGTAGCCGGGGCGGGCAGCGAGCTCGGCAACGGTGCGGCCGTCGACTGTCGGCTCCGACGAGGTCATCCGGTCAGCTCCCAGCGGGTGGCGCCGTCCCACACGAACCACTCGGTCAGCACCCCCGGCAGGTCGGGTTCGCGCACCAGCTGGTAGGTCGACAGCCCGTCCAGCTCGGCATAGAAACCCCACTCCTCATGGCTGGTCAGCAGCGCGTCGAGATCGAGCTGGACCAGCAAGCCCATCAGCTGACCGCGTGTGCCCCGGTCGATCCCGGCGAACACCTCGTCGAGGACGATCAGCCGCGGCGCGTGAGGGCTGGCGCGGTAATGCGCGGCCATGGCCGCGAACAGTGGGAGGTGCAGCATCACCGCCTTCTCGCCACCCGAGCCGGTGGCGTGGCTCTGGCGGGTCAACGGCCGGGCCGTGCTGGCGCGGGGGTCGCGGACCATCACGGTGAACCCATGCCAGCGGCGATAGTCAAGCGCGGCGCCGATGCGGTCATGCAGGCTGGTGGCTGCGTCACCGTCGCGAGCGTCGCGCAGCTGGACCTGCAAGAACGCGCGCAGCTCCTCCCGCTGGGCTGCGGTCAGCAGCCCGGCGCCTTTGAGGAGCAGCGCGATGGCCTGCTGCGTGCCGGCAGGCGCGTCGTCGGCGACGTCCCAACGCAGCCGGATGCGTTGACCGGAGGCAGTGGGGCAGTCGGCGAGCTGCCCGTTGACCACGTCGACGAGCTCGGCGGCGTCGCGGATACGAGCGCGCAGGTGCTCATGCAGCTCGCCTTCGAGGAAGGTCTCAAGCAGTTGCTGCTCGTCGTGGTCGAGGCGGCGGTCCCGCTCGGCGACGTCGTCACGCAGCTCGGCGGCCAGCCCGGGAAGGCTGAACGTCTGCCCGGCGTGCTGCACGTCGTAGACGAGCACTCCCCGGTCCTTGCGGCCCAGCAGGCGGATGCCACCGACGAGGTCGCGCAACAGCTCCTGGTGTCGGCGGTTGATGTGGTTCTCGGCGACTTCGAGTTGACGACGCGCCGCCTCGGGATCGTCGTCGATGCGTGGCCCGGCCTTGGCGACCTCTCGGGCGCGCTCCAGCGCCACGGTCAGCGACCAGGCACCGGGGTCGTCGAGCTCGCGGTCTAAGACGATGCGCAGGACGCCCAGCTCCCCCAGGCCACGCACCTCGTCGGCGGCCTGACGGCGCCGGTGCTCGCGCTGCTCGTGCTCGGACTGCCTGTGCGTCAGCTCGGCCTCGGCCACGGCCCGCTGCTCGCGGGCATGGCTGACTTCGTCGACCAGCTGCTCGCCGCGCTCGTCGAGCTCGCGCTGGTGGCCGCGCACGCGGTGCAGCTCGTCGACGACCTGCTGATGCTCGGCACCAACCATGCTGCGCAGCGTGTCAGCCTGCTCGACGGCGGCGGCGTGCTCGGTGTCGGCGGCGGCGGCGTCGGCGGCACTCGCGTGGACGCGCGCTGCGGCCTGGTCGGCCTGTTCGCCCACCGACGACAGCCACGCGAGCCGTTCGGTGAGCAAGCTGGCAGCCGACAGCCAACCGGTGACGGCGGCTTTCCACTCCGCCGTGGCCGCAGCGAGCGCGTCGAGCCGTTCGACATGGGCAGCCAAACCATGACGGCCCGCGGTCTCGTCGCGGGACCGGCGCGCGTCGCCGGCGGTGGCCTCGGCGTCGGCCAGCGCCCCGCGCAGCGCTGCGAGGTCGCTGCTGGCTTCGTCCAGTGCCCCGGCCGCCGCTCGAGCTTCTGCGCGAGCTGTGCGCACGTCGCCATCGGAGGGAACCGCGGCGAGCTCGGCGTCGAGGGCGATCAGCTGCGCATGCACTGCGGCGAGCTCGTCGACGAGCTGATCGGCGGCGCGGTCGAGGTTGGCGAGCTCGGCATCGAGCGCGGCGAGCCGGCGAGCGCGGGCCTGCTCGCGCGCGGTCGCGCCGAGGTAGGTGACCGCTTCGCGGGTGGCCTTGCCCCGCAGCGGCCCGATGCCGAACCTGCCGTCGACGGCCACCCACGGGGCGACGTGGTCCGCGGCAGGGGGCTCACCGCCGTCGAGCAGGGAGACTCGGGAGAGCAGCGCGGCGACAACGGAAGCGTCGACACCGCCGGAGGGGGTGGGCTCGAGCACATCGGCGAGCGTGCGCCCTCCCGCCCGCGGGCCGCTGACCAGCGCCGCGTCGAGCTCGCCGGCCGCGAGAACGTCACCTTGGGGGGTGACCCAGGCGTCCAGCAGCCCGGCGGCCTCAAGTGCCGCTTCGACGTGGGCCTGCGCCGCCCCGTCGAGCGCGTCGCTGGGCTCGGCGAGCAGGTACAACGGGGCGCCGGCGCGCACGTCGCGCCCCGTACCGCGCCAGGCCGGCGTCGGAGGGGGCTCGTGCGTGGCTGCGGTCAGCGCGTCGCGTTCGGCAGCGACCGCCTCACGCTGGGGCACCAGTGCGCCCCGCTGCGCCTCGAGGTCGCCGGCCTGCGATTGCAGGCGCTCGCGCGTCGGACGCGTGAACTCCCGGGCGCGGGCCGCGACCTCGGAGGGGTCGGCGTTGGCTAGGGCCGCGACGGCGTCGTCGTCCAGCGCGCATGTCAGCGCCCGGCTCGTCCATGCCTCGAGTGCGTTGCCGAAGGCGCCGAGCGCTTCAGCGACCGCCGCCTCGGCCGCCTCGACGCGCTCTCGGGCGGTGCGCTCACGCCCCTCGCCGTCCTCAACACGCTCGCTGGCACGCTGCTCGGTGCGCTCAGCGGCGATCACCGCCTCCTGCGCGGCGCGGATCTCCGTCAGCGCGGCGGTCCGGTCCCGATGGAGGCTGTCGGCGGTTCCACGGGCGCTGTCGAGGTCGCCACGGCCGTCCAGGGCCGCATCGACCTGCGCGGTGACGCTGCCGTGAGCGCCCGTCAGGTCGGCGCGGGCGGCCTCCGTCTGCGCGGTGCGCCCCTCGGCGGTGACGATCTCGCGCTGGGTGGTCACCGCAGCCTCGGCCTGCTCGCGAGCGCGAGCCGCCTTGGCGGCAGCCTCGCGGTCGCGTTCGAGGCGCTCCTTAAACCCCCTGCAGCGCTGAGCGGCCGCCTGCTCGTCGATCTCGGCTTGCTCGAGCTGCTGCACCGCCCGGTACTCGTCGGAGGTCTCGAGGGTGTGCACGCGGGTTGCCGCAGTCTGCCGGTCGCGGCGCACCTGCCGCCGTTCGGCCTCCAGGGCTTCGACCTGACCCGCTGCTTCGTCGCGGGCCTGCTCGGCTGCTGCGATGCCGGCGGCGGCGTCGCGGACGGCGCTGTCGGCCCGTGTCAGCTCGCGGGCCCGCACCGCGGCGACCGTGGCCGCGTAGGTCCCGTAGGCGTCCAGGAACGTCTCGACGGCCTCCAAGGCGCTGCGCCGGTCGGCGAGATCGCGACGGTGCGCTTCGAGCCGCTCGAAGCCTTCCGCGACCTCGTGGACCTTCTCGGCGTCCAGGGGTGGGAGGCTCTCGGCGAGCACCGCGCCGACCTGGGCGGGATCGAGACGCTCGGACAGATGTGGTTGCCGCAGCCGCAGCAGCGCTTCTACCAGCGCCTCGTACTGCGCGGAGGGCATCTGGAACAGCGTCCGGTTGACCGCCGCGCGGTAGTCGCGTTGCGAATCGAGTACCCGCCCGGCGTCGCCAAGCACCTCGCCGAGCGCGGCCTTGCTCAAGGGCCGCCGGTCGGTGTCGAGGAGGTGAAGATCCCGGTCCACGCGAACGTCATCCGCGACGAAGAACCACGAATCGACGCGGTCGTCGCTGCGTCGAGCCTTCAGGCCTGCGCCTACGGTGGCAAAGCGCGAATTGCCGTCATCGTCGCGGCGGCCGAACTCCAGCCAGACGTAGCCGACATTCGACGACAGGTCGCGGTTGCCCTCGTGCAGCAGGTTGTAGTGCATCTTACGGGAGCGGCTGCGGAACGGGTCGAGGCGAGCGGGGTCCAAACGCCCCTCCAGCAGGAACGGCAGCAGCACCTCGACCGCCTTGGTCTTGCCCGAGCCGTTGCGGCCGCGGAGCAGCAGTCGCCCACCGTGGAACACGAAGCGGGTGGTGTGGTCGTACTGCCAGATGTTCTGCACCCCGGCGCGCAAAGGCCGCCAGCGACACGTGTCGGGCTCGGGCAGGGCCGTGGTGGGCGCCGCGGACAGCGTGGCAGTCATGTGCTGGCTCCGTCGTCGAACAGGGAGGGCGCCGGCGGCGAACCGGCGCGGTTGCGTGGGTGGCGATGATCAGCCGACGCCGGCCGGTGGCTCATGGCGGGGGTGCCGGTGGGCGCCGCAGGAACGAACCGGGCGATCGCGGGTCTGGGCTGCCAGCCGCCGTCGACGGGAGCCACAAGGCCGAACCGCCGCAGCAGCGCCAACGCGTCGGCGGTCAACGCGGCCGCGCCGCCGGATTGGTCGCGGTAGGCCGCCGACCAGCCGCAGCGCTCCCCGTAGGCATCGACGAGGCGTGCCACGATCGCTTCGACCTCGGCGTCGGCGACCATCGAAGATGCAACGGGTGCACCGTCCTCGGTTCGGGCAGCTTCGGCCAACTGCTCGGCGAGCAGCAGCGCGGCGTGTTTGACCGTGGAGCCACCGTCGGGGAACGTCTCATCGGTGACCTCCCGATCCGGGTCGACCGCCATAAGACCCTCCGCGCGGCGCTCCACGACGAAGCCGACGTCCTCGAGCACGCCTCGCACGTGCGCGAGGCTGTGCGTGAGCCACTCCCGCTCTCGGTCCGCGAGGTCGTCGTAGTAGCAGACCGGCTCGTCGAGCAGCCGGCGCATGACGCGGTGGCGGGCGGCGAGCCGCTGGCCCTCCTCGGAGTCGGGGTAGGCCTCCACGGGCAGCTCGTGGGGGGAGTCCACCAGCGACGGCGACGACGGCGCGGCGATCAGCTGAGCGATACCACGGTCGTCGATGTCGTATAGCGCGTCGGCCGAACCCGACGTCGCGTAGCGATCGCTGTCGCCGTCGCGCACCGACAGCACACCCAGGTTGGTCAGCACCTTCAGCGCGTCGACCAGCGCGCGGCGCTCAGTCATGCGGGCGGCGTCGAAGGCAGCCAGCCCCTCCTGCTCGCGGCTGTGGGCAGCGACATCCTGCGCCACGTGCCGCAGCGTGGTCTGCCCGCCGCGCTCCTCAAGGGCGGCCAAGGTCAGGCACAGCAGGGTGTAGCGGCGGCGGTCGAACGGGCGTGCCTGGCGCCCGGCCATAGCCGGGCGCGTGTCGTCGGCGCGAGCGTCGGTCTTGTGCAGCCGAGCGTGGCCGCCCGAAACGTCCACCGACAGGTGCCATCCGGTGTGCTCCGCGAACCACCTGGTGAGCTCGCGGCGGTGCCGGGCGATCGCCGCGTAGGTCTCGGGCGCCTCCCGTTGACCGAGCAGCGGTCGGGCGAGCAGCGCTCGGATCGCCTTGCGGCGCTCGGCGACGGCGGCGTCGGACTGGGCAGCCCGGACGCTGGCGTCAGGAGCCGTAGCCGCGCTCATCCCGGGACCTCCTCGACGTTGAGCTGGCCGCTCGTTCGTGGGGAGCCGACCGCTCCGGTCAGGTCGGTGACCTCGATGATGTAGTCAGGGGCGTGCAACCACCCGGCTGGGGTCGCCAGCGTGGCCATCCCCGGACCACTTGCCGGATGCAACGCCACGTGCACCCGCCCGTCGGTGGTGCGGGTGGCGCGTATGCCGTCGGCGTTGCGCGGGGTCGACAGCGCCGCGTCGAGCAGCGCCAGCAGCAGATCGAACTCACCGTGGTCGAGCTCGGCGATGTCGGACAGCCGCAGCGGGCGGTTGGCGAGACGGGCGAGCGCAACTTCGACCTGTTCACGTTCCCGGCGGGCGCGAGCGGCCAGCCAGCGGCGCTGGTCGGAGAAATCCGAAGCGCGCGGGTGGCGACCCTGCCGCGGCGTCGAGCCGTGGGTACGCAGCCGCGTGGGGACCTCGACAGGGTCGGCGTTCCACCAACTCGCGCGCGGCGAGGTCAACTCGGGGTCGGCCTCGGCTAGATGCACGTGCCGAGCGGGATGCAACGCGAACGCCTGCCGCCACAACCGGTGCGCATCCGCGTCGGCTTCGCATTCAGCGAACCAGCGCGCCAGGGTGAGGAAGTCGGTGGTGCGGTCGACCGGTCGGCCGCGACGGTCGTTGAGCCGCGCCAGCGTGCGGGTCAAGGTCAGCACCGCGCCGACCGCGAACGACGCGAGGCGCTCGACGGTGGCCTCGTCGTCGGCGTCGCGCCCGCGGAACCAGGCGACCACACCCGTCCAGCGCTGCCGCTGGTCGGCGACCCACCGAGCCGGCGCCGCGCCGTCTCCGGTGAAGTCCGGCAGGTCGGCCGAAGTCGCCGCCCGCTCGATCAGCGCGCCGGCGTCGGCGGCCTCGACGGCGTCGAGGTGCGCGCGGATGTCGTCAGCCAGCTGGCGCAGCTGCTCGACGAACCGGCTGATGTAGGCCAGGACTGCCTGCTTGAATGCCACGAAACGTTCGTCGTCGTCCTCGTCGGTCCGCTCGCCGGCCAGCAGCGCCCCGAGATCGGTCATGAAGCGGTTGGCCTCGTGCGTCAGGGTGTCGAAGGCGGTGTTGACGTCATGGAGTAGCCGCAGCAGCTCATCGGCGTCGTCAACGGTTGCGGCGTCGGCCAGGGCGGCGAGGCCGTCGCGGATCTTGACCAGCATGTTGGTCTGCAGCGACCCGGACCGACCCACGGTGGCCTCGACCTCGACCACCGCGCGATGCGCGGCCTCGCCGACCTCGGTGAGGTGGTAGACGAGCCGGCGGCGGTAGAAGTCCTCGAGCCGTTCGACGCCCGCGGGATCCGCGGTGGAGGCGAGGTTGCCCCACGAGGCGAGCTGTTTCAGGTATCCCGTCTCGAGCGACGCGACATCGTCGACCTCGACCGCCAAGCCGCTTTCGCGCAGGGCGGTGAGGATCTCGTGGGGGCGCAACTCGATCACGTAGCGTTGCAGGGCCTCGTAGCAGACCTGCACGATCGCTCGGTAGGTGGGGGCGTTGGGGGCGGTGACATACTCGAACGCCGCGACCTGACCGAGCATCCGACGCCCGCTGGCGGACGAGGCCGCCGAAGCGAAGGCGCGCGGGCCCGGCGCACCGTCGTCAGGCCCGGCACCGTTGGCCGGCGGGGCACTGTGTGCGACTCCGCCGTCGTCGGGCGCGGCACCGTTGGCCGGCGCAGAACCGTTGGCCGGCACGAACCCGTCCGCGGCACCGCTGTTGGGAGCCAGGGCATCGTCGGTCGAAGATTCCTCGGTCGGCATGGGCGGCAAGGTACCGCCTACCTATGACAGGCAGGACGCAGGCAGGACGCAAGGCCGTCGAATCAGCCACACCTCGGGCCTGGCCCCACTGACCGGCCGGCGTTGCACACCTGCGAACTCGAGAACCGACCGGCGTGCGTGGCGCAGGTGGGTGGCGACATAGCGGGGCAAATGGGGCCCGGCTGGTACATCTGCACGAGATCTCGTGCAGATGTACCAGGCGCGCGAAGAATGTCCCATCTATATGGCGATGCTGCGGAGTTCGAGCTGCCGCAGGCTCGGTACACACCGGTCAAAGTGGGAGCGACACGAATAACTCGGGCGCACCGCAGGCGTTGCATCAGGGCGACGGGCGCACGGAGACCGGTCGCATCCCGGGCCCGACGCATCCCGGGCCCGACGCATCCCGGGCCCGACGCATCCCGGGCCCGACGCATCCCGGGCCGGTCGCATCCCGGGCCCGACGCATCCCGGGCCCGGGGCGCCGGCCAAGGAACCATCACCGTGTGCTCGTCCCGACGTGACGGAGTCACCCACTAGCATGGCCAGGGGTCGGCTCGACGAGTCTCGACGAGTATCGGCCTCCGGCAGACGCATGTGAGTCCTCGATCTCAGACGCGATCGGCCGACAGGTCAGCCAGGGCAGCCGGGGACCTGGCGCTCCGCAACGGGCAGCAGCACTGGGAGTAGAGGATGGGCACGCGGGCTCAGGACAGCGACACCGAAGCGGCCGACCGCGCCGCAGAGTCCGGGGTGCTCGATTGGTGGCGGGCACTGCTGTGGGTCTCATCCGCCGGCGAGGTCAAGAACGCGGCGATCGGGTTGATCAACGAGCTCGGCGGCTGGACCGTGCGCGTGGACCGAGCCGGCGACGGGACCCTCGACATCGACATCTCGTTTGGGGAGGGCCAGCCGCAGCTTCCTGCCGCGCCGCCCGGCAGCACGGCGTTGCTGCGTCTGCGACAGCACGTGCCGCGGTTTGTCCAGGACGGCTACCGCGCGTTGGAACTGGCCAGCCAGCGCGACCGCCTGACTCGCGAGGCATGGGTCGACCCGCTGACCGGATTGGCCAATCGCCGCAGCACCGGCCGAGCCGTGGGCCGTCTACGACCCGGCGATGCCGTGGTGATCATCGATCTCGACCATTTCAAGGACCTCAACGACCAGGCGGGTCACGCAGCTGGTGACGAGGTGCTCGCAGCGTTCGGCGAGCTGCTTGGCGCAGAGGTCCGCGCCCGGGACCATGCCGGCCGCTTCGGAGGTGAGGAGTTCGTGCTCATCCTGGCCGGAGACGACCCCGATGCGGATCCGGAGGCACTGCTGGCGCGGCTGCGGGCCCGCTGGCGCGAAGTGACGCCGCACCCCGTGACGTTCTCGGCCGGGATCGCGGTGGCCGAGCAGGATGCCCCGCAGGACGCGCTGCTTGCCGCGGACCAGGCGATGTACCAGGCCAAGCGCGCCGGACGGGACCGCTGGATGCGGGCAGATCCGTACATGGCCCAGACCACACCCGACCCCGCCGACTCACGGTCGAGTGAGATTCCCGCCTTCGTTGCCTACAGCCAGCTCGATGTGCCGGAGCAGGCAGTCGCCACGGTCGAGCGCGCGTTTCGCAACCGGCTGGGCAAAGTCGACGGCTGGCCGGGCTTCCAGTCGTTGGAAGTGTGGCAGGACACCGTAGAGCCCACCGCGTACGTGCTCGTGACCTGGTGGGACGACGAGCACGCCTTCCGCGAGTACATGCGATCATCGGACCACCGCGAGTCGCACGGGCGCGTCCCCAAAGGTGCCGACCGTCCCCGCCCGGTCGCGTTTCACCGGTACCGCCGGATCTCCCGATGAGCTACGACCCGGCCGACTTGATCGAACGCTACCTCGGGTACGCGCTCGCCGGACACCGCCAACGCGCCGTGTCGGTGGCACTCGATCTACTCGACGAAGGCGTGCCCAAATCGAGGATCCTCTGCGAGGTGCTCGCGCCGGCGCAACGCGAAACAGGGCGACGCTGGCAGCGCGGCGAGTTGACCGTCGCGGACGAGCACATCGTCTCGGGAGCCACGCACTCCGCCGTCGAAGCGCTCGCCACGACCGAGGCGGTGACGCCCGCCCAGGGCCTGGTGGCCGTGGTCTGCGCCGAGGGCGAATGGCACGCGCTGCCCGCGCTCATGTTCGTCGAGGAGCTGCGCGACCATGGGCAAGGCGTGTTGTGCCTCGGTCCGTCGGTACCAGCCGGCGATCTGCCCGCCGTGTTCGCCCGCCACCAGCCTGACGCGGTCGCGATCTCCTGCAGCGTCGCGCTGCACTACCGCGGCGTGACCGCCGTCGCCGACGCCGCCCACACCCACGGCCTTCCCGTGCTCGCAGGCGGTCGATCACTGACGTCCCGACGCGCTGCCGCCCTCGGCGCCGACGGATGGGCCACCGACGTCCGCGACGCCGCCGACCTGCTCGACGGCTGGCGCCAGCAACCTCCATCTATGTTCCGAGACGGTGCCCACCTCGACCCGGGCGCCGTCGCGCTGGACGACCGTGCGGGGCAGTACGCCGATCTGGCATTCTCGACCCTTGAGGACCGCCTGCCCCAGCTCGCGAGCTACACGGAGCGTCAACGGGCCCACACGCGTGCGGATCTGGAGTACATCGCCCGGTATCTCGCAGCTGCCGGCCTCGTGGGTGAGCCAGAGCTGTTCGCTGAGTTCATCGACTGGCTCGCCGACCTCCTAGATCACCGCGGTGTGCCCGTCAGCGCGGTGCACGAGGGCCTCCAAGCACTCAGCACTCATCTCGGCGACCATCCACAAGCGGCGCAGCTCGCAGCCACCACGCTGGCAATGGTCGCCGACGCGCCCCGGCGGGGACATCCACAGCCGACGCAGCGTCAGGCCCATTAAGGCACCGCGACCGATGGTGGGGGCACAAAGCCGGGGTGGCGGACGCTTTTCCCGAGACCGGAGAACCGAGGAGGATCCGGCCGTCCATCGGCCGGACAGCACGAGGCACTAGCGATGGAAGACGAGCACGTTCGGCGCCATCCCGACCACCCTTCTCCCTACCGGCGGGACGCCGGCAGCCGACGGGTGGAGCGTGGCCGCCCGCCGCTGCGCGCCCTGGCTCCGGTGGTCACCGCCGCCGTGGTCTACGGCGTGGCGGCGCTCGCGTGGTTGGCGCTCGGGCCGGCGCTGCCCGGGGGCCGCTGGATGGCCGTTCACCTGTTCACCCTCGGTACGATGACGAACCTCGTGGCGGCGATGACAGATCACTTCGCCCGTACACTGACCAAGGTCGAGGGCGACGGCCGACGCGGGTGGCGGCTTGGGTTGCTCAATGCCGGCATCGTGCTCGTACTGGTCTCGTTGCCGCAGAGGTGGCCGGTCGTGCTGGCGACCGGTGCCAGTGCGACCCTCGTGGCGATCGCCTGGCTCGTTCTCGCTCTCAGGAGGATGCGAACCCGGGCTGTGGGCGCGCGCTTCGGCTACGTCGTACGGGCCTACGAGCTGGCGGGTGTCGCGTTTCTCGGGGGAGGGTTGCTCGGCGCGCTGATGGGCACTGGGACGCTGCCACCCGGGTGGCACGAGGGCGCGTGGTCCGCGCACCTTGCCCTCAACGTCCTCGGGTGGGGAGGGCTCGTGCTTCTCGCCACCATCGTGTTCTTCGCCCCGACCGTCATGCGGGCGCGGATGGTGGTGGCGGCGGACAGGCTTGCTCGCTACGCGCTGCCTGTGGCTTCGGCAGGGCTCGTGCTGGCAGTGGCAGGACTGATCGCCTCCTCCGCCGGCGGGCCGACCGCGGGAATGGGCCGAGCAGCGGCGGTCGCCGGGTTGGGGGGCTACGCCCTCGCGAGCGCGTTGGTCTGCGGACCCGCCTTGGCCACGGCCCGGCGGGCGGTGCGCTCTCCGCAGGCCTACGCGATCAGTGCGGTCTGCGCGTGGTTCCCGCTCGCGGCGGCTGCCGCAGCGGTCGCGGTCGTCTGGCCGGCCGACCCGCTGGTCCGGGCGATTGGCATCGTGTTGCTCGTCGGGGTGCTCGCACAAGCGATCGTCGGCGCCCTGACGTACCTGCTGCCGATGGTGACCGGAGCCGGAGCCGAGCGCAGGGCCCTCCAGCGGAGACAGCTCGAGCGTCTTGGCGCCGTTCGCGTCCTCGGCTACAACGCGGGGGTCGTCGCCGTCGTGGCCCATAGCCTGTGGCCGGATCCACCGAGGCCTGGCTCCACGGTCCTTGCCGCGATCGGCTGGGGGCTGGTCGGCGCGAGCGTGCTGGGGAGCGTCGCGCTGGGCCTGCTCGCGACTGCGCGGGGTCACCGCGCGGCTCGCGCCTGGCCGTCCTGAGCCGGCGCCGTCGGCTGAGCATGGCCGACGGCTTGCGTGCCGGCGAGGTTCCCGCCTATCCTTTAGTAACATGCTCAACGTTACGACCCTGCTGCGGTCTCGATCGCCGGCCGAAGACGATCTGCGCTACGGTCGGCTTCGGGCACGGGTGGGCAGACCGGTCGTCGTGTGGACCGCCACGCGGTCGTGCAACCTCGCATGTCGTCATTGCTACGCCGCCTCGCTGCCGCGCCGGTACCCGGGGGAGCTGTCGACCGCCGAGGCGAACGACCTCGTCGACGACCTCGCCTCCATGCCAGCGGCTGGTCTACTCGTCTCCGGCGGTGAGCCGCTGCTGCGCGACGACGTGCTCGACGTTGCCGCGCGTGCGAGCCGACAGGGCCTGCGCACGACGCTGTCGACCAACGGGACCGCGCTCGCCGACCCGGCGGTCGCCGACGACGTCAGCGCCGCGGGCTTCTCCTATGTCGGGGTGTCGTTCGACGGGCTGGGTCAGACCCACGACCGCTTCCGAGGCGAGGCCGGCGCGTTCGAGCGCAGCGTGGCCGGCGTGCGCAACCTCGTCGCCCGCGGCGAGCGGGTCGGGCTGCGTCTGACGCTCACCGCGACGACGTTGCCCGTGCTCCCCGACGTGTTCGACTTCATCGTGGACGAAGGCTTCGGTCGGGCGTGCTTCTATCACCTCGCGCCTTCCGGTCGCGGGCGCAGTGCCCCCGCCGAGGCCCTCACGGCGCAGCAGACTCGGCACGCGGTGGACGCGGTGTTCGACTTCGCCGATCGGATGATCGCCTCCCGGCCGGAGCTCGAGGTGCTCACGGTGGCAAACGCGGCTGACGGTCCCCGCCTGCTCGACTGGCTCGCCGAGCGCGGGCGCCCTACCGAGCAGGTGGCTGAGCGCCTGACCCGAGCCGGCGGCAACCACTCGGGCATCGGGCTCGCCCACGTCTCGAACACCGGGGAGGTCCATCCCGACCAGTTCAGCTGGACCGACCGTCTGGGCAGTGTCCGCCAACGGCCCTTCTCGCGCATCTGGGCCGACTCGACCGGTCGCCTCGGGGCGCTGCGGGCGCGTTCCGGGCTGCTCGGCGGCCGCTGCGGCGCGTGCCGGCACCTCGACGTGTGCGGGGGTAATCTGCGCATGCGCGCACACGCCGCCACCGGGGACCACTGGGCGGAGGATCCCGCTTGCTACCTCACCCCGCAGGAGACCACGCGATGAGACCGGCGCCCGCAGGAGCAGGCCACACAGGTAGGCGCCCCGACCTCGACCGGGCGCCGATCACCGTCGCGTGGGAGATCACCCGGGCGTGTCCGTTGCGCTGCCTGCACTGCCGGGCCGAGGCCATCCCCCACCGCGATCCCCGCGAGCTCGACACAGACGAAGGACGGGCGCTGATCGACGACGTCGCTGCGCTCGGCACTCGCGTGCTCGTCATCACCGGGGGAGATCCGCTGGCCCGACCGGACGTGTTCGACCTCATCGCCTACGCCGCTTCGCGCGGCCTGCACGTGGGCTTCTCCCCGTCGGTCACCGGCCGCCTGACGCCGACCGCCCTGACACGCGCGGTCGACGCCGGCACCGGCAGCGTGCACCTGTCCCTCGACGGAGCCAGCGCGGAGGTCCACGACGGCTTCCGAGGCGTGAGGGGATCGTTCGACCGGACCCTCTCGGCGCTGCGCCATGTCCGCGATCTCGACGTGCCCCTCCAGGTGGGCACGTCGGTGACCCGCTCGACGGTAGGGGATTTGCCGGGCGTGGCCGAGGCGATTGCCGGGCTGGCGTCCACGTGGAGCCTGTTCTTCCTCGTGCCGACCGGCCGCGGGCAGGTCTCGGACATGCTCGACGCCCACGAGCACGAGGCCACGCTGGCCTGGCTGGCCGACGTCGCGGACGAGCTGCCGTTTCGTGTCCGGACCACCGCCGCCCCCACCTACCGGCGCGTCCGCGCCCAACGCGGGCTGGCTGAACCCCCGGCTGCGTCGGCCAACGACGGGCGGGGCTTCTGCTTCGTCTCGCACGTCGGCGAGGTCCACCCCAGCGGCTTCTTGCCGCTGCCGGTCGGCGACGTCCGCAAGGCATCGCTGATGACGATCTACCGCGACGCTCCGCTGCTCAAGCGGCTGCGCGATCCCAGTCAGCTCGGGGGGCGATGCGGACGTTGCGAGTTCCGCCGGACATGCTCAGGAAGCCGCGCGCGGGCGTACGCCCTAACCGGGGATCCGCTGGCCGAGGACCCCACCTGCAACCACCAGCCCCACCCCGGCGACGATGCGCGAGCCGCTTCGTCGCCAGGTCGGTGACGAAGGAAGCAAGCCGGTTCTGCTTCGCTCTGGCGGGCTCCCTCCCCTGGCCATCTAAGACAATCTCCCGATGGCGCTTACGGCGGCCTTAGACGCACGCTGCATGGCGCTCGCACCGCTCGCCGCGCCTGAGCCGAGGGGGGAGCGACCCGACATCGGAGGCTGCCATGACTCAGATCGTTAACCAGACCCAGGCACTCGACCAGCTCGCCGGCAAACTTCGCGGCCTGTTGCTGCGGCCCGGCGACGACGGCTACGACGACGCGCGGGCCGTTTGGAACGGCATGGTGGATCGTCGGCCCGCGGCGATCGCCCGTTGCGAACGCACCACCGACGTGGTCGCCGCGGTCCGCGCCGCAGCCGAGGGTGGGCTCGAGCTGTCGGTCAAGGCCGGGGGCCACCAGGCCGCCGGGAAGGCGGTGTGCGAAGACGGGCTGGTGATCGATCTCTCACCGATGGACGCCGTCGAGGTCGACCCCGACGCCCACACGGCAAGGGTCGGGGCCGGAGCCACCCTCGGCCAGCTCGACGCCGCCACGCAGCGCTTCGGCCTGGCCGTGCCGGCGGGGGTGGACTCCCGCACCGGGGTGGCTGGCCTCGCGCTGGGTGGAGGGATCGGCTGGCTGGCCCGCAGCTTCGGGTTGACCAGCGACAATCTCATCGCTGCGGAGGTCGTCACCGCCGACGGGCAGGTGCTGTCGGTCAGCGAGGACGCCCACCCAGACCTGTTCTGGGCGCTGCGCGGCGGCGGGGGCAACTTCGCGATCGTCACCTCGTTTGAGTTCCGTCTGCACCCCGTCGGGCCGGAGGTGCTGACCTTTCAGCTGTTCCACCCGCTCGAGGACGCCGAGACCGTCCTCCGCGGCTATCGCGACGTGATGACCGACGCACCCGACGCGCTCAGCTGCTACGCCTTGTTCCTGCGAGTTCCACCGATCGAGCCCTTCCCCGCCAAGCGGCACGGCACCCCGGCCGTGGTGCTGGCCGGATGCCACAGCGGTTCGCTCAAGGAGGGCGGCGAGGCGGTCGCGCCACTGACGGCGCTCGGGGATCCCTTCTTCGATGTGGTCACCGCGATGCCCTACACGACGTTCCAGTCCAGCTTCGACGCTGGAGTGCCCGACGGCGCCCGCTACTACGGCAAGGCGCATCTGCTGCCGGAGCTATCCGACGCGGCGATCCGCACGCTTCTGGAGCAGCTCGCCGACCCGCCCGGCGAGTTCACGATGGCCTTTCTCGAGTCGCTCGGCGGCGCCATCTCGCGGATGCCGGCAGACGCCACCGCCTGGGCCCACCGCGACGCGGCCTATGGCTTTGCGGTGCAGGGCGGCTGGACCAACCCCTCCGACGACGAACGTGTCGCCGCCTGGTGCCGGCAGGTGCACGCGACCATGGCGCCGCACGCAACCGGAGGGGTGTACGTCAACTACCTCGACGCCGACGACGAGCACCGCACTCCGGCTGCGTACGGCGGGCACCACGCCCGTCTGGCCGAGATCAAGCGGCGCTGGGACCCGAACAACGTCTTCAAGTCGACGCACAACATCGCGCCCCGCTAAGGCGGCGGTCACGCCCGTCGCTGCGGTGCCGTCAGCGCGGTGCGGGGTGAGCCAGACCGTGCCGGTGGGCGTAGGCGGCGGCCTCCGCCCGGTTGGTCAGCCCGAGCTTGGCCAGCATGTTGGTGACGTGCACCGACACGGTCTTGGCGCTGATGAACAGCGCCCTGGCGATCTCCTGGTTCGAGCGGCCCTCGGCGATGAGGCCAAGCACCTCCAGCTCTCGCGGGGTGAGGTCGGCGTCGACGTCGGCGGGGGCCGCCTCACGTCCGGCCAGCGGGATCCGCGCCCGCCGGGCGAGCCGTTCGAGCTCCTCGCGGAGCTGTTGCGCCCCGAGGCTGCTCGCCTCCGTGTGCGCGGTGCCCAGATGGTCAGCCGCTTCGTCCCTCGCCCCGGTCGCGCAGAGGGCTTCGGCCAGCCGCCAACGGTCGTGGACACGCCAGTACGCGTGGTGCCCGGTCTCGAGGAGTCGCCGCCATCAGGAGGGGTTGGCCTCGTCCAGGCGCGACAGCTCGGCCTCGGCGCGCGCGATGTCGTGATCGAGGTTCCACATCCTGACCGTGGCGAAGTCTCCGTCGACGCCCCGCTGACGCAGCGCCGTCAGGGCGTCGCCGGCGCCCGCGGCCTGCTCGTCGCGCAACGCTCCGCGGGCGGCCAACGCGGCGTCGACCGCGGTGCGGACGCCGTGCACGAGCGGGTGCCCATCGACCTCCCACGTCGGCGCGCAGGCGTCTGCGGTGGCGCTGGCTGCCGACGCCTGTTCGCAGCCGCCGGCCAGCGCCGCGTGGAACGCGCGTAGCCCGTAGTAGGAGCGCGCGAGCTCCCGGTCAGCCACCGCCCCGAGGTCACGGGCCTCGTCGAGGAAGCGCTCGGCCGACGCGAGCTGCCCTTGGTACAGGGCGAGCAAGGCGCGCATCTCGAACAAGACCATCCGATCCACACCGGTGGGCCCGCGGCGGAGGAGGTCGTCGAGCAGCTGATCGGCCTGCTCCCACGCGCCCACGGCGAGCTGCTGCCAGGCCATCTTCGTGACCAGGTGCGCGGTGGCGCTGTGACGATCCGCGCCCGCGTTGAGCCACTCGCGAGCCTGGGCCACGAGGGCATCGGCGTCATCGTGACGCTGCAGGGTCAGCAGGCCGAGCAGCAAGTTGTTCATCGTCGAAGCGATCGCCGTGGTCTCGCCGGCGTCCCAAAGCAGGTCGAGCGACCTTTCGAGGTGGGCGACCGCCTCCTCTGGGTCGGTGTCGCGCAGCGCGAGACCGAGCACGCCCAGCGCCATGCCCTCCGATGCGCGGTCAGGCACCGAGCGTGCAGCTTCGAGAGCTTCGTGCGCCGCACCGAGCGCCTGCGGCGAGCCGCGGCCAACCGCGGCCAGCCCGGCGCAGGTAGCGAGGGCAGCCACCCGGGCCTCCGACGGTGGGGCATCGGCGACCAGGTCGTAGAGGTGCTCGGCCTCGGCCAGGGCCCCCGCCATATCGCCACTGCGGGCCGTCGCCCGACACAGGCGTCGCCGCAGGTCGGCTTGCTGATCGATGCCGGCGCCGTCGGACTGTTCGAGCACCGCGCGCAAGTGCGTGACCTCGCGCCGGTAGTCCCCCGCCTGCCCGGCAGCCGCCGCGGCGGCAGACAGGACGTCGATGCGCGGTGGTGCGTCGGTGTGCTCGACACGCTCCCACAAGCCGAGGGCGCGGTCGTAGTTGTGGAGCGCCTCGGTGGGTGCGGCCATGGCGGCCGCGCGTTGGGCTGCGGCCAGGGAGGCCCCGAACGCTTCACGGGGCGCGTGGGCGGCGTGCCAGAGGGCAGCGACCTCGGCGTCGGCGCTTGCGGCACCACCGCTGGCGAGTTCGGGTCGTGCGGTCAGTGCCTCGGCGACCGCCCGGTGCAGGGCGACGCGGTCGGCGGCCAGCGTGTCGTCGTAGACCGCCTCCTGCGTCAGCATGTGACCGAAGCGGCAGCGTCCGTGCTCGTCCTCGACCAACGTGCCCGCCTCGATGGCCGGGCGCACGCTCTGCGACAGCAACGCGCCGTCCATCCCGGTGACCGCCGCAAGGAGGCGGTAGTCCGCCGGGCCGCCGACCACCGCAACGGCGTCGACGACCTGTCGCACCTCGAGGGGAAGCGCATCCACCCTGGCTAACAGCAGCTCCCGCAGACCACCCGGCAACGCGTTCTCGCCTCCCGACTGGCGATGACCGACGAGCGCCTCGACGAAGAATGGGTTGCCCCCCGCCCGGCGCACGACCTCTTCGACCTCGGCCGGTTCAGGCTCGACGGCGGTGAGGGCGGCGATCTGCGCGCCCACTTCGCCGGGCGAAAGCGGCGCCACATCGATCCGCCTGACTACGGGCAGGCGGGACAGCTCGGCCAGGACAGGCCGCAGGGGATGGCGCCGATGCAGCTCGTCGCTGCGGAACGTCGCCACGATCAGGACGGGAGCGTGGCGGACGCTCCTGGCCACGTACTGGAGGAGGCGGAGCGTTGAGCGGTCGGCCCAGTGCACGTCCTCGAGCACGATCACCAGCGGTCGGCGCCCGGCGATCTGCTCGAAGAGGTCCAGCAGGGCCGCAAACAGCCTCGGCTGGGCGTCCGCGTCGAGTGCGTCGCTGCCGGCCGCCCCCTCACCGGCCAATTGCGGATGCAGGCACGCGAGGTCGCGCCGGCTCGCCGCGGGCAAGTCGATCTCGCTCAAGTCGAGGGTGCGTTCGAGGCCGCGCAACAGCTCTGCGACCGGGACGAACGGCGTCCCCGGGTCGCCGAGGTCGACGCAGTGGGCCTTGAGAATCGTGGCGGTGGCCTCGGCGTTGTCGACGAGCTCGCCCACCAGCCGGGATTTGCCGATCCCCGCCTCACCGCCAATCAGGGCGAGAGCCGGGTGACCGCCGGCGAGGTCTTCGAGCAGGCGGGCAAGCTCGGCGAGCTCATGCTGGCGACCGATCAGTGGTGCTCCCGCGTCCCCCTCGGACATGCCTGCAGGCTACTGGCCGTCACCGTGCGAGGTCACGGGTTGATGCCTGCGCGCTTGCGCCGGAGCAGATCGCGCGGGCCGGGACGCCGTCCTGACGTACAGTGGCTTTGACTGCGCTCGCAGAGGGGTACTACGCGCCGCGAATGACGTGGCGCGGGCGAGGAGCCGCGTGATTAGTGCGGTTACCCCCGGCGTCCTCGATGGCACGATCACGCCGCCGCCTAACCACCTGCACGCACCATGCCAAGCTGAAAGCGCAGACCGTCCCCACTGGGAGGTCCGAGCTGTCCGAGAAGCTACTGTTCCTGCGCTCCTTCGTTGCGCACCCGCGACGAATGGGAGCGGTGCTGCCGACGTCGCGTCGCGCGGTCAAATGCATGCTGGGCATGGCCGATCTGGACCGCGCCGACCTGGTGGTGGAGCTGGGGGCCGGCACGGGCTCACACACCCGGGCGATCCTGTCGAGGCTTGGCCCCCAGGCGCGGCTCGTGGCGTTCGAGATCGACCCGGTGTTGGCTGCCAACGTTCGCGACCGCCTGCCCGACAGGCGATTGGAGGTCGTCGCTGCCTCCGCCGAGGACCTGGAGCAGCACCTCGACGGCGGCCGCCCGGAGGTCGTGGTCTCCGCGTTGCCGTTCACCTCGCTGCCGGCCGACGTCGGTTCCGCGATCCTCGATCGTGCCGCGCGAGTCCTCGCGCCGGACGGAGTCTTGCTGGTCCTGCAGTACTCCCCCTTGATCACGCCGCGGCTGTCCCGCCGCTTCCGCTGGCTGCGCCGGAAGGTGTGCCTGCGCAACGTCCCTCCGGCCTTCCTGTACGCGTGCCGCGAGCCGCGGGCCCCCGGGACCGGAACCGCCGAGCCCGACAGCGCGAACGGACCCGCATGAGCCGGCACACCTGGCCGCTGGCGTGCCGCTACGCCGTTCCGGCCCTGGGCGCCGGTGCGCTCCTGCTGGGGTCGGGGCGGCGCGCCGGGTGGGCCCTGGTGGGGCTGGCGGCTGCCGTGACGGCCTTCTTCCGGGATCCCGCGCGACCACTGCCGCGAGAGCCCGGTATCGCCTACGCTGCCTCGGACGGTGTCGTGACCGCGGTGGATCGCAACGTCGAGGAGCCGTGGCTGCCCGGCGGCCGCGCGACCCGAGTGACGGTGTTCCTCTCTTTGACCGACGTGCACGTCAACCGCAGCCCGGTCTCAGGACGGGTGCAGCGGATGGAGCGCCTCGGGGACGGCTTCGCGCCGGCGCTGCTGCGCCGCGCGCGGGATAACCGCCGCAACCGGCTGCTGCTCGAGGGACCGATGGGACCGGTGGTCCTCGTGCAGGTCGCGGGCGCGATCGCCCGCACGATCACGTGCTGGGCCCGCACCGGCGAGGAGCTCGTCGCCGGGCAACGGATCGGGCTGATCCACTTCGGCTCCCGCACCGACGTACTGCTACCGGCCGGCGTCGCGGACGTGCTTGTGGCGTCGGGCAGCCGCGTCCGCGCCGGCGTCACGCCCCTCGCCCGGCTCCAGGACCGGTGAGCAGCATGCGCGAGCACCTCAACCTGCCGAACCTGATCACCAGCGGGAGCCTGTCCGCCGGCTTCGCCGCGCTGCTCCTCATCCCGACGCAACCCGTGGTCGCCACCGTGCTCGTGGTCGTCGCAGCTGTTCTGGACGGGATCGACGGCGCGCTGGCGAGGCGCCGCGGCGGCGACCTCACGTTTGGGGCGCAGCTCGACTCTCTGTCGGATCTGCTGTGCTTTTGCGTCGTGCCCGCCGTCGCCCTGCACCACGTGACTGCTTCAAACGCCGCGGCCGGGGCGATCATCGCCGGCCTGTTCCTGCTGGCGGGCGCGTGGCGGCTTGCTCGCTTCGCCGTGCTGCAGCGCCGGGGCCACTTCGTGGGGCTGCCGACGCCCGTTGCCGGGATCCTGGCGATGGTGCTCGCGTTCTGGACGCCCACAGTTGCTGCGCTGCTGGGCACGACGCTGCTTGCCGTGCTGATGGTCAGCGGCCTGCGGTTCCCGACCGTGGCGTGGGCAGCGGCGGTGGTGCAAGCCGGACGCCACAGCAACCGGCCGTAGCGCCGGCGAGCCAACCCACCCAGGCACCCCCGGGCGACCACCCGGCCGTGATCAACCCGAGCAAGGGCGGAGCAGTCTCCACAACGCCACACAGCCCACTTGCTGACCAGCATCGTTGTCTACGCCCAGGCCGAGCCCGTGCCCCCGGCGGTGGTCTTGATCGCGAGCGTCGGATGGGGCACGGTTCGGGTTGGTCATACCCAGAGGTGGAGTGCAATGCTCGCGGAGGAGCTGGCGTCCCGACGACGAGAACGCCTCGTAGGGCGCGCGGCTGAGATCGAGCTGTTCCGCCAGGCGCTCGAGCGATGCGAGCCACCGTTCCCAGTCCTGCACGTGCACGGCCCCGGCGGGATCGGCAAGACGAGCCTGCTCGAGGTGTTTGCCGGGTCCGCCGTGGACGCGGGCGCACGGGTCGTCAGGCTGGATGGCCAAGAAATGGAGCCCCCACGGGTGGCGATGCGCCGGGCGCTCGACTTCCGCGGCGAATCCTCTCTGACAGAGGCGTCCTCCTCGCGCAACGGGGCGGGCTCAGAACGTCGTCTCGTGGTCCTGATCGATGGCTACGAGCACCTCGCCGAACTAGACGATTGGCTCCGCACGGAGTTCCTTCCAGGACTGCCGCCGTCGACGGTGACCGTGCTCGCCGGTCGCGAGCCCCCGCGCGCTGCTTGGCGGGCGGATCCCGCGTGGCGAGACCTCCTCGCCGTAGCGCCACTGCGCAACCTCAGCGCAACGGAGAGCCGCGAGTACCTGGCGCGCTGCGGCGTGGAGCCCGAGTTGCGCGAGCGCATCGTCGCTCGCACGTACGGCCACCCGTTGGGGCTGTCGCTGCTCGCCGACGCAGCGCTGCGAGGAGGCGCGTGGGCGGTAGAACCGCTGCCCCGCGACGTCGTGGGCGCACTCGTGCAACGGTTCGTCGAGGTCGTTCCGGGCGGGTGGCAGCGCCGGGCGCTGGCCGTCTGCGCCCTCGCCCGCGCGACCAGCGAGCCCCTGCTGCGGGCCGTCCTCGACGAGGGACAGGCGCGCGAGGCCTTCGAATGGCTGGCGGGCCTCCCGTGCGTCGAGCCCACCGCCGACGGCCTCGCGCCGCACGAACTGGCGCGGGACGCGCTGGCATCCGACCTGCGCTGGCGTGACCTCGATCTGTTCCGGCACGTGTTTCGCCGCGTCCGCGCGCATCTTCAGGAGCGCCTGGGCACCGCACAGGGCCGCGAAGTGCTCCGCGCAGTTTCCGATTTCAAGTTCCTGTATCGCGGCGTGCCGATCGAGCCCTCACCGGTCGACTGGTCGGTGTGGGGTCGCCACTACCCCGAACCCGCCGGCGTCGACGACCGGCCAGCGATCGTTGCCATCGCCGAGGCGTCGGAAGGAGAGGAATCCGGTGCCGTCGTGCGCCGTTGGCTCCACCGCCAGCCCGAGGCGTTCACCGTCGTGCGACGCGGGGACGGGCGAGTCCGCGGCTTCCTCGCGTTGCTGGACCTGACAGTAGCGTCGCAGGCCGACCGCGAGGCAGATCCCGGAGCGCAGGCCGCCTGGGATCACGCGCACCGCGTTGCCCCGCCGCGCCCCGGCGAGATGGTGACGCAGCTGCGCTTCGTGATCGACGCCGACGCCTACCAGGACCCGTCGCCGACGCTCAACGCCGCGCCCCTCCTCACAAACGAGCGCTACCTCACCGTCGGCGTCCCGGCCTGGGACTTCCTGACGTTGCAAGAGCCGAAGAAGTGGGACGCCTACTTCGCGGCAGCCGACTTCCCGCGCGCCCAGGGTGCCGACTTCGTCGTCGGAAACGGGCGGTTCGGACTGTACGCGCACGACTTCCGCCGCGTGCCACTGGAGGTGCTGCTGGAGCGCTGGAGCGAGCAGGCCCTCCGGCAGGACCCCGCCCTCGACCCTGCCCCGGCCACCGCGATGCTCGTCCTCGATGAGGAAGAGTTCTCCGACGCCGTGCGCCAGGCGTTGCGCAACCTGCATCGGCCGGACCTCCTGGCCGACAACCCGCTGCTGCGCACCGGCCTGCTCCGCCAACGCGCGGCGAGCGGCGAGCCCGACGCCGCGCTCCTCGAAGACCTGCTGGGCGAGGCGATCAAAGCGCTCAGGGCCCACCCGCGCGACGACAAGCTGTTCCAAGCCCTCCAGGAGACCTACCTACGACCCGCGCCGACGCAGGAAGCCGCCGCCCGTGCCCTGGGACTTCCGTTCAGCACGTACCGGCGTCACCTCACCCAGGGCGTCACACGCGTGCGCTCCTGGCTGTGGCAGCAAGAGACCGGCAACGGAAGCCAGACGCGGGCCGCCGCAAGTGAGCAGGAAGTGAGCAACACCGGACAGTCAATGGTCTGGTGAGCGAGCACCGCACCTGATCACGCTCTCCCCCTCTGAGCCCGAAGAGAGGTAGGAGGGAGCGAATGACCCCGGCCAAGATGACCGCCGCGGCCCTGCTCGCGCCAACATTGGCGCTACTCGCCATCTCGGGCGTTGCGACGATACTGAAAAGGTGGCGCATGTGAGCGACCTCGGTCACGTGGCCCAAGGCACGGAGCACCAGACCGTTCAGTGGCTCGGCCAGACGACGGTCGAGATCCTGCTGGACGCCGCCGCGAGCGCGGGCCGCCTTGCGATCCTGCGCGGCCGACAGTTCGCGGGTGACGCCGCACCCTGGCACGTCCACGGGCGCGAGGACGAGACCATGATCATGCTCGAGGGCGAGGCACTCGTCTGGATCGGCGAGGGGAGCCAGGCGCAGCGTGTCGGCTCCGGCGGTGTGGCGTGGATGCCCAGGCACGTCGCCCACGCCTACGTGATCGAATCCGACATCGCCGACGTGGTCTTCGTGGCGACGCCCGGGGGCCTGGAGAGCTTCTTTCGGCAGATGGGACACGACCTCGCTACGCCGCCCCCGGCGAACTGGTCGCTCGACCCTGAGTCTCTGGCGGCCTCGTTCAGCGAGCACGGGGGCACCATCCTGGGGCCGCCGCCGGAGCCGAGCGGCGGCTGACCCCTCCCGCGGAGAGACACCAGCGACCAGGTCATCGGGTGGGAAGTCGGTGAGGGTGTAGGCGATCGCCTACCAACCGGTCGGCTGAGACCACGCACACGTCGCCGCGTCGCGCCCCAGGCCCCCGCGGCCTTGGCGACGACCCTGTCGAGCGCGATCAGGTCGAAACGGCGACCTCAAAGGCGGACCACCCGATCCGAGGAGCTTTCTACGGAGCTGTGCTCGACGGTGCTCCGCTGCGGTACCGGCAAAGCGTGCGAGTAGCCTGGGAGCGCAAGGTGCGGGACTTGCCGGTGAGTTCGTCCCGGACCCCGCGTTCGTGCGGAGCCTCGCGCGGACGCCCCGCCCCCGTAGCTCAGGGGATAGAGCAACGGTTTCCTAAACCGTGAGCCGCAGGTTCGAATCCTGCCGGGGGCACTGGCTGCACCTGCACCCAGGCTTTGGCGGCCCCCCGAGTCAGCGCGACCCTACGGGCAGGCGGCAGCGGCGAAGATGCCTCCGGGGCCTCGGACGTTGGTCTGGACGTGGGCCTGGTGCCGTGTGGCGGTGATGATCTCTTCGAAGGCCTGGTTGCCGTCGGCAGCCAAAGCGACGTGGCAGTGCGGTCCCGGTATGAGCGGGTCGGGCTCGGGACGCACCTCCGAGTTGCCTACGTTCGTCGGCTGGTTGTCCGCGAACGCCGTCCCGCCACCCAGCATCAGGGTCGCGATCGCGATGGCCACGAGCAGTCGGGTCACGCTGAGACGCATGGGGTCCTCCCGGTTCTCGGTCTGTGAACGTCAGGCGGCTGCCGGTGGGCAGGCGCCGGGCCCTGCGCAGGGGCATACGGGGCCCACATCGAATCGGTTCACCAACGCGCGCCCACAGCGCCGAAGCGCGCAATGTGGCACTCGCCCTCGACCGGCGGATGGCGTAACATTCCTGTTGCTGGAACCTCTGCGCGCACCTAGCGTCGAGGCGCCAGCGCGGATCCCGACCGTTCGGAGCAGCGGCACCATGACCGCCAGCATCAGCGACGTGGCCGCTCAGGCCGGCGTGTCGGTCGCGACAGTCAGTCGCGCGCTGCGCGGGTTGCCCAACGTGGCGCCTTCGACACGCGACCGAGTGTTGCGTGCTGCTGCGGAACTCGAGTACGTCGCCGATCCCAACGCAGCCCGGCTGGCAACCGGCCAGACCCGGGCGATCGGCATGGTCGTCCCGTTGTTCACCCAGTGGTTCTTCACCCAGTGCGTCGCCGGCGCCGAGGCGGTGCTGACCGCAGCCGGATACGACGTCCTGCTCTACAACGTGTCGGGGACCGACAGCCGGGAGCGGTTCCTCGACGACATGCCCTTCCGCAAGCGTGTGGACGGCATCATCGTCATCGACCTTCCGCTGTCCGACGTCGAGCTCGAGCGGCTCGGGGCCTCCGGCGTGCCGATCGTCACCGTGGGTTTGCGCAGCGAACGGTTCCCGTCGGTGAGCATCGACAACGTGCAGGCCGCCGAGGAAGCGTGTCGCCACCTGCTCGAACTCGGCCATGAGCAGATCGGGCTCATCTCCAACCTGCCTGACAACTCGCTGAACTTCACCGCGCCGCTGGAGCGTCGGCAGGGCTACCACGCTGCTCTGGAGGCCAGCGGGATCAAGATCCGCCCCGAGTTGGACGTCCCGGGCAACTTCTCGATGGAGGGCGGAGCCGAGGCGGTCGACCGGCTGCTCGCCCTGGACGATCCCCCAACCGCAGCATTCGCCGAATCCGATGAGATGGCCATCGGCGCGTTAAAGGCACTGCGGGACCTCGGCGTCGGCGTCCCCGAGGAGTTCTCCGTAATCGGGTTCGACGACCACGACATGGCCGAGTACATCGGCCTGACCACGGTGTTTCAGCCCGTCGTCGCCCAAGGAGAGATGGCGGCCGACCTGTTGCTCGAGCAGATGCAATCCGCCGACGGCGAAGCGAGGCATGCCCCCCAGGTGGTCATGCCCACCCGCTTGATCGTCCGCACGACCACCGGGCGCCACAACCCGGTGCGCGAACCGGTCGGAAGCCCCTGACCGGCGGCGACCGATGCCATTGCGTCATTAACAACCCACCTCGCATCATCATCCCAAGCAACAAGACCAACGGCGTGAGCGCTGGCACAGTCACATACGAAAAGGGAGCAACTTCATGGCCAAAGTCCAGTTCGACGGTGTCTGGAAGCGATTCCCAGACGGCACCGAGGCGGTAAAAGACCTCGATCTTGAGATCAACGATGGAGAGTTCGTCATCCTCG
>SLAO01000010.1 GCA_007126835.1 Nitriliruptorales bacterium | reverse complement strand
TCGCCGAAGCTGATCTCGGTGCCGCCTTTGGAGTTGCCGCGCATGCGACCGCGGTGCTGCTTGCGGTGGACAACCTTCTTGGGGGACAGCATCTGTCTGGCTCCTCGTGGCCTCGCGGCCGAAACTTATGACTGCTCTGGGGGCTCGGACTGGTCGGCCTCGGAGGCGTCAGGCGCGGGCTCATCCCGCGCGGCCTGTCCGGGCTGACGCTCGGCGTCGTCGGTGCCCTCAGCGGGCTCGTCGGCGCTGTCAGTGGTCTCCTCGGCGCCTTCGGCGGGCGCCTCGGCGATGTTCTCGACCGGCTCACCGGTCAGCTGCGCAGCGAGATCGGCAGCGGCCTCCTCGACGGTCATCTCGTCGCTCGTGGCCGCTCCCACGGGCTCATCGGGCGCAAGTGGCGGCGTCTCGACGGTCTCCTCGACCCGGTCGGCTTGTCCCTGCCCGTGGCCGACGGTCTGCGGCGCCTGATCCTCGGGCTGCCCAGGTGCCGTCTGCGGAGGCTGGCGCTTGGGCCGTGAAGCCCGGACAGGACCCTGGTCGCGCTGCTCCGGCAGGATCTCACCCTTGTAGATCCAGACCTTCACGCCGATGCGGCCGTAAGTCGTGCGGGCCTCGTCGAGGCCGTAGTCGATGTCGGCACGCAGCGTGTGCAGCGGCACTTGCCCTTCGCGGTACCACTCGGTGCGGCTCATCTCCGCGCCACCGAGGCGACCCGAGCACTGCACGCGCACGCCCTTGGCCCCGGCCTTCATGGCATTCTGGGTCGCGCGACGCATGGCGCGCCGGAAGCTGACCCGCCCACGAAGCTGCTCGGCAACGTTGTGGGCGGTGACCTGAGCATCGAGCTCGGGGGTCTTGATCTCCTTGATGTTCAGCTTGACCTGCTTGCCGGTCATCTTCTCGAGCTCGCCACGGATGGCGTCAGCCTCGGCGCCGCGGCGGCCGATGACGATACCCGGGCGCGCCGTCCACACGTCGACGGTGACGCGCTCGCGGGTCCGCTCGATGATGATCTGGCTCACCCCGGCGTGCCGCACGCGCTCCCGGATGAACTGCCGGATGCGGTCATCCTCGGCCACGTAGCTGGCGTAGTCGGCGTCGGCGAACCAACGCGACGTGTGCTCCTTGATGACCCCGAGCCGAAACCCGTAGGGATGGATCTTCTGTCCCACTGCGCTACTCCTCGTTCGCCGAGCTGTCCGGTGTGCTGGCCTGTCGGGCCGGCGCGACCGGTTCGGGGGTCGCCTCGGCGACCGTCACGGTGATGTGGCTTGTTCGTTTGCGGATCCGGGTCGCACGGCCCATCGCCCGCGGCTGGAAGCGCTTGAGCGTCGGGCCCTCCTCGACGGTCACGTCATCGACGTAGAGGTCGTCGACGTCGAGGCCGTCGTTGTGCTCGGCGTTGGCGACCGCCGAATCGAGCACCTTGCGCACATCCCGGGCGACGGCTTTGGTCTCGAGGGTGAGCACGGCTCGCGCCTCGTCGACCTCCAGCCCGCGGATGTTGCGCACGACCTGTCGCACCTTGGTGGGTGCGACCCGCGCGTAGCGGAGCGTGGCCTTGGCGTGCATGGTCGGGTACTCCTGTCGATGCTGGTAGGGCGCCTAGCCGCGCCGTGTCTTCATCTGCTGCTTCTCGCCTGCACCGCGCCACTTGATCGCGCGCGTCGGCGCGAACTCGCCGAGCTTGTGACCGACCATCGACTCGGAGACGTACACGGGCACGTGCTTGCGCCCGTCGTGGACGGCGATCGTGTGCCCGACCATCTCCGGTGAGATCTCCGAGCGGCGCGACCACGTCTTGATGACGCGCTTTTCGCCCTTCGCGTTCTGGGCCAACACCTTCTTCTCGAGGTGGTCGTCGACGAAGGGGCCCTTCTTCAGACTGCGTGGCATCGGTTCCTCCTAGCGGCGCCGGCGCTTGCCGCGGCGTCGGATGATGTCGGCGTCGCTGGCCTTCTTCGCCTTGCGCGTCCGGCCTTCGGGCTTGCCCTTGGGGTTGGTCGGGTGCCGCCCACCAGACGAGCGACCCTCGCCACCGCCCAGGGGGTGGTCGACGGGGTTCATGACCACGCCGCGCACCGTCGGCCGCTTGCCGCGCCAGCGGTTGCGGCCGGCCTTGCCCTCCGCGACCAGCTCGTGCTCGGCGTTGCCCACCGCTCCCACGGTCGCCCGGCAGTCGGCGAGCACCTGGCGGATCTCGCCCGAGGGCAGCCGCACGGCGGCCTTGCCGCCCTCCTTGGCCAGCAGCTGGATGCGGTTTCCGGCCGAGCGGCCGAGCTTGGCGCCGCCGCCGGGGCGAAGCTCGACGGCGTGGATTGTCGTCCCCACGGGGATGTTGCGCAGGGGCAGGGCGTTGCCCGCCTTGATGTCGGCGCCCTCGCCCGACTGGACCATCTGGCCGACCTTTAGACCCTCGGGCGCGAGGATGTAGCGCTTCTCGCCATCGACGTAGTGCAGCAGCGCGATACGAGCCGACCGGTTGGGGTCGTACTCGATCGTGGCCACCTTCGCCGGCACGCGGTCCTTGTTCCGGCGGAAGTCGATCTGACGGTACTTACGCTTGTGCCCGCCGCCCTGGTGCCGCGTCGTGATGCGCCCATGGACATTGCGACCCGCTTGCTTCGGGTTGGGCTTCGTCAGCGACTTCTCCGGGCGGTCGGTGGTGAGCTCGCGGTAGTCCGCGACGCTCATGCCCCGCCTGCCCGGCGTGGTCGGCTTGTACCTGCGGTTCGCCATGAGTCTTC
>SLAO01000031.1 GCA_007126835.1 Nitriliruptorales bacterium | reverse complement strand
GCCGGCGGCCGCCAGCTGCCGGGCGCAGGCCGCCGCCAGCGTCGTCTTGCCCACGCCGCCCTTGCCCGACAGCAGCACGATCGGGCGGTCCGGGTCACCGACCGCGGGGCTGGCCGTCAACAGCACACTCCCGGCTCGGGTGAGCGCTCCATACCCTCCCGGCGGTGCCAGTCGTGATAGGCCTCGACCAGCTCGGGATACAGCTCGACGGTCACGTCGCTGGCGGGGTTGTCGACGCCGAGGGCCTCAAGGAACAGCAAGGTCACCAGCAGGTCTTGCTGGCGGCGCGCCTCGCGCTCCAAGCCGGCGCGGTAAGGCGCCGAGAAGACCTCCTCGTAGTGACCGGCGGCGGTGCGCAGTCCACGCAGGAGCCGGCGCGGCCACGCGGGCTGGTCGCTCACGGTCTGGCGGTCAGCTCTGCCCGGACCGCGTCGACCATCGCTTGGGCGTCGGGGGTGTCGCCGGAGTGCAGCACCTTGCCGTCGCAGACCACCGACCCCTGCCCGACACCGCGGCAGATCTGCCGCCAGGCTTCCCCGGCCGACATGCCGCGCGCGCGGGCGTCCCGCCAGATCGTGGGCACCAGCCAGACGGTGTTGCGCGGGTCGGCGATCTGCAGGTCGATATCGTCGCCGAACTCGGAGTACAGCGCCCGGTAGACCACGCCCATCGCCTCCATCTCGACGCGGGTGTGGGCGTAGGTCTCGGTGTCGCCGAGCTCGCTGTCCAAGCCGCCGAGCCGGCCGCAGCAGCCGGAGCTGCCCATCTGACCATCCCACTCGCGGACGAGGATCACGCGGTTTGGCATGGCTCGCCTCCTGGCACGCGGTAGGGCGAAGGGTTGCCTTGTAACGCCCAGGATATGCGTCGGCCGGCGGGCGCGCCCCACCGACCGACGGAGAACCGACCAGGTCCCGGCTACGACACGCCGGGTTGCTGCGGCTCGGAGGGGGTGTCCTGGTCGCGCTTGGCGCCTCGCAGCCGTTGCATCGCCAGGATCGCCTCGACGACCAGCCACACGGCCAGGACGAGGATCGCCAGGTTCATCGGCAGCAAGACGGCCTGGGTGAACGCGTCGCCTTCGACGAAGAAGTCGTAGGAGTTGATCAGCAGCGCCGAGACGGTCATGATCAGCAAGAACACCAGGGGGATCACCGCCGCGATTGGGTTGCGGCCGCGCATCACGACGTACACGGCGATCACCGACAGCGCCAGGCCCGCGGTCAGCTGGTTGGTCGTGCCGAACAGCGTCCAGATCCGCCCGAAGGCCAGCTCGTCGTTCCAGGCCAGCGCCAGGGGGATGACCACGGCGATGACGGTGACCAGGCCCAGGTTGCGCGTCAGCGGCTTGATGCCCGCCATGGCGCCGATCTCTTGGATGATGTAGCGCTGCAGGCGCACGCCGGTGTCCAGGGTGGTCGCGGCGAAGGCGATGACGACCAGCGAGGCGAACACGATGCCCAGCTGCTCGGGCACGCCCAGGTTGCTGGCGAACCCGCCCACGCCGTTGACGAAGTTGCCGACGGCGCCGCCACCGGCGGCCTCGAACGAGCCGTAGGCCTCGTCCCAGTCCATGCCGACGATGGCGATCCCGGCGCCGCAGGCCAGCACCGAGCCCATCGCCAGCGAGCCTTCGCCCATCGAGCCCATGTAGCCCACGAACCGCGCGTCGGTCTCCTTGTCGAGCTGCTTGGCCGTCGTGCCAGACGACACCAGGCTGTGGAAGCCGCTGATCGCCCCGCAGGCGATCACCACGAACAAGAACGGGAACACCGGCGGCGCGTCGGCGGGCACGTCGGGGTTGATCGCCGGCGCGACCATCTCGTTGAAGCCGATCAGCACGCCCAGGAAGATCACCGCCAGCGCGATGATCAGCTGGTGGGCGTTGATGTAGTCGCGGGGCTGGAGCAAGATCCACACCGGGACGCGCGAGGCGATGCCCGCGTAGGTGAAGAGGATCAAGATCCACGTCTGCAGGGGCGCGATGCCGATGGCGTTGGCCAGCGGGTCGATCTCGAGGGGGAACTGGGCGCCCAAGGGGATCGTCAGGTACAAGATCACCACGCCGATCAGCGACGGCGCCAGCGCCGGGGTGCGCTTGCGGTAGATGATCTGCCCGATGGCGATGGCGATCGGGATCTGGGCGAACACCGGGATGACAGCCTCGGGGTTGGCGATGAACAGGTTGCCGATCACGATCGCGAACACCGCGTTGACCAGCGTCAGCAAGAAGAAGATGATCAGCAAGAACAGCGTGCGCGCCCGGTTGCTGATGACGTCTTGGGCGACGGTGCCGATGTTGCGGGCCCGGTGACGGATGCTGACGACGATCGCCCCGAAGTCGTGGGCGCCCGACGCGAAGATCGACCCGAGCACGATCCACAGCAGCGCCGGCAGCCACCCCCACACCACCGCGATGGCCGGGCCCACGATCGGCGCGGCCCCGGCCACCGACGTGAAGTGGTGCCCGAACAGCACATGCTTGTTGGTGGGAACGAAGTCGACCCCGTCCCGAAACTCGTGCGATGGCGTCACGATCGCGTCGTCGAGCCCGTACACCCTCGATGCGAGGTACCGCGAGTACAGCTGGTAGCCAAGGGTGAACGCGATGAACACGACGACGGCAATGGCGACAGCGGGCATGGCAGCTCCTCCCTAGCGGAGCCGCCGTCGTCCCGTTGCGCGGCGTCGCTACCCGGGGACCGGGGCTTAGCGACCGTGACCATCGCCGTCGCACGCTCCGTCGACGCGCGGCTCCCGTTCAGCAGTGGCTGTGCTGTGCGCGACCTACCTAACCGCCTCGCTGCGGG
>SLAO01000184.1 GCA_007126835.1 Nitriliruptorales bacterium | reverse complement strand
CCGACAACAGGCCGAGTACGAGGGGTCCAGTGATGGTGGCACCCGGGCGCGCACGCAAGCCGGCCGCGAAGGCCCCCTGCTCCCCCGACGGTGGGCTGCCGCGCAAGCGGAAGACCCCGCGCTCGAGACGTTCGAACCACCCGCCCCGCAGCAGGTCGTCGACGACCGTGGGTGGCCGGTGCCGCAGGAGCTGGAACCGCGCGACGACACCGTGCTGCTGCTCAATGAGGTGAAAAGCCGCTCGTGGAAGCATCCGTGCACGATGCCGGATGCAGCGCCGGGAGCGGCAACGGGCCAGGACGAGGCTGGGGATGACACCGAGAAGCTGGACTCAGGCCCAGGTTCTCGGTGGTCGGGCCGGGCGCGACCGGGACAGAACGTCAGCACCCCCGGAGGAACTGGGCTGGAGCCCAGTTCCTCCGGGGGTGGGTGCGCTGCAGCTGGACAGGACGCCGGACGGGGGGCCGGCGTGGCCCAGCCTCAGGCGATCGTGATCTCATCGGAGAGGTAGACGTCCTGGATGGCGTTGAGCAGCTCGATGCCCTCGTCCATCGGGCGCTGGAAGGCCTTGCGGCCGCTGATCAGCCCGGTCCCGCCGGCACGCTTGTTGACCACCGCGGTCTTGACCGCCTCCACGAGGTCGCTGTCACCGCTGGAGGCACCGCCGGAGTTGATGAGCCCGGCCCGGCCCATATAGCAGTTGGCGACCTGGTAGCGGCACAGGTCGATGGGGTGGTCGGTGGTCAGCTCGGAGTAGATCTTCTCGTCGAACTTGCCGTAGGAGCCGTTGGTGTTCAGCGCCTTGTAGCCGCCGTTGTTCTCCGGCAGCTTCTGCTTGATGATGTCGGCCTGGATCGTGACACCGAGGTGGTTGGCCTGGCCGGTGAGGTCGGCCGCGACGTGGTAGTCGGTGCCGTCCTGCTTGAACGCCGAGTTGCGCAGGTAGCACCACAGCACCGTGAACATGCCCAGCTGGTGGGCCTCCTCGAAGGCCTCGGCGATCTCGACGAGCTGGCGGGTCGACTGGTCGCTACCGAAGTAGATGGTCGCGCCCACACCGGCCGCGCCCATGTTCCAGGCCTCCCGCACCGTGCCGAAGGCCACCTGGTCGTAGGCGTTCGGGTAGGTCAGCAGCTCGTTGTGGTTGATCTTGACGATGAACGGGATCTTGTGGGCCCATTTCCGGGCGGCCGCACCCAGCACACCGAACGTCGAGGCGACCGCGTTGCAGCCACCCTCGTAGGCGAGCCGAACGATGTTCTCCGGGTCGAAGTAGGCCGGGTTCTTGGCGAAGCTGGCACCGCCGGAGTGCTCGATGCCCTGGTCGACCGGCAGGATGCTCACGTAGCCCGTGCCGCCCAGGCGGCCGTGGGAGAACAGCGAGTGGAGGTTGCGCAGCGTCTGCGCGTTGCGGTCGGAGCCGCAGTGCACGCGGTCCACGAAGTCAGGACCCGGCAGGTGCAACAGCGACGCGTCGATCGTGCGGCACTTGTGCTCGAGCAGGTGCTCGGCCTCGTCCCCCAGCAGGTCGGTCACGTTCTTGGTGGTCGCGGTGGCCATGGACACATGCTCCGGATCGGCGTCGGCCTCCAGCCTACGCGTCCCGGCCGGGTGTTCCCACGTCCGGGGGCCGACGGTCGGCCCCCGACGCGCGGGACGGAGCCCCGACGGCGGCTGCCTCGAGGTCCAGCCGGTCGAGCAAGGCAGCGATCTCGCGCCGCTCCGTGTCGGTCACGTGGGGATCGAGCTGCCGCAACTGCGCCACCAGCGGCAGGCGGCAACACGCCGCATCACGCCCCAGACGGGCGAGCAGCGCGCGCAGGAAGATGCCGCGGGCCAGCGCGAGGATCCGCCGCTCCAGCCCCGTCGCCGGAATCTCGCTGGTCGCCAACAGCAGCCAGGTCTGCGCCTCGTCGATCGCGGCCGGGCCGGCCGAGACGTTGGTCCAGTCGATCACGACCGGTCCCTCGGGGCCCAGCAGCACGTTGGCCGGATGGAGGTCGAGGTGCAGGATCGCCTCGGGCTGACCGAAAGGCGCGCGCAGCCCCGACGAGACCGGCAGGCCGTGGAGCCGGTGGTGGAGGTCGGCCAGGGTTCGTGCGTGCGCGCGCAACCGCCACGGGCGCCGACCCGCGTCGTCGAGCATCGTGGGCCCGTCCACGCGGCTCATGAGCAGGTCGGGCCCGCTGGCGTCGATGACGCTGGGCACGGGGAAGCCGTGCTCGGCGAGGTGGACCATCACGCCCGCCTCAAGCTCGGTCGAGCGGGAGACGTCGAGGTAGCGCCGCAGCACGCGACCCTGCCCGGCATCGTGGATCACCGCCTCGCGGCCCCGGGCCAGGACGGAACCCGGCCCCGCCCCACCCGGGCGAGTGCTCACGGACGCTGGCCGATCTCCGCGTGACCGGTGCCGCGCAGCGACCACGACCGCTCCAGCTCCCAGCCGCGCAGCGTGCGGCGCTCGAGCCGGACCTCGATGTCGGCCCTGCACGAGTTGGTGCACCGCGAGGCGGCGTCGTCGGGGTCGCGGTACTCGAGCGTGACCGACGAGGACGGGGGAATGCGCACCCCCGTCCGCAGGCGCCGGCCCGGCGTGGTGACGCTCGCGTACCAGCGCGGCAGCTCCAGTCGCGCCCGGCTGCCGGCCGCGGCGGCCAGCGGGTCGCCCGGCCAGTCCTCACCGTCGACCCGCAGGCGGCAGAACACCTTCGGGGGCACGCGCCGCAGCCCCGGCGACCGTCCCTGGGCCGCGACGATCTCCAGTGCGTCCCCGCCACCGAGGTCGGCGTGAAACCAGCCCCACCGGTGGGCGTTGCCACGGCCGT
>SLAO01000070.1 GCA_007126835.1 Nitriliruptorales bacterium | reverse complement strand
GCCACATCACGCCGAGCGGCTCCGGTACCTCGCCGAGCTTCTTCTTGGCGATCCTCTTGAGCAGTGCCCCCTTGATGCCGGCGACCTCTGCTGGGGGCACTCGGGTGCTGCTGGACATGTGGTCTCCTGTCGTCGATTTGACCGCGACATGAAGACACCGGCCGTCGCTCCGCTGTGACAGCGCGGGTGGAAGACCTCCCCGGACCCACGCCGTGTGAGCCGCCCTGGTGGCGCTCGGCGCATGTGAGCGCCTGACCCTCGCGCTCCAACGAGGCGCCATCGGCACGCACGATGCGCACGCTCGCTGCCGAGCCCGGTCAGGCCGGCTCGGGTCGCCGGCCGTAGCGTGCGTTGTGCTCGAAGAAGCCCGTTGCCTCCAGGGCGGCGATCTCGTCGTCGGTCGCGACCGCTCGGACGAATATCCGGGCGGCATCGGCAAGCCGGCCGTCGGCGGCCGCCTCGGCAGTTCGCTCGATGGCCTCACCGACGCGCGCGAGGTCCTCGTCGCCCATCACCGACGCGACGAACGGCTCATAGACGGCTGCGGCAACGACCGCAGCGCCCTCTGCCGCCGCGTGGAGCGCCTGCGCAGCGCCATCCGACTCGACCAGGACGCAGACTGGTACGTCGATGCTGTCGACGGACGCGACGGCATCCTACTGATGACGTGGCGGCGCGTGGTCCGGGTTGTCAGCCGACAGCCCGACCCCGCGGGAACTGGGCAGGTAGCAGGTGAACCGATCAGCGAGGTGGGGTACCAGCGCCTCCCAACAGATGTCACCATCCTCGGGCATGCCGTGGAACAGAACCAACGCAGGCCCTTGGCTGTGCACCCGTCCAACGATCTCGGTGCCATCGGCAGACACCGCTCTGTGAATCCGGTCATCAGTCATGATGGTCGTTTCTGATCCGACGGCGCGGTACGACAGCCATAGCAACATGCCCCGGCGTGAACACCAGCCGAGTGGCTACCCCCAGGCTTCCCGGCTCCGGTGCCACATCATCCCGACCCACGGGCCCCAGTCAAGAGCCACCACCCGCCCCACCGCAGCGATCCGGTGCTCTGCGCCGGGTTCGAGCAGGTTGCCGGTGGACCGTGAGGCGCTGCTGACTCTTGAGACGGGTACGCGCTAACTTGGATTCACGCGGACCCGGAGTTCAGTCCGCATGTGCTGCAGAGCGGGGCTTTGTAGCGTCGGGGCTGGGGTTTCGGCGGGGTGGTGGGGTGGTCTCGCTGAACTGAGTTGTGCTGCCTGCAGCGGTGGTGTGGCCGGGGTGGTGCTGGGCGTGTCGAGGGCTGTCTCGTAGAACTGTCGGATTCTGCCGAGTTACGCCTCTGTAATTCACCTCAGGCGAGGGTGGACGGTCGAGGGTGCTTGGAACACCGCCTGCACTACTTCATAATCAGTGTCGATGAGTTCAGCGAACCAGCCCCATAGTCGGGCACGGTCAGGGTCGGAGTTCTTCACCGACCCCGAAGGGGTGGCCCACCGCCGCTACGAGGCGTTGCGGGCCTACTTCCTCGAGGGTGCGACCGCGGCCGAGGTCGCCGAACGGTTCGGCTACACCACCACCACGGTGCAGACGATGGTGCGTGACTTTCGGGCCGGCGACCGCGAGCTGTTCGTCGAGCGTCGCCCCGGGCCGCGTGCCGCGCCGGCCAAGCAGGCGGCCCAGGCCGAGGTGCTGCGGCTGCGGGCCCAGGGGCTGTCTGTGGTCGACATCGCCGACGTGCTCCAGGCCAGCGACACGCCGCTGAACCGCACCGGGGTGTGGGAGCTGCTCCGCGACGAGGGCTTCGAGCGGCTCGCGCCACGCCCGCCTGGACTCCGGCGCGCCGGGCGGGACCATCCCCCACGGACTGGCCCGATGGAGTGGCCCGAGCAGCCGGTCTCGTTCGAGGCCGACTACGTCGGGGCGTTGCTGCTGCTGCCCGGTCTGGTCGAGCTCGATCTGCCCGGCGCGGTCGGCCACGCCAAGATGCCTGGCACCCGCCAGATCCCCGCACTGAACTCGCTGCTGTCGCTGCTCGCGCTCAAGGCCATCGGACGGCGGCGCATCTCCCACGTCGATGATGTCGCGACCGACCCGGCACTGGCCGCGTTCGCGGGGATGTCGAGCCTGCCCAAGGCCACCGCGCTCGGCGCCTACAGCTACAAGCTTGATCGGACCCACGATCAGCGGCTGCTCGAAGCGCTCGCCCCGAGGATGCTCGCGACTGGCCAGACCGACGGTCGTGACATCGATCTGGACTTCCACGCGATTATGCATTTCGGTGACGATGTGGCGCTGGAAACCCACTATGTGCCGCGTCGCTCGCAACGCACCGAGTCGGTGCTGACCCTGTTCGCCCAGGACGGCCAGTCCCGCAACCTCGTCTACGCCAACGCCGACATCCACAAGGCCACCCAGGCCGGCGAGGTCATGCGGTTCGTGCACCACTGGCGCCAGGCCACCGGTGCCACGCCCGAGCTGCTGGTGTTCGACTCCAAGGTCACCACCGGCGCCGGACTCGCCGAGATCGATGCCGAAGGGATCCGGTTTCTCACCCTGCGCCAACGCTCCCCGAAGGTCATCGACCGTCTCGAATCCCTACCCGATGACGCCTGGACCACCATCACCCTCGACCGCAAAGGCCGCCACCGAAAGCCCCAGATCCACGAGGACACCGTGACCGTGCGAGGCTGTCCAACACCGCTACGCCAGATCGCGGTCCGCGGCCTCGGCCACGACCATCCCACCCTGATCCTGACCAACGACTTCGACGCCCCAGCCGGCTGGCTGGTCAACCGCTACGCCAAACGCATGGCCATCGAACAGCGCCTCGCCGAAGCCATCCGCAGCTTCCACCTCGACGCGCTCTC
>SLAO01000075.1 GCA_007126835.1 Nitriliruptorales bacterium | reverse complement strand
GCTCGGTGCCGGTGCGCGCGACCGGCACGGAGGCGGCCCTGGCGGGCTCCGGACGCGACGACGGCGCGATCCGCGCCGCCGCGGGCCGGGCCGACGAGGGCACCAACCCGCCGTCGGACCTCAACGCCGAGGAGGACTACCGGCGCCATCTGGCGCAGGTGCTGACCGCGCGGGCGGTGACCGCGGCCGCCGGTGGCGGGTGACGCCGGCGAGCTACCGGCGCACGGTGCGGGTGACGCCGGCGAGCTACCGGCGCACGGTGCGGGTGACGCCGTGACGGTACTGTCGGCTGCATGAACCACGACGACCGCGGGCTGTTGCCCGACGGTGTCGCGACGCCGGCTGACCTGAGCGCGCAGCTGGAGCGTCTCGGCTACCTCCCCGACACGGGGCTTGCGACCGCCTGCTTCCTGGCACTGCGCCTGCACCGGCCGCTGTTCTTAGAAGGCGACGCGGGCGTCGGCAAGACGTCGATCGCCCACACCCTCGCCGAGCTGCTCGACGCCGCCCTGGTTCGCCTGCAGTGCTACGAGGGGATCGACGCTTCCCAGGCGCTGTACGACTGGGACTTCCCCCGCCAGCTGCTGCACCTGCGCGCCGCCGAGGCCGGGGGAGTGACCGACCCCGAGCAGCTCGAGGCGGAGCTCTTCGACCGTCGCTTCCTCCTGGCGCGGCCGCTGCTGCAGGCGATCGAAACGTCGCCCAGCGTTTTGCTGATCGACGAGGTCGATCGCGCCGATGACGAGTTCGAGGCGTTCTTGCTCGAGGTGCTCAGCGACTTCAGCGTGTCAATCCCCGAGCTCGGCACGGTCAAAGCGGCCACGCCACCGGTCGTGGTCGTCACCTCCAACCGGACCCGCGAGGTGCACGACGCGCTCAAGCGCCGCTGCTACTACCACTGGGTGGATCATCCCGACTTCGCCCGTGAGGTCGCCATCGTGCGGTCCCGCGTGCCGGCGGCCGCGCAGCGCCTGGTCGAGCAGGTGACCACCACGGTCCAAGGCCTGCGCGAACGCGACCTGCACAAGCCCCCCGGCGTCGCCGAGACGCTGGACTGGACCGAGGCGCTCGTGGCGCTCGGCGCCACCGAGCTCGAGCCCGACACGGCAACCGCGACGCTTGGCAGCCTGCTCAAGTACCGCGAGGACCAGGAGCGCGCCTACGGCGACGTCACCGCGTTGGTGCGCGAGGCTGCCGGCGGCCGGGGATAGCGACGATGCCTGCCGATGTGCTCGACACGGCCGTCGGGTTCGCCCGGACGCTGCGCGCGTCCGGGGTGGCGGCCAGCACGGACCGCGTGCAGCGGTTCGTCGAGTCGCTCGATGCCCTGGATCCCCGTCGACGCGAGGACGTCTACTGGGCCGGGCGGGTGACCTTCTGCGCGTCCCCGGATGACCTGGCGCGCTACGACCGTGCGTTCGCGGCCTACTTCGACCGCGAGCCCCTGCCTCGGCCGCCACGGCAGGCGGCGACCCCGCCGCCGGTGAGCACGGTCGCGTCGGCCGCGCCAGGTGCCGACGACGGCGGTGACGACGATGTCGACGCGGTTGCCGAGGCCAGCCGCGCCGAGGTGCTGCGCCACCAGGACCTGGGACGCCTCGACGCGGCAGGGCGAGCCGAGGTCGCCCGCCTGGTCGCCCTGCTCGACATGCCAGCCGAGCACCGCCGCACACGACGGCGGGAACCCGCGCGCCGGGGGAGGGTCGACCAGGCAGCCACGGTCCGCCAGCTGCTGCGCCACGGCGGCGAGCCAGTGGTGCTGCGGTACCACCGACAGCGGCGGCGGCCCCGTCGCGTGGTCATCCTCGCAGACGTGTCCGGGTCGATGAGCAGCTACTCCGAGTCCCTGGTCCGTTTTGCGCACGCGGCAGCGCGGCGACGTGCCGCGCGCGTCGAGGTCTTCACGATCGGCACGCGGCTGACGAGGGTGACGCGCGAGCTGACACGGCGCGATCCCAACGAAGCGCTGGCGGCAACGGGCGCCGCGGTGCCCGACTGGTCCGGCGGCACACGGCTGGGGGAGCGGCTCAAGGAGTTCCTCGACGTGTGGGGGCAGCGGGGGATGGCGCGGGGCGCGGTGGTTGTCATCTTGTCGGACGGCTGGGAGCGCGACGACCCCGCCTTGCTGGGACAGCAGATGGCCCGGCTGGGTCGCTTGGCGCACAAGGTGGTGTGGGCCAACCCGCGCAAGGCCCGGCCCGGCTACGCTCCGCTGGCGGGCGGGATGGCCGCCGCGCTACCGCACGTTGACGACTTCGTCGAGGGACACAGCCTGGCCGCGCTCGAGCGGCTCGCGCGCGTCGTCGCGGGCATACAACGGACCCACCAACGCCGGAGGTGAGCTGATGCGAGAGGTGCTCGACCGCGTCGAACAATGGCGTGCCGCCGGAACCCCGGTGGCCGTGGCCACGGTCGTCGGCGTGGCTCGCAGCGCCCCGCGCCAGCCGGGCGCGGTCATGGCGGTCAGCGCAGACGGCGAGGTCGCCGGCAGCGTGTCCGGCGGCTGCGTCGAGGGCGCGGTGTACGAGCAGGCCCAGCAGGTGCTGGCCACCGGCGAGCCCGCGCTGGTGCAATACGGGATCTCCGACGAGCAGGCTTTCGACGTGGGCTTGACCTGCGGAGGCGAGATCGAGATCTTCGTGGAGCGCTTGGACTGGTGAGCCCGTGACCGAGCGCGTGTTCGAGGCCCTGACGGAGGCCATCCGCTCCGAGCGTCCCGTGGCGCTGGCCACGGTGCTGGCCACCGGTGAGAGCGGTGCGGTGCGAGCCGGGGCCAAGCGCCTGGTCGCCTTCGAGGACGTGCTCGGCGGACTGGGCGACGACGGGCTCGACGCCGCGGTGACCGACGATGCCCGCGGGATGCTCGCCCAGGGCCAGACCGGGCAGCGGCGCTACGGCAGCCAGGGGCAGCGGCGGCGAGACGACGTCACCGTGTTCATCGAATCGTTCACCCCGCCGCCGCGCATGATCGTCTTCGGCGCGATCGACTACGCCGCCGCGGTTGCGCGGATCGGGCGCTTCCTCGGCTACCGCGTCACCGTGTGCGACGCGCGCAAGCTGTTCGCCACCCCGGCGCGGTTTCCCGACGCCGACGAGGTCGTCGTGCAGTGGCCGCACCGCTACCTCGCCGACACCAACATCGACGAGCGCACGGTCATCTGTGTGCTGACCCACGACCCCAAGTTCGACGTTCCCGTGCTCGAGGTCGCGCTGCGCAGCCCGGCCGCCTACATCGGAGCGATGGGCAGTCGCCGCACCCACGCCGACCGCCTCGAGCGCCTGCGGGAGGCCGGGCTTGACGAAGCCGACCTCGCGAGGCTGCGCTCGCCCATCGGGCTCGACCTCGGCGGCCGCACCCCCGAGGAGACCGCGGTGTCGGTGGCCGCCGAGATCATCCAGCAGCGCTGGCACGGCAGCGGTCAGCCCCTGTCGGCGACCTCGGGGCGCATCCACCACGAGCCTGCGGGATGACGTCAGGCGTGGTCGCCGGCGTCCTGCTCGCCGAGGGTGAGGGACGGCGGCTGGGGATGGACGTCCCCAAGGCGCTGGTCCACGTCGACGGTCGGCCGCTCATCGAGCACGCCGTCGAGACCCTCGCTGCGGGAGGCTGCGCCGACGTCGTCGTCGTCCTCGGCGCGGGGGCGGCGCGCGTGGTCGACCAAGCCGACCTCGGTCCCGCTCGCGTCGTCGAGAACCCCGACTGGCGCGAGGGCATGGGCTCGTCGGTGCGCACCGGCCTGGCGGCGTTGCCCGCCGACGCCGACGCTGCCGTCTTGGCGCTGGTCGACCAGCCCGGGATCGGCCCTGCAGCGGTCCGCCGGCTGATCGCTGCCTGGTGCGACGGCGCCGAGATCGCGGTGGCGACCTACGGTGGCAAGCTGCGAAACCCGGTGCTGCTCGACCGGGCCCACTGGGAGCCCGCCGCCGCGGCTGCGGTGGGTGATGCCGGGGCGCGGGCGTACGTGCGCGGCCGCGCGGATGTGACCGTCGCCGTGGCGTGCGAAGATGTTGCCGACCCGGTGGATGTGGACACCCAGGCAGACCTCGCGGACGCGGGGCGCAGGCGGGCCGCAGCCGCGCCGGCAGGCGCGGCGACCAAAGGAGCGGGCATGCAGCTGAACCACTCGTTCTCGGTGCCGATCGGCATCGAGGAGGCCTGGCAAGTCCTGCGCGACATCGAGCGCATCGGACCGTGCATGCCCGGCGCCACGATCGACTCGGTAGAGGGCGAAGAGTTCACCGGTCGGGTCAAGGTCAAGGTGGGTCCGATGCAGGTGACCTACCAGGGCCAGGCCCGCTGGGTCGACGTCGACGAGGAGCACCACCGGGCGACCATCGAGGCTCGCGGCAGCGAAGCCAGGGGAACCGGGACGGCGACGGCCACGATCACCGCGGAGCTGACCGAGCGCGACGACCGCACCGAGGTCACCGTCTTCACCGACCTGGCCATCACCGGCAAGCCGGCGCAGTTCGGCCGGGGCGTGATGAGCGACGTCGGTGAGAAGCTGCTGGGCCAGTTCGCCGACTGCCTCGCAACCACGCTCGACCGCACCACCCCCGAGGAGCAAGGAGCCGAAGCCGCCATGACCAAGCACCAGGAGAAAACAGCCGCCGATCCCCCCACCAGCGAGCCGGCGTTTGCGAGCCTGATCCACTTCGATGAGGCCAAGGACACCGCTGACGCCGTCGACCTCGTCGACGTCGCTGGCGGGCCATTGGTCAAACGGGCCCTGCCGATCGTCGGTGTGGTCGCCGCGCTGTGGCTGGTGCTGCGCCTGGTCCGCCGCAAGCGTCGCTGACCAGCGGGTCACCGGTGGCGTGCTGACCGAGGGGCGGCCGAGGGCTGAGCCAACTCCTCGGCCTCCTCCACCAGCGCGACCACCTGATCGCGGTCAGCGCGGACTTGTGCCAGCGCGTCGGTGCGCTCGGTCAGCGTGATCCACCCTCGCCACGAACGTTGTACGGCGACGGCGTGTTCGAGGGCACGCACGGCCACGAGCCCCAGCACCGGCGCCGCGGCGAACACCGCCAGGCGCTGCCACCAGGCGTCCCAGGGCGCCAACCAGGCCACGACCAGCCACATCGGGGGGAACAGCGCGATGCCGGCGAGCATCCGCGTGGTGGCCTTCAACATGGGGTTGCGCACGACCCGGCCCGCCCAGTGGACCCCCCAGTAGGGGATCGCGTTGACGGCGGCGCCCACCAGGGCGAACGGCGCGACAACGGCCAGGCGTAGCGCGGTTGCCACCAGCAGGCGCGCCAACCGACCTGCCCGGTAACGCCCCACAAGGTAGGCGTCGAGGAGCCCGAGCAAGGACAGGTCGAGGTGGTAGCGGGCCAGGGCGTCGAGCAGCTTCGTGCGTGCCGCCTCCGGGGCGTTGGCCAGGCGCTGCGCCAGAGCTTCGCGGGACGCCAGCGGCACGTCGGGTGGGGGCACCCGGCCGTGCTCACGCAGGGCGATCTCCGCGGCTCGTCCCAGCACCGCAGCTTCCCGCGCGTCGGCGTAGTCGGGAGCCACTGCTCGCATGCGCTCGGCGACCTCGGCGGTCAGCCTGCGCACCGCGTCCTGGTTGCCCTCCTCGGCGGGTTCCCCCGGATCGACGAACCGGGGCAGCTCGGCGTCGAGGTCGATGGCCTGTCCGATGCGAACCAGGGCCCGGGAGCGCAGCGCGACCTTGTCCTCGTACATCAGTCCCACGGGCACGATGACCAGCCCCTCGGCGCCCTGCTGGCGCGCGCCCAGGGCGATCCGCGCGGCCCCGGTGCGAACCGGCGCCAGGGTCGGGGCTTCTGAGACCCTCCCCTCGGGAAACAGCGCGACGGTCTTGCCCCGAGCCAGCAGCTCGTGGCAGGTCGCGAAGGTCGAGCGGTTGCCCGACATGTCGACGCTGTCCTGGGGCCGGTGCACGGGCACGAGGCCGGCGAGCCACAGGAACGGCCGGGCCCACACCCGCCGCCACAGCGCTGCCTTGGCGATGAACCGTGGCAGGCGCCCCACGGCGTGGATGACCAGGACCGCATCGACGAGGGCGTTGAAGTGGTTGGCGACCACCAGCACGGGCCGGTCGTCAGGCAGGCGCTCGCGGCCGACGACCTCGATGTCGCGGAAGAACCCGCGCAGCACCAGGCGCGCCAGCGCGGCAAGAAACCGGTCAACCAACGCTCGCATGGTCTGGATCGTAGGGGCTCGGCCGCCCAGCTCCACGCGTTTTCGCAGGCTGGGGAGTCGGGCGTCGGCCCGAACCTGTCGTGGGCGCAGCGAAGCGTCTTAAGATCGGTGCATGAACGAGCAGCGCTTCCGGGTCGTCAGCGACTTCGAGCCGTCGGGGGACCAGCCTCGCGCGATCGAGGGCTCGGCAGAGGCCATCAACGCCGGCGAATCCGATGTCGTCCTGCTGGGCGTCACCGGGTCGGGCAAGACCTACACCGCCTCGAAGATCGTCGAGTCGGTCCAAAAGCCCACGCTGGTCATGGCGCCCAACAAGACGCTGGCGGCGCAGCTGGCCAACGAGTTCCGGGAGTTTCTGCCCGACAACGCCGTCGAGTACTTCGTCAGCTACTACGACTACTACCAGCCCGAGGCCTACGTCCCGCAGACCGACACCTACATCGAGAAGGACTCGGCGATCAACGAGGAGGTCGAACGGCTCCGCCACCGCGCGACCATGGCGCTGCTGACCCGGCCGGACGTGCTGATCGTCGCGAGCGTGTCGTGCATCTTCGGCCTCGGGTCACCCGAGGAGTACCGCCACCACGTCATCCGACTGGTCGAAGGCGAGACCGTGAACGTCGACGGGTTGCTGCGCAAGCTCGTCGACCTGCTCTACGAGCGCAACGACCTCAACCTCGTGCGCGGCAAGTTCCGCATGCGTGGCGACACCCTCGAGGTGTTCCCGGCCGACGCGGAGGTCGCCTACCGCATCGAGCTGTTCGGCGACGAGGTCGAGCGCATCACCAAGCTCGACCCGCTCACCGGCGAGCTGACCGCCAAGGTCGACGAGGCCTGGATCTTCCCCAACAGCCACTACGTCGCAAGCGCCGAGCGCATGGACCGTGCGGTGGGCACGATCGAGGCCGAGCTCACGGAGCGCCTGAGCGAGCTCGAGGCAGAGAACAAGCTGCTCGAGGCCCAGCGGCTGCGGATGCGCACCAACTACGACCTCGAGATGATCCGCGAGATCGGCTTTTGCTCGGGCATCGAGAACTACTCGCGGCACATCGACGGACGCGGGCCCGGCGAGACCCCCTCCACGCTGCTCGACTACTTCCCCGACGACTTCCTGGTCATCATCGACGAGAGTCACGTCACCGTGCCGCAGATCGGGGGCATGTACGAAGGCGACCGCTCACGCAAGGAGACACTCGTCGAGCATGGCTTCCGGCTGCCCAGCGCGCTCGACAACCGGCCGCTGACGTTCGAGGAGTTCCGCGCTGCGACCACGCAGACGCTGCACGTGTCCGCCACGCCGGGACCGTTCGAGCGCCGTGTCGCCTCCACGATCGTCGAGCAGGTCATCCGTCCGACCGGGCTGGTCGATCCGGAGGTCCTCGTGCGCCCGACCGACGGCCAGATCGATGACTTGATCTACGAGATCCGCCAGCGCTCGGAGGCCGACGAGCGCGTCCTCGTCACCACGCTGACCAAGAAGATGGCCGAGGACCTCACCGACTACCTGCTCGAATCCGGCCTGCGGGTGCGCTACCTGCACTCCGAGATCGACACCGTCCAGCGCATCGAGATCCTGCGGGCGCTGCGCCTCGGCGAGTTCGACGTGCTCGTGGGCATCAACCTCCTGCGGGAGGGACTCGACCTGCCCGAGGTGTCGATGGTGGCGATCCTCGACGCGGACAAGGAAGGGTTCCTGCGGTCGGAGACCTCGCTGATCCAGACGATCGGTCGAGCCGCCCGCAACCTGCACGGCCAGGTGCTGTTCTACGCTGACCAGGTCACCGATTCGATGCAGCGGGCGATCGACGAGACCAACCGGCGCCGCAAGCTGCAGCTCGACTACAACACTGAGCACGGCATCGACCCGCAGACGATCCGCAAGAAGGTCGGCGACATCATCCAGCGTGCCCGTGCAGCCGAGGCCGGCGTCGCCTACACCGAGGCCACGCCCGACCTCAAACGCGAGCGCCGGCCGCGCGCCGCATCCGAGCAGGTTGACACCACCGACATGCCCCAGGACGAGTTGCGCCAGCTCATCCAGTCGCTGTCGGACGAGATGGCCCAAGCCTCCGCCGAGCTGCGCTTCGAGTATGCGGCGCGCTTGCGCGACGAGCTCTCCGAGCTCAAGCGCGAGCTCCGTGCGATGGACGAGGCGTTCGGGTAAGGCGCCGGCGGGGCTAACCGGTCAGCGTGGCTCGCCGCCGGGCACGAACGTGAGGTGCAGCTCCACGTCGCCATCGTCGGCGACGAAGCGGAAACCGGGGATCCGAGGCGGCTCGATCCCGAAGTCGGCGAGGGTCACCGGGACCGTGCCCGCGAGCTCGACCTGCTCGCCGTCCCACCCCACGTCGACGTCGGCCTCCACCGCCACCGTCTGGTCGCGCAGCTGGAGGTCTCCGGCGACGGTGCGGCCCTGCGGGTCATCGGCGAGCGCGTCGGCAACCGGAAACGGCTCGCTCAAGGTGAAGCGCCCCGTCGGGTAGTCGAACGACTCCAGGTAACGCTGCCGGATGGCCTGGTCGCGACGTTGCCGGCCGCTGTCGAGCTCCCGCAGATCGACCTCGACCCGGGCGTCGACGGCCTGACCGTTGGCCACCGTGACGTGCCCGTCCATCGCGGAGGTGCGCCCCACCGCCTCGTTGGGGCGTTGACGGGTAGGGTCGCGCTCGACGATGCGGTAGCCGACGAACGAGTCCGCGGCCACGAGCTCCCAGTTGCCGTCAGGGGGGAGGTCGTGGCCGGTGGCGCCAGCCTCCACCGACGGTGCGTCGGGCACCTCGTCGGCGGGGCGCCCGACGAGCTGCACATAGCCGACGACGAGCAGCAACGGCAGCCCCAACCCGAGCAGCAGCTTCGCCAGACCTCGCACGGACCCCTCGCTCTACCAGCCCCGCGCTTGCCACTCGTCGAGGTGCGGGCGCTCGACACCCAGGCTCGTGTCGTCGCCGTGGCCGGGACAGACACGGGTGGCATCCGGGAGGGCGAAGACCTCCTCGCGCAGGGTCTGCATGATCTGAGAGAAGGCGTCGGCGTCACCGAATGTCCCGCCGGGGCCACCCGGGAACAGCGTGTCGCCGGTGAACAGCCACGGTTGCAGGCCGTCGAGCAGCACGCACACCGACCCGGGAGTGTGCCCCGGGGTGTGCAGCAGGGTCACCGAGGCGTCGCCAAACGGCACGGTCATCCCGTGCCGGATCTCCACGTCGGGAGATCGAGGGACGCGCTCAGCGTCGGCCGGGTGCAGATGCACCGCGGCGCCGGTCTCGTCCGCCACCGCGTCGAGGGCCTGCCAATGGTCCGCGTGCCCGTGGGTGGTCACGATCGCATCGACGCCGACGTCGTCGACCTCGTCGAGGATGCGGCGCGCGTCGTCGGCGGCGTCGATCAGCAACGCTCGGTTCGTGGCCCGGTCCACGAGCACGTAGCAGTTGTTGTCCATCGGGCCCACGCTGAGCTTGCGCACTGTCACCTCGCCGCTGTCGGAAGCCGCGGTGCGCACGAGCGTGGGCCCCCCGGGCTCCACGTGACCGCGGTCAGGCTCGGCATGCTGGGTCATCGGGTCCCTCCTAGAGCGGTGGCGTCTCCGGGCGTCGGGGGCGGTTCGATTCTACGCCCGAGCGGGTGCGCGCCGGGTGCGAAGCATCGTTGGGCGAGCGGACGACAGCCGGCCGCGGTCAAATGGGCCCACGGTGACACACGGGTGGGCGAGGCTTGCGGGTGGGCGAGGCTGCTGAAGCCTGCTGTGGTTGGTGAGGTTGGCTCGGTGCACGAGGTTGCAATCACGACGTGTGAGGGGTCGCAATTGCAACCTCGTCCGGCGCGCGGCCACGGCCGGGGGGCCCAGCCGCGGTGACCGCCGGCGCCCGGGCCGGCCGCTAGACTCTGACGTGGCGTAGCGCTGCCAGCGGCCCTCGACCTTCCCCGGGCCCAGCGCATGCGTGCGTCTGCAGGCAGGGCCATCGACCCACCGGAGCCACCAACCGTGACCACATCCTCCGCGCGACGAGATGTCCTCGCCGTCCGCGGCGCGAAGGAGCACAACCTCGCCGACATCGATGTCGACCTGCCTCGGGACAGCCTCGTTGTCTTCACCGGCCTGTCGGGCTCGGGCAAGTCCAGCCTGGCGTTCGACACCATCTATGCCGAGGGCCAACGGCGCTATGTGGAGTCGCTGTCCGCGTACGCGCGGCAGTTCCTCGGGCAGATGGACAAGCCCGATGTCGAATCCATCGAGGGGCTGTCGCCGGCGATCTCCATCGATCAGAAGTCGACGTCGCGCAACCCGCGCTCGACGGTGGGCACCACGACCGAGATCTACGACTACCTGCGCCTGCTCTACGCGCGCATCGGCCAGCCGCACTGCCCGTCCTGCGGCCGGGAGATCGCCAAGCAGACGTCCGAGCAGATCGTCGACCAGGTCGAGCGCTACCCGGAGGGCACGCGCTTCCAGGTGCTCGCGCCGGTGGTCCGGGGCCGCAAAGGGGAGTACGAGAAGCTGCTGGGCGAGCTGGCCGGGCGCGGGTTCAGCCGCGCTCGCGTGACGTCGGGAACCAACGAACCCGAGATCATCGACCTCGCCGGCGAGCGCCCTCGGCTGGCGCGGTACGAACAGCACACCATCGAGGTCATCGTCGACCGCCTGGTGCGCAAGGAGGGGATCCGACGGCGACTGGCCGACTCGATCGAGGCGGCCCTCGAGCTCGCCGACGGGCTCGCCACGATCGAGACCGTGCCGCGCGAGGG
>SLAO01000018.1 GCA_007126835.1 Nitriliruptorales bacterium | reverse complement strand
TACTCGACGGTGTCCCAGCTGGGCTACATGTTCGTCGGCGTCGGGTTGGGCGCCCAGGTCGCGGGGGTCTTCCACCTGCTGACCCACGGGTTCTTCAAGGCGCTGCTGTTCTTGGCAGCCGGCTCGGTCATGCACGCCATGGCCAACGAGACCGACGCGTGGAAGATGGGCGGGCTCCGGGCGCTTCTGCCGATCACGTTCGGCACGTCGCTGGTCGGGTGGCTGGCGATCTCGGGCGTCCCGCCGTTCTCAGGCTTCTTCTCCAAAGAGGAGATCCTCGTCGCCGCCCTCGACACCCCCGGAGCCCAGGGCATCTGGGTGATCGGCACGATCGTGGCGGGCCTCACCGCGTTCTACATGAGCCGGTGGTTCTTCCTCATCTTCCTCGGCGGCAAGCGCTACGAGTCCGAGCTGCCCCACGTGCACCCGCACGAGTCGCCGATGTCGATGACGTTGCCGCTGGTGCTGCTGGCGGTCGGGTCGGCGGCCGGCGGCCTGCTCAACGCCACCCCGGCCAGCCTGCTGCGGTTCTGGGACCCCGAACCAGCCTTCCTGTCGTCGTTCCTGGCGCCGTCGGTCGTCCCGTTCTACGGCGACACCCCGTTCATCGCCCACGTCCCGGCGGTGCTGATCGTCACGCTGGTGGCGCTGGCCGGGGTGGGCGCAGCCTGGGCGATGTACCTGCGAGAAGGCGTCGACCACACCGCCGTCCGGGAGCGCCTCGGTGGCTTCTACCAGCTGTCATACAACAAGTTCTACGTCGACGAGCTGTACGAGGCGACGATTGAGCGCCCCGGTCGCGCCGTGGCGAACGGCTTCGCTGAGTTCGATCGGGTGGTCATCGACGGGGCGGTCAACGGGCTGGGCACCGCCACGCGCGGGCTGGGGTCGATCGGCCGGCGACTGCAGACCGGGTTCGTGCGCAGCTACGCGCTGGCGGTCGCGGCGGGCACCGTGCTCGTTGCGGTCATCTTCCTCGGCGGCCTTCTGACGGGATCGGGCTGAGCATGGACTTTCCGATCTTGACCTTGCTGATCCTGCTGCCCGTCGCGGCGGCGGTGATCATCGGCGCCATCCCGGCGGACAACCGCGCGGCGGTCCGGATGGTGGCGCTGGCCGGGACGGTGGCGACGTTCGTGGCGTCGTTGTTCATCCTGCCCGCCTTCGCGGTGGGCGAGCCGGGGTTCCAGCTGACCGAGCAGCTGCCCTGGATCGAGGCGTGGGGGATCACCTACCGCCTCGGTGTGGACGGGGTGAGCCTGTGGCTGGTGCTGCTGACCACGTTCATCATGCCGCTGGCGGTCCTGGCGGCCTGGGAGCAGCCTGACCGCGTCAAGGCGTTCTTCGCGTCCTTGCTGGGGCTGCAAGCGGCGATGGTCGGGGTCTTCGTCGCCCTCGACCTCATCCTGTTCTACGTGTTCTTCGAGGTCATGCTCGTGCCGATGTACGGGCTGATCGGCATCTGGGGCGGCGCGAACCGGCGGTACGCCGCGGTGAAGTTCTTCCTGTACACGCTGATCGGCGGGCTGCTGATGCTCGTGGCGATCCTCTACCTGTACTTCGCCGCCGGCGCGCAGAGCTTCGACTACGACGTGATCCGCCAGGTCAGCCTCACCACCACCGAGCAGACCTGGCTGTTCCTCGCGTTCTTCGCCGCGTTCGCCATCAAGGTGCCGCTGTTCCCAGTGCACACGTGGCTGCCCGACGCCCACACCGAGGCGCCCACGGTCGGCAGCGTGATCCTGGCGGCGGTCTTGCTGAAGATCGGCGGGTACGGGTTCTTGCGGTTCAGCCTGCCGTACTTCCCCGACGCGACCGTGACCTTGGCGCCCCCGATCCTCGTGCTCGCGCTGATCGGCATCCTCTACGGGGCCCTGGTCGCGATGATGCAGTCGGACATCAAAAAGCTCGTGGCGTACAGCTCGGTGGCCCACCTCGGCTTCGTGGTGCTCGGCGTGTTCGCGCTCGACGCCACCGGGGCGTCCGGGTCCGTGGTGCAGATGATCAACCACGGGCTGACCACGGGCGCGCTGTTCTTACTGATCGGCTTCATGTACGACCGGACGCACTCGCGGGCGATCGCGGAGTACTCGGGGCTGATGCGGGCCACCCCGATCTTCGGCGGGTTGTTCCTGGTGACCGTGATGAGCTCGATCGCGCTGCCGGGACTCAACGGCTTCGTCGGTGAGTTCCCGATCCTGCTGGGCACGTTCCAGACCTACCCCTGGGCCGCGGTCGCTGCGGCGGTCGGGGTGATCTTCGCCGCGCTGTACCTGCTGTGGGCGTACCAGCGGATGTTCCACGGCCCGGTCGAGGGTCGCGCCGTGGGCATGACCGACCTCAACCCGAGGGAGATCAGCATCATGGCTCCGCTCGTGGTGCTCATGGTCGGGATCGGCCTGTACCCGCAGCCGATGTACGAGCGCGTCTCACCGACCGTGGAGGCGATCATCGCCGAGGTGCACGAGGCCGGCGCGGTGACCGCCGACGCCACTTCTGAGGAGGGCCAGCAGTGATGCACGTGGTCGCGCAGACTGCGGTCGAGATCCCCGACATCGCCTGGGGCGCCATCAGCCCCGAGCTGGTGCTGTTCGGCGTCGGGATCCTCGCATTGTTGCTGGAGACGGCCGGCGAAACCCGCGCCCGGGTGTCGGCTGGGGCGTTCGTCGTGCTCGCCGCCGGCGCGGTGGCTGGCTTCGTGCTGACCGGCGAGGTCGTCTGGCCCGCACTGCTCGCCCTGGGCGCCGTCGTGCAGCTGGCCCTGACCCTGACATGGCGCGACCGGCCCCGGGTGCTGTCGGCCCTGCTTGCGGCGCTGGGCTTCGCCGCGACGTTGGGGGTCGTGGCCTGGCAGTGGCAGACGTTGGCCGGGGGCGAG
>SLAO01000148.1 GCA_007126835.1 Nitriliruptorales bacterium | reverse complement strand
TGAAAGGCCTCATAGCGGACGCCGCGCCGGTAGGCCCCTCGCTGTTCGGGTCGAGCGATATGCCCTATATACACCGCTTCGCGACTAACGGTGGCGGACGGGAGGCTCGGCGGCTCGCCCTGTATGCACCATTCACCAGTGCGTCGCGGCCAGTGCGCCCCTCGCATCGCCCGTCGACTGAGCCGAACCCCGCACGGCGCCTCCGCGCGAGCCCGCGCGCCCCCGCGCGAGCCCGGCCCACCCGCCGCACCGGTGCAAATCGATCGAAATCGGACGGCACTGGTACATTTGCACGACTCCTCGTGCAGATGTACCACCCGCGAGCGAAATGTCCGCTCTCGCGGGTCCCGGCGGCATCGACAGCCCACAGATCGGGTGCCAGCGGCGCAGGAACGCCCGTATCTGGCCTACGGGGCGGACTTGCCGCCCCGTTGGTAGCTCACCAGCGCGAACGGGGTCGACGCCACGGTGATGATCGCCGCGACGATCAGCGCTGTGTGCACCGTGAGCCAGTCGGCCAGGAAGCCGTTCAGCATGGCCGCGAACGGCCGCGAGCCGAGGAACGCCACCCCCCACAGCGCCATCACGCGGCCGCGCAGCTCGTCGGGGACTCGGCGCTGGATCCGTGTGTTCAGCGAGACAGTGGCCATCATGAAGCCGCCGCCGGCGACCGCGAAGCCGGCAACTCCCCCGGTCACCGCGGGAAGCACCGCGACCATCAGCAAACCCCCAGCCAGCACCATGAACCCAGCGATCCCTACGCTGCGCAAGGTCAGTGCGTGACGCAGGAGGCGGAACGTCAGCGTGACCACCACCGCCCCGACACCGAAGGCGGCGGCGAACAGCCCGACCACGGCGTCGCCGCGGCCTAGTTGCGCAGCCAGCGGTGGACTCAACGTCACCACCGAGTCGGCGCCGAAGCTCAGCATGGCCACCCCCAGGACGAGCAGGCCCGCCTTCGGGTCGCCGATGAGGTAGCGCAGCCCTCCCCAGACACTGGGGCGCGTCTTGGGCTTCGCCTGCTGCCGCCCGCGCAGGAAGGCGAGCACGAACGCGAAGACGAGGTGGCTCACTCCGGCCATCGCGAAGGCGGCGGCCGGTCCTCCCACCAGCAGCAGGCCGGCCCCGAGGGCAGGGCCGGCGGTGCGAGCCAGGCTCGGAGCAGCAGCATTGACCGCCAACGCCTGCTCCAGGTCCTGCTCGCGGACCAGGGCCGGCAGCAGTGCCTGCATTGCGGGGTTGCTCAGCGCCTGACCGAGACCGGTGGTGAACACGGCCACCAGCAGCATGGGCGGCTCGACCTCAGCGCCGCCCAGCGCCAGGACCAAGGCGAGCCCGGAGATGGCCGTGCCTGAGATCGCGCGTCCGAGCATGAGGAGCCGGCGCCGGTCGAACTGGTCGGTCAACGCACCGGTTAGCACCGAGAACAGCAACAGCGGGACGAACTGCAGAGCGCTGACGAGACCGACCATGAACGCCGACCCCGTGAGGCTGAACATGAGCACCGCCGCGGCGAGGTTCTGCACCCACATCCCGGACGTGGACAGGACCTTGCCGGCCATGAACGGACCGAAGGTGCGGTCGCGCAGCAGGGCAAGTGGCCCTCGGGGGGCCTCTTCGGACGCGGTCATCAGCGCACGTCGGCGCGACGCAGCAACGACGGGTGGTCGGGCATGCCGACACCCTGCCCCCGGCTCGCCCTCGGCGCGAATCACCAGCCAAGGGAGCGCAATCCCGAACAGCCCACGGCCCGACGTCCCCCGCCGGCGCGTCAGGGCTTACGGCAGGTAGCCCCGGGGGTTCTGGGCATTGCCGTTGACTCGAACCTCGAAGTGCACGTGCGTACCCGTGCAGCTACCGGTGCAGCCCATGCCCCCGATGCGCTGGCCGGCGCTGACCTGCTGGCCGGAGCTGACCTCGATCGAGTTGAGGTGCGCGTAGGCGGTCACGATCCCGCCGCCGTGGTCGATGAGCACGAGGTTGCCGTAGCCCGACATGGTCCGTGTCTGGCTCACGGTGCCGCCGCGCGCTGCCACGACCGAGGTGCCGGTGCTGTTGGCGATGTCGATGCCCGCGTGCAATCGGCCCCACCGGGTGCCGTACTCGCTGGTGACTCGGCCTTGGGCGGGCCACTGCCACCCTCCGCCGCCGCCGGATCCACCCGAGGCGGTCGACTGCGCCTCACCGTTGCTGCTGCTGTTGCTGCGCGAGGTCCTGTCGGATCGGGCCGCTCGGCGCGCCGCAGAAGCCAGCTCCCGGGACTCCTCTTCGAGGTGCGCCTCGTGCTCTTCGAGGTCTTCGACCTCAGCCTCGGCCTCGGCAGCAGCGATGGCTTGGTCCTCACGCAACTCCTCGACCTCGGCGAGCAGCTCCTGCTGCTGGGCGAGAACGCGCTCGAGGGCGTCGCGCTCCGCTGCAAGGTGCTGTGCCTGTGCGTCCACCGCCCGCTCGCTGGACACCACGGCCTCGAACGCTTGGCGGTCGTTGCGGTTGACCGCCGCCAGCAGGGCACCGCGGCCGAGCACGTCGGAGGTCGACTGGCCGGTCAACACGGCGCTGAGGGCACCGTCGCCACCGCGCTTGTACAGCACGGCCACGCGTCCGCGTGTGGCGTCCTTGTGCTCGACGACTTCGGCTTCGAGCCTGGAGAGCTCGTCTTCGGCCTCGTCGACGGCTAGCTGCTGTCGCTCGACGGCCTGTTCGGCCTCAGCGACCGACGACAGCACCTCGTCGAGGCGGGCTTCAGCCACCTCGAGGGCCTCGGCTTCGGCCTCGGCCTTCTCACGGGCGGCGTCGAGCTCGTCGCGTACCTCGCCGAGTCGGTCGCGGGCCTCCTCCAGGCGCTGCTCCTCTGGGCTTGCCAGGACCGGGAGCGCGAGGGCGAGCAGCCCGGACGTCAACAGGGCGAAAACGACCACGGCAGATGGCCGGTGGCCTCGCATGGGCAGGCGCATCGAGGTGGTGTGCTCCAGGTTTGAACGTGCCCGCTCCCGCAGCGAGCCTGTCGCCAACTCGCGGAGATGGTAGCCGCCGGGCGCGACCCGCTCAATCTCGGTTGGGGACGAGCCAGGCCGAGTGGGGGGACGAGCCAGGCCGAGTGTGGGGGGGACGAGCGAGGCCGAGTGAGGCCGAGTGAGGCCCAGCGGGGCGTCGGTGGTGGGTCCACCACCCGGCCCGGCGGTCGAGGCCGAGGACAGCGAACCGGGCCGACACGCGCGACCCTGGAGGACAAGCCGAGGCGACGGCGGGCACCTGCGATCGAGATAGGATCACTAGGTCAAGATGAATCGCGTCCGAACACTCCTGCGCGCTGACCAGCGGGGGGTCGCTGCACTACCTGCCTGGGGGCCGTACGCGCTTGCCATCGTGGGGCTGGTAGTGCTGCTCGCCCTCGTCGTGGTGGGCTTCCGCGTCGCCCGGCCCGGGGTGCTGCCCGGTGTCACGATGGATGGCCGCGACGTCAGCGGGTTGTCTGAGGACGAGCTGGCGGTCGCCGTCGAGGAGTACCACGCCGAACGCGCCGGCGAGGACATCACCGTTGTGCTCGACGTCGACGAGCACGACGGGCCGGCCGCGCCCAGCGGCGAGGTGAGCAGCGACCGCGCCGACTTGGGGTTCGCTGTCGACACCGACGCGACCCAGAAGCGGGTGTGGCGTCGAGGACGCCAGCTCAACCCGCTCGCGGCGCTGCGGGACCACTTCCGCGCGTTCGGTGACGGCTTCGAGATCAACCCGATCGTCGAGGTCGACGGCGAGACACTGGAAGAGTGGGTGACGAGCACCGCCGACGAGTTCGACGTCGAACCCGATGAGGGCTCGCTGGAGGTCAGCGCCGAGGGGGTGTCGCACACCGAGCCCCGCTCGGGGGTCGAGGCGGACCGGTCCGCCCTGGCCAGCCGAGCCCGCGAGCACGTCCTCGTCGATGGTCCGCAGACCATCGACGCGCCCGCGTCGGCTGTGCACCCCGACACCGACCCCGCCGAGCTCGCCGCCCTGGCCGACAACGCGGAGCGAGTGGTGTCGGGACCGGTGCGCCTAAGCCGCGACGACACCGCCATCGAGCTGTCGGCCACCGACCTCGGCGAACTCGTCGACATCGAGGGCTCCGGGGCGGCCCGTGCGCTGGCCATCGACCCCGACGAGCTCGAGGCTCGCGTCGACGACGAGACCCGAGAGGCGCTCGAGACCGATCCGGTCGATGCCGAGATCTACCTGTCCGGCGGCGAGGTCGTCATCGACGAGTCCACCGACGGGTTCCGCTTCGACGCCGAGATGGCCGGCGAGCAGGTGCTCGAGGTGGCCACCGCCGAGGCCAGCGACGGTGAGACTCCCCGCGAAGCCGAGCTCGACGGCGAGATCATCGAGCCCGACCGGACCACCGAGGACGCCGAGGAGCTCGGCATCACCGAGCGGATCGCTTCGTTCACCACCGAGCACGCCTGCTGCCAGGGTCGGGTGCAGAACATCCAGCGGATGGCCGACCTGGTCAACGGCGCGATCGTCGAGCCCGGTGAGTCGTTCTCGATCAACGATCATGTCGGCCCGCGGACCCGCGAGAAGGGCTTCACCGAGGGTGGGATCATCATCCGAGGAGAGTTCGAGGACGCCGTCGGTGGCGGGGTCAGCCAGTTCGCCACGACGTTCTTCAACGCCGTGTTCTTCGGCGGGTACGAGATCCTCCAGCATCAGCCGCACAGCTACTACATCAGCCGCTATCCGGTCGGGCGCGAGGCCACGTTGAACTACCCGAATCTGGACGTGGCGTTCCGCAACGACTCGCCGTACGGGGTGCTGATCTCGACAAGCTACACGGGCACGTCGATCACCGTGTCGCTGTGGGCCACGGACTGGGTCGACGTCGATGCGGTCACCGGCGAGCGGCAAAACGTCCGGCAGCCGCCGGTGGAGTACGAGGAGAACCGCTCCCTGCCGCCCGGAAGCGAGCAGGTCGTGCAAAGCGGCCGCACCGGCTTCACGGTGTCGTACACGCGGGTGCTGGATTATCACGACGGTGGGGAGGACCGGCAGACGTGGACCCACACGTACCAGCCCGAGCCGCGGATCATCCAGCGCAACACCGAGACCCCTGCCCCTGAGACCGACAGCACCGACGAGCCCGAGGACGACGAGCCCGAGGACGACGAGCCCGAGGACGACGTCGCCGACGACGACGTCGCCGAGGGTGACGCGGCTGACGGGGGCGGCGAGTCGGAGTCGTGAGCGAACCTCCGGATCCGCGGCCGGCCGCGCGGCTCGCTGACCGGCCGGGGGCGAGCTAGGTGGAGATCGCCGCCGGGTTGGCCCTCGTCGCGGTGCTGATCGCCCTCAACGGCTACTTCGTCGCGGCCGAGTTCGCCTACGTCGCCGCGCGTCGGACCCACCTGGAGGAAGCCGCCGAGGGCGGCGACCGGCCGGCGCGACGGGCCGTGGAAGTGCTGCGGCGCTTGTCGTTCATGCTGTCGGGCGCGCAGCTTGGCATCACGGCGACGTCGCTGCTGGTGGGGTTCGTTGCCGAGCCGACCCTGGGCCGCGCGCTGCAACCGCTGCTCGCGCTGCTGGGGGTGCCCGACGCGGCGGTGGTCGGCGTGGCGCTGACGCTGGGGTTGCTGTTCGCCACCGCGGTGCAGATGGTCGTGGGTGAGCTCGCGCCGAAGAACCTGGCGATCGCTCGGGCCGAACCCTTCGCGCGCGCCCTGGCGGCCAGCACCCTGCTGTACCTGAAGGTGGCCGGGCCGGTGATCCGCCTGTTCGACGGGGCGAGCAACGGGTTGCTGCGCCTGCTGCGCATCCAGCCGGTCGAGGAGCTCGAGGGCGGCGTCGACCCCGACGAGCTCGAACACATCATCGCGCAGTCGAGCCGCCAAGGCGGCCTGTCGGCGAGTCAGACCGCGCTGCTGGGGCGGGCGCTGGACTTCCGGGAGCTGCGCGCCGGCGACGCGATGGCGCCCCGCACGCACGTCACCGCGATCGACGTCGACGCCACCTGCGACGATCTGCGCGCGCTGTTCCGCGAGTCCGGCCACTCCCGGTTCCTGGTGGTCGGTGACGGCCTCGACGACGTCCGCGGGGTGGTGCAGGTCAAAGACGTGCTCGGCGTTCCTCCGGCCGCGCGCCCCAACCGGTCGATCACCACGTTGATGACCGAGCCGCTGGCGGTACCCGAGTCGGCTCCCCTGCCCCAGCTGCTCGGTGAGCTGCGCGACGCCCACACCCAGCTCGCGCTGGTGATCGACGAGTTCGGCGGCACGGCTGGCGTGGTGACGCTGGAGGACATCGTCGAGGAGCTCGTCGGCGAGATCCGCGACGAGCACGACCCAGCCGAGCCCGCCGCGCTGCCCCTTGCCGGCGGGGCCTTCCTGGTGCCGGGGAGGTGGCGGCTCGACGAGACCGAGCGCGACACCGGCGTGCGGCTGCCCGAGGGGGACTACGACACCTTGTCGGGGCTGCTGATGGCCGCGCTCGGGCGGATGCCCGCGGTGGGCGACGAGATCACCCTGCCGACCGCGTCGCTGCGGGTGGTCGCCCTCGACGGCCACGCCGTCGGCCGCGTGGTGCTGACCCCCCGGGACCCGCTCGGCGCCGAGGGAGCGGCGCCGGCATGAGCACCTCCGTCGCGCTGCTGGTCGGTCTGGGGTTGCTGCTGGCCAACGGAGCGTTCGTCGCGGCGGAGTTCGCGCTGCTGGCGGCACGGCGCTCCAAGATCGAGGCGCTCGCTGAGGAGGGGTCCAAGGCAGCCGGTCACGCGCTGGCCGGGCTGCGGGAGATCTCGCTGATGCTGGCCGGCGCCCAGCTCGGGATCACGATGGCGTCGCTGGGCCTGGGGGCCACTGCCGAGCCAGCGCTGCACGCCGGCCTCGACGCGGTGCTGGCCGGCACGGCGATCCCCCGGCCGATCACCGCGGTGGCCTCGCTGGTGATCGCGCTTGGCGTGACGATCTTCCTGCACATGGTCGTCGGGGAGATGGCCCCCAAGTCGTGGGCGATCTCGCACCCCGAGCGCTCCGCGCTGCTGATCGCCCGGCCGTTCCGGTGGTTCGTGCGCCTGCTGCGCCCGTTCATCCGGTTCTTGAACGGGCTGTCGAACGTGCTGGTGCGCGCCGCGGGGGTCGAACCGCAAGACGAGGTCGCCCAGGTCCACGCGCCCGCGGACCTCGTCTTGCTGCTGGAGGAGTCCGCCCGACGCGGCCGGATCGACGTGGACGAGCAAGCGTTGCTGACCCGCGCGATCGACCTGTCGGGGCTGGATGCCGAGGCGGCGATGGTCCCGCGCCCCGACGTGGTCGCAATCGCTGCGGACGCGTCGGTCGACGAGATCGAACGCGTTGCCAGCGCCAGCGGGCGGTCCCGGTTGCCGGTGCACAGCGGCGACCTCGACGACGTCGTCGGGGTTCTCCACGTCAAAGACGTCCTGGCCATCGACCCCGACGACCGCGACCGGCTGAACGCCGGGCAACTGGCGGGGCCGGCGATGCTGACCCCTGAGAGCCGACCGGTCGAGGAGCTCATGCTCGACATGCGCTCCCGACGCCAGCACATCGCCCTGGTCGTCGACGAGTTCGGCAGCGTCACCGGCCTGGTGGCCCTCGAGGACCTGCTCGAGGAGCTGATCGGCGCCTTCGAGGACGAGACCGACCGTCGGCGCTCCCTGCGACGACGGGCCGACGGCGCGGTGATGGTGCCGGGGTCCTTGCGACCCGACGAGCTCGCGACCCACCTCGACATCCGGCTTCCCGAGGGCGACTGGGAGACCGTCGCCGGGTACGTCATCGCCCGTCTGGGCCGGCTGCCTGAGGTCGGAGACGCCGTCGACGGCGAGGAGTGCCGGTTGGAGATCACCCGGATGGACGGCCACCGCGTGCTCGAGGTGGCCGTCCGCCCGGCCTCCTAGTCAGCCCGGCTCAGCCCGGCTTGTTGGCCCGGATGACGTAGCCGAACGTGCCAAACGCTCGGGCCTTGTCTTCACCCGAGGCCCCGGCGAAGGTGTCGACGCGCTCGCTGAACCTGACGTCGGTGAAGCCGGCCTGCTCGATGATCTCCTGCCACCCTGCGCACGGCAGGGCACCGGCGATTCAAGCAGTCCACAAATCGACGTCTTGTTTGGCCTCGTCGGGGACGGCGTGGTCGACGCAGATGTCGCTGACCTGCAACCGCCCGCCTGGACGCGTGACCCGAAAGATCTCCTGATACGCCGCGAGCTTGTCGGGGACCAGGTTGAGCACGCCGTTGGAGATCACCACGTCGGCCCACTCGCCGGGCACCGGCAGCTCCTCGGCCACGCCGCTTCGGAACTCGACGTTGTCCAGGCCAGCGTCCGCCGCCGCGCCTTGGGCGCGCTGGAGCATCGCGTCGTTCATGTCCACACCGATGACGCCCCCGGTGTCCCCCACCGCGTGGGCCGCGATCAGCGCGTCGGTGCCCGAGCCCGAGCCGATGTCGACGACGTTCTCCCCCTTCGCCGGCAGCCCGAAGCCGAAGACGTGCGCGACGCCGGCGAACGCGTCGACGGCGTCCGCGGGCAACGGCGCCAGCGTCTCGGGGTCGTAGCCGAGGTGGTCGAGCGCCTTGCGCCCGGTGTGGAAGTGGTGCTCGGCGTCGGGCCGCTCGGCGACCTCGCTGTACTTGATGCGGATCTCACTGCGCAGCCGGCTCACGTCGACCGGCGTTTCTGCTGCCATGGCCGCACCTCCTGGTTGGTTGGCTCCTGCCTGGCGTCCCGGTGTGTCTGCGCAACCGGGCTTCGGAGCTGGCGAAGCCTCGCGGTCGCGAACGTGCGCGGGTGTTACCGACAAGGACGCCACTCGACGGCGTGGCATTGCACGGTGGGGAGAAAAACCTCCGCCGTCGCCTAGTGGATGAAGCAGTCCATGCACACGAAGCGCAACGGTTCGGTGTGCTCGTTGACGATCGCGTGCCGAGCGCCCGGCGCCACCGAGAACACCGTGCCGGGGGCCAACGGCTCGCGGCCGGACTCCAGCCGCAGCGCCCCGGCTCCGCCGATGACCACACCCTCATGGGCGTGGTGGTGGGTATGCCACGGTGTCGAGCCCCCGGGCTCGACGTCGAGGACCTTGAGCTCGACGTCCTCCACCCGCTTGAGGTGGCGCACCGCCACCCCGGGAGCTTCCGCGATGTCCGGGGTGATGTCGTCAAGTCGCACCGTGGCCATCCCCACGGTGGACTCGAGGGCGCTCGCGGCGCCGCCGTCGATCGCCACACTCGCGTCGCTTGGTTTCCTGGCGGTCACGATCAAGCCCGTGGCGACACGCGCCTGCGCGGCTTCTGGCAACAGCTGGCGCATCAGCTCGACGACGTCGGCGGTGAACAGCGGGTAGGCGGCGACGTCGTCGAGTGTGAACGTCATCCGCTCGGTGAACTCGATGTCGGTCAGGCCGGCACGACCGAGCTTCTTGGCCAGCAGCTCCTCGGATACCGCTCCGGCGATGCATCCCGCCCATGCCGCCTCGCTGGCGAGGACCTCGGGGGGCAGCTCGCCGTCGACGGTGAGGTCGGCGAAGCACACCCGACCCCCGGGTGCGAGAACGCGGGAGAGCTCGGCCAGTGCGCGACCCTTGCGCGGTGACAGGTTGATGACCCCGTTGGAGATCGCCACGTCCACGGATGCGTCGGGCAGGGCAAGCGCCTCCATCTCTCCCTGCTCGAACCTGGACCAGCCGCTCGTGCCGGCCTCCTCTGCGGCACCGCGGGCGCGGTCACACATCTCGGCGAGCATGTCCAGGCCGATGACGTGGCCCGCCGGTCCGACCTGGATAGCGGCCAGGACGCTATCGATGCCGCCGCCACATCCGACGTCGAGGACGGTCTCACCCTCGGCGAGCGCGGCGTGGCGGACCGGGTTGCCCACGCCCAGTGCCCAAGTCACCGCGGTCTCGGGTACGAACGCCAGCTCCTCGGGGGCGTAGAAGCGCTCGGCCACCGCACGGCCGGCTCCCATGGGGATGCCTTGGTAGGAGCGGCGCACGGCATCGCGGATCTCGTCCTGGAAGAGCAGGTCGCGCCGGACTTCCTGCGTCGCGGGATCGCCACTCATGGAGTCACCTCTTCGTCAGGGGCCTCGTCAAGATCGTCGATGAACTGCTCGAGGCGGACCTTGGCGTCGGCGGGTAGCTCGCTGCCGGTCTTGGTGCGCAGCAGCCGGTGGAGCTCCCGGCTGAACGCCAGCTCGCCACAGCAGCGCAGGCAGAGGGCGAGATGCGGGTCGACCGCGTCGCGGTCGCGCTCGTCGAGTCCGCCGTCGAGGAACTCCCACAGTCGCTGGACGGCCTCGGCGCAACCCATCGGGGCGGTCATGGCGACTCCCCCTTGGGCGTCGCGAACTGCTCGTCGGCGAGCAAGCCCGACTCCTCGGCGTACGCCCACATCTCGCGTTCGAACCGCTGACGACCGCGGTGCAGTTGCGACAGCACCGTGCCGAGCGGCAAGTCGAGCATGCTGGCGACCTCGGCGGTGGCAAAACCCTCGACGTAGCGCAGGACGAGCGGCGCCCGGTAGCGAGGCGGCACACGCCAGAGCACCACGTGGACGTCGTACTCGGAGAACGCGCCGAGGAAGTCGATGTGCAGCGTGTCGGAGTAGGGCAGGGGGTCTTCCTCCTCCAACCGCCGGTACAGCGAGAACGTCTCCTCCTGCTCGACGGGCAGCTCGTCTGGAGCCCGGTAGTCCCGGCGGAGGCGGTCTCGCCAGACGTTGGTGAGGATGACGCGCAGCCACTTCGGTCCGGCCTGGCGGTCTTGCAGGGAGTAGAACGAACGGCAGGCGCGCAACAGCGCCTCTTGCACCAGGTCCTCAGGGTCTTCCCCGCCGAGCCGGCGTGCTAGGGCATACAGGCCCGGCAGCTCGTCCCGAGCTAGCTGCTGCAGCGCGGTCTTCTCGGTCGTTCGAAGCACTGGGCCTCCCCCGCGGCCAATGGTGGCGTCACGACGGCGCGGTGTCCAGACCTTG
>SLAO01000038.1 GCA_007126835.1 Nitriliruptorales bacterium | reverse complement strand
CCCGCCGGCGCCGGCGCGGTGGTCGCCTGCGGGCTGGCTTGTCGCAAACACCACCCCCAGCGGGCGCTACCGCGACACACGGGCGCCGCCTGCGGGCTGGCTTGTCGCAAACACCGCCCGCAGCGGGTGTCAATGCGACACACGGCCGGCGCCTGCGGGCTGGCTTGTCGCAAACACCACCCCCAGCGGGCGCTACAGCGACACACGGCCGGCGCCCCCAGGCTGGCGTGTCGCAAACACCGCCCGCAGCGGGTGTCAATGCGACACGCGGCCGGCGCTCGTGGGTCGACCACCCCCATCCAGAGTTCCCGTGACACGTCGACCACCGGCTAGCTGCAGAGACTGCATCGACCCCCGACGCAAGCCGGTGACACAGGAGGCGTGCAACCAGGTGGCGTAGGCCCGGTAGACCGGCACCTCGCCGGGTCACGGAAGCGAGCAGGCGATCCCGCGCCAGGCCGCGTTCACCCGGCGCCGGCCGACAGGTCGGCGCTGTGACCACCTCGCGCAGTCGTCAGTTCCGGTGCATGCGCTTGTCGAGAATGCGTCCCACGGTGACCGATATGACGGCGATAGCGACGCCGCCGAGGAACTCCGCGGACAGGGGGGTGTCAAGTCCCGATCCGATGGCGGCATAGGCGAAGGCGCCAGGGACCAGGCCGATGGCCGAGCCGATGAGGTAGCTGCGAGCGCTGATGCCCGTGACCCCTGCGGCGAAGTTGAGGAGGCTGTAGGGCACGAGCGGGGCGAGGCGCACCACGATCAGCGTGGTGATGCCACTGCGTTGCAAGCGGGCATCGAGGCCTTCCATCCGTGGGCCAGTGAGCCGCTCGACCTGCCCACGGCCCAGCCGTCGAGCGATGAAGAACGCCGCGGTCGAGCCGATCAACCCGCCCACGACAGCCAGCGTGCCTCCGAGCAGGGGGCCGAAGAGGACCCCGCCCATCGCGGACAGCAACGCGCCCGGCACCAGCAGCAGCGACAGCAGCGCGTAGGCGCCCACGAAGCCCACCGGTGCTGCGACGCCGAGGCCGGCAACGACGTCGACGGCCTCGTCTCGCACGGTGCCGGCCACGACCGCGGCGGCCACCGCGCCGCCTCCGAGGACGGCCCCAAGCGTGGCCAGCCGGGCCTGATCCGCGCCACGTGTGGAGGTCATGTCGGGCGTAAACGCTGCGATCTTGGGAAGATGCGGGTGAGATGGCCACCGTGATCATTCCCGCCTTCAACGAGGAGGAGTCCGTCGGCGCAGTCGTCGCCACGGCTCGCGCCTCCCCGCTGATCGACGATGTCCTGGTGGTCGACGGGGACTCGGAGGACCAGACGGTGGAAGCCGCGGAGGCCGCCGGCGCTGACACCCGCGTCGTGACCGGCGGCGGCAAGGGCGAGGCCATGGCCGCCGGGGTGGCCGCCACCGATGATGACGTGATCGTCTTCCTCGACGCGGACCTGCATGGCCTGAGGCCCGACCACATCGATCGGCTGGTGCGCAGCGTCGCCACCGGAGGCGCGGCGATGGCGTGTGGTCTGTTCGACCGCGGCCGCTGGATGAATCCCTGGTTCGTTCACGTGGGGCCGGTGCTGACGGGCGAGCGCGCCCTTCGCCGGGAGCTGTTCGAATCCCTCGCGGCCGAAGACGCCGTCGGTTACCGCATCGAGGCGGCGCTCAACGCCCGCGCGGCCGACCTCGGCCTCCCGGTCGCCATCTTCGTCTGCGACGGGATGTGGCACCGCACCAAGGAGGAGAAGGCCGACACGCCCAGGGAGGGTCTGCGGGCCAAAGTCGCGATGCTGTGGACCGCATGGGCGAGCTCCGCGCGGTTCGCCCTTCGCCGGCTCGTGCGCCGGCTGCGGGCGTTCCGATCGGCGAACCGACCGCACGCCTCCGGTTCTCCACCCTCCGAGCGGACGAACTACCCGGCCTGACCCCAGGGCCATCACGAGCCCGAAGGCCGGAGTCGGGCCGAGCCCTCCCGCTGCCTCGTCGACCACGACGGATCGAGACCGGGGGCTCGCAGCAGCACCCCGTCTTGCTCGAGGGCCCACTGCAGCACCGCGGTGTCGCCTTCCCAATCGAGTTCGTAGGTCACCGAGCCGCGGTGCGTCGGCGCCCCCTCGACTGCGACGCGCTGCCCGCGCCACTCCTGCGGGAGGGCGCTGGCCAGCTCGATGCCGGCGTCGCGTTCGCGCACCAGCGCGAGCCGCACGAAGTTGAGCAACTCGGCGGCGGCCCAGCCGTGGTGGCCGTCGCCCATGCAGCCGCCCGGGAGCTGGGGATGGATCGCCTCGGGCCAGGTGAACGTCGGCGTGGCCGCGCCGAGCAGCCACCGCAGGCGCCTCCACGCGGTCTCGGGCTGGCCGAGCAGTTCGATCGTGGCGAGCTGCAGAGTCAGGTACGTCCCGAGGCCCGTGTGGGAGATGCCCTGGTAGAAGGCATCGTCGATCGTGAACCGCTCACGCAGCACCGCGAGGGTGTTCCGGACGCGTGGATGATCGGCGTCGAGCAGGTCGAGGGGATAGCACGCCGCCAGGGACCCTGCCATCCCCGCGTCGATCCCCCGGGTGGGCCCCGCGGGGATCACCGCGCGTCCCAGCCGGTCGGCATCGCGCTGCCAGCACGCCTGCAGGGTAACCCGGAGCCGCTCCGCTGCGGCGTCGAAGTCCGCAGCCGCCGACGGCCGGCCGGTTCGACGGGCGATCATCGTCGCGTCCAGCAAACCGCGCCAGGCCCACAGGTCGTCCCAGTAGTAGTAGTCAAACGGGCCGAAGTGCTCCGCCGAGACGCCCGCAGGCAGCAGGCCGTGGGCTTCGGCGATCTTGCCGCGGTCGTCGGTGATGGTGGCGTCAATCCAGCGGCCGCCGTGCTCGACGGCGTCGGCGAGATCCGACAGGAGCTCAGCGTCCCCGGTGAGCCGGTCGTGCTCGGCGATCGTCCAGATGGCCGCGCCGTTGGCATCCCACTCGCGCCACTGGCTGTGGAAGAAGCCGTCGCCGCGTTGGCGGGACGGGTAGCTGCGCAGCACGTCGGCGGCCTCCTCGTGGAACCCCCATCGGTCCAGGGCCGCCACCTGATAGGCCGCGTCCCGGAACCAGAACCGGTGATAGGTGAGCGGACCGGCCGTGATCGAACCAGGGTCGTGCAGCAGCAGGAGGTACGCGCGGTTGGCGTCGATGGCCTCCTGCAGCCGCGCGTCGGGTACGTCCACGCGCACACCGCGCCGGAGGCGGTGCTGCCAGTCACCGGCAACCTCGCCGGCGGTGGGCAGGGCCGAAGGCGCAGGCACGGTGCGGCGCATGCGCCGCCGCCAGGGAGCAGGGAGTCGCTGGGTGGCGCCCTGACCCGGAAACGGCAGGGCCGCCCGCAGGGTGCCGCCCGCTGGCAGCTGGAAGCAGAACGCCCCTTGCGCCAGGCCGGCGTGGTCGTCCACCGCCACTGGCCCTCGCGCGTCATGCCCTTCGATGACGGCATGCACGCTGTCGCCGCCGGCGTAAGTGGACAGTTGCCATGACGGCGGTGGCGCCGGCAGGTACACCCCGGGGCGCCCGTCGACTACGACAGTGGACCCCGCGAGCTGGATGCGCTCGACCACCGCGAGACCTTCGGTGTTGTACGGACGCACCGCGAGGGCGACCCGCACTGGCTCGTCGCTGCGGTTGGTCAGCTCGACGGCGACGAGCTCGGGCACCGTCTCGACGGCGTAGACCCGCTGGGCGACCTCCCCGCCTGGCTGGGTGACGACCGTTTCCACCACCGGTGTGGTGTCGACCAGCGACTGCGTGGCGCCGTGGCGGCTGGGCAGGTGCCAGCCGTCGCTGGTGTGCACCCACCAGTCCAGCGACCAGCTGTCAGGCCCGGGTGTGACCAGCCCGGTCGGGTCGACGATCGCCTCGTGCGGCGACCACGGGTTGCCCACCGCCGTCCAGTTCCGGGCGGTGACGTTCTGCATGGTGGGCAGGTGCCCGCGGGGCACGAAGGCCGGGCTGCGGGGGTCGAGCTGCTGGTCGAGCCAGTGCGCCCACAGCCAGTCGGGTCGCACGTCGGCTGCGCTGCGCGTGCGCACCGCTCGCATCACCGTTCGGGCGGCAAGGGGCAGCCCCTCGCGCAACGGCGCCGCATCGATCGTCGCCCCGAGGCGCTGGAACGTCGACAGCTGCCGAAGCTGATCGTCACCGACACGCAGCAGCGCCAAGGAGCGCTGAAGCACGTATTCGCGCCAGCCAGCCATGTGACCTGTCCTCGCATCGCGGGGAAGAACCCCACCTAGGCTTGCCTATGCCCCGGACGAGAAACCCCCACAGTCGACAAGCTCATCGCTGGGCGGCGTGGGTCCCCGCCGGCCGGCCGGTCAGCGCAGCAGGCCGTGCTCCATCGCGAGCAGCGCCAGCCCGGCGCGGGTGGATACATCGGTCTTGGCGTAGATGTGCTGGACGTGGTTCTCGACGGTGCGCCGGGAGATGACCAGCTCTGCCGCAACCGCCGCGTTCGACATCCCGTGCGCCACCAGCCGCAGCACCTCGACCTCCCGGTCGGTCAGCCCGCACGGCCAGACACCCCTCGCGCGTGCCGGTCGCAGACCAGCCGCCTCGACCACCGCCCGTGCGCACTCGGCTTCGAACTGCCCGGTGGCCGCGAACTTCTCGACGACGCCCGCGGCCTGGGCAGGGTCCATCGCCGCCCGATGCGGACGGACCTGGGTCATCGCCTGGAACGCGTCGGCGGCCGCGAGCAGCCGTGCCTCCACCGGCACGTCGGACCCTGACGCGCCGCGGTGGTAACCGGACCCGTCGTTGCGCTCGTGGTGGCGGCCCACGATCCGTGCGAGGGGTTCGAGGGGTCTTGAGTGCGCGAGGATGCGTTCGCCGTGATAGGCGTGCAGCCGCACCTGCTCCCATTGGCCGGTGGTCAGCGCTCCTGGCTTCTCCCACACCGTGTTGGGCACCCCGACTCGCCCGAGGTCGTGCAGGAGCGCAGCCTGCCGGACCCGCGCGACCTGGGCGGTGGGCAACCCGACCCGCTCTGCCGCGGCGGTGGCCAGGGCGGCAACCTCAGAGGAGTGCCCAAGGGTGAACGGGGTCTTCAGATCCACCATGTCCGCGAACGCGGCCGCCACCGCATCGAGGTGGGCCGCGGGGACCTGGCGAACGGGGGCAGGCTCGGTCGCCGTCACCTCGACCCACACGTCAGCGTCTGCCAGCCAGCCCAGCAGGTCCGGGCCGACGCGCGTGAACGTCTCCACCAGTTCGGGGTCGAGGACGCTGCCCGCCCGGCGGCGCAGCATCTCCACGGCGGCCTCGGCGCCGCCGAGACGGTCGAAGATGATGGCCTGCGTCGCCACCGCGCTGAGCCGGGCCGGAAGCGGGATGTCGTCCCCGGCGACACCGTGCGCCCCGTGCTTGCCGTCCCACGTCTCGGTGGCGTGGAACAAGCCGCCGCTGACCGCGCTGCCCAGCCGCAGGCGCTGCGCCAGACGCGCGCCCACCTCGCACACCGACTTCAGGATCGTGGTGTTGGCCTGGCTGCCGGCACGCACTGTCCGGCTGAGGTGGCGCACGCGCTGCGCCCCGGTGCCCTTGCCGACCAGCGCGAGCATCGCCAGCGCCTCGCGGGGCTTTGACTCGTCGGTGCGCTCGGCGCGTTGCAGGATGCCGAGGTCGTCGCCGAACAGGTAGGAGACCTCGTGGGCCGAGGCCGTGCAGCCCAGGTGCTGCATCAAGGTGCAGTAGAACACGTCCTGTGCGTCGCGCTCTGACAGGTCCATCGCGCGCGCCAGGTGGGTGGCGACCAGGCAGGCCCGCACGGCCTTCTCCGGCTCCTGGCCCATGCCGAGATCCGTGACGATCGACAGCGCGGCCAGGAGCTCGACCAGCCGGACATGCTCGCCGCCCACCGGGTCCCCCCTCGCGTGTGGTCAGCATGGCACGTCGGCGTCGCCGCGCACAGGTGCAAATGGGTAGCCCTACTCATGTTTCGTCGGCGGTCGGCCGCCACGCTGCGATCACGTTGCGAGTCAAGGAGGCCGACGATGATCCAGACCCTGCGGAGCCGGCGGACCGACGAGGCCGCGCCCTCCCTCCTCACCCCGCAGTTCGTCGCCGTGGCGCTGGCTGCGCTGGCGTACTTCACCGGCGACGGGATCCTGATCGCGGCGGTACCGCGCTTCGTTGCCGGGCCGCTCGGCGCCGGCAACGTCGCGGTGGGTGTCGCCGTCGGGGCCTTCAGCGTGTCGGCGTTCTTCCTGCGTCCCTGGGTGGGCGGAGTGGGTGACCGGCGTGGACGCAAGCCGCTGCTGCTCATCGGCGCCGGTCTGTTCGCCGTCTCGGTCCTTGGCTACACCACCGTGTCCGACCCGACGACGCTCGCCGCGCTGCGCCTGCTGACCGGCGCCGGCGAGGCGTGCTTCTTCGTCGGCATGGTCACCACGTTCACCGACCTCGCCCCGCCTGAGCGGCGCGGGGAGGCCATGAGCCTGGCCTCGCTCTCGCTGTACGTGGGTATCGGCGTCGGGCCGATGCTCGGCGAGTTCGCGATCGACCGCTTCGGCTTCACGACGGCGTGGCTGCTCGCCGCGACCGCCGGACTCGTCGCCCTCGGGCTCGTGCTGCGCGTGCCCGAGACGCGACCGGCCACCATGCCGGCACCCGCACGGCAGCGCCTGGTGCACCCGGCTGGGCTGCTTCCCGGCCTGGTGCTCCTGGCGAGCATCCTGGGCATGGCAGGGTTCTTGACGTTCGTCCCGCTGTATGCCCTGGACCTGGGGATGAGCGGTTCCCGCCTGGTGCTGCTGACGTTCGCCGGCGTCGTCGTGCTGATCCGCAGCGTCGGCGCCCGCCTGCCCGACAGGCTCGGCGCGGCGCGCGCGACCCGTCTGGCGCTGCTGCTGTCGGCGCTGGGTCTGGCGACCGCGGGCGGCTGGCACGCGCCGGTCGGGCTCCTGCTCGGCGCGGTCATCCTGGGCGCCGGCGTCGGTCTGCTCACCCCCTCGGTCTTCGCGCTCGCGATCGAGCGTGCCACCGAGTCCGAGCGGGGCGCGGTGATCGGCACCACCTCAGCGTTTCTGGACCTCGCGCTCGGTGTCGGGCCGATCAGCCTGGGGTTCGTCGCCGCCTCGTTCGGGAGGTCGGGCACGTTCCTCGCCAGCGCGATCGTGGCCGTGGCGGGGCTCGTGCTCGTGGTGGTCACCCGGCTCGGACGCGCACCCCGCGATCGGTAGGGCTCGTTCGGAGTTCGGCTGCGCACCGCGCGACGGTGGGGGCGGTTCGGGTCTCGGCTGAGCGCCACACGGTCGGGGCGGTTCTGGTCTCGACCGCGCGCGCCGCCACCGGTGGTTGCCGACGGCGGCCTCCGACCTGGGCCCAAAGTCGGAGCTTGGCGTCGGCCCGGTGACCGATGACATTCGCAGCCTGCCCCGGTCTACTGCCACGACGTCGACGATCCGACTGGTCGCCCGAGGCAGAACGGAGTCAGGCCGTGACCGTTGCACCACCACACCCCAGCATCCCGACCGAGGGGCTGCGCGCCCAGGTGCGGGGGCGCGTGCTGGCGCCAACCGACCCTGGATACGAGGACGCCCGCGCGGTGTTCTACGGCGGCTTCGACCACCGCCCCGCAGTCATCGTCCGGCCGACCGACGCGGACGATGTCGCTCGGGTCGTCTCGTTTGCGCGCGACGGCGACCACGTGCTCGCGGTGCGCAGCGGCGGCCACAGCCTCGCAGGTCACAGCGCTCCTGAGGGTGGGCTCGTGCTCGACTTGCGGGATCTGACCCGGCTCGAGATCGATGCCGACAACCGCACGGCTTGGGCCGAGACCGGCTTGACGGCAGCTGACTACACGGCCGCGACCGCGGCGCGAGGGCTGGCCACCGGCTTCGGTGACACCGGCTCGGTGGGCATCGGCGGCATCACTTTGAGCGGTGGGATCGGCTTCCTGGTGCGCAAGCACGGCCTGACCATCGACAACCTGCTGGCGGCGGAGGTCGTCACCGCCGACGGACGCATCCTCCAGACCGACGAGACGTCACACCCGGATCTGTTCTGGGCGTTGCGCGGCGGCGGCGGCAACTTCGGGGTCGCCACACGGCTGCGGTTCCGTCTGCATCCCATCGGTGAAGTCGTCGGGGGCATGCTGATCCTGCCCGCAAGCCCCGAGCTGCTGGTGCGGTGCATGGCCCTGGCCGAAGATGCGCCGGAGGAGCTGTCGGCCATCGTTGCCGTGATGCCGGCGCCTCCGGCCCCGCTCGTGCCGGAAGAACACCATGGTCGCCTCGTGCTGGTGGCGTTGCTCGCCTACGCCGGGTCTGCCCCTGACGCCGGGTCTACCGTTGCCGGGTCCGCTGCTAGTGCTGGGGCCGCCGCCAGCGGCGAGGCGGCAGTGGCGCCGTTCCGTGCCCTGGCTCCCCCGATCGTCGACACGGTCAGACCGATGCGCCTGCCCGACCTCTACCGGGTCGGAGGCGAGGACCTCGGGGGCGACGACGACGATGAGGAGTACCACCCGACTGCGGTGGCGCACACGATGTTCATGGACGCCGTCGACGAAGGCGCCGCCGAGACGATCTTCGCCTACCTCGAGAACGCCGATGCCCCGATGCGCGCGGCGCAGCTACGGGTCCTTGGCGGTGCGATGGCCCGTGTGCCGATCGATGCGACCGCGTTCGCGCACCGGGCGAGCCGGATCATGACGAACGTCGCCGCGTTCTACGACACACCGGACGAACGCGCCGACCGCCAGGCGTGGGTCGCCGACTTCGGGACGGCGCTGCGCCAGTCCGACAGCGGCGCGTACGCCGGCTTCCTCGCCGACGAGGGCGAAGCGCGCGTACGGCAGGCGTACCCCGACCCGACCTGGGAGCGGCTGGCAGCCATCAAGGCCGTGTACGACCCGACCAACCTGTTCCGGCTCAACCAGAACATCCCCCCACGGGTCGACCACGAATGATCGCACCTGTCGCGGAGCCGACGCCGAGCTCATGCGAGCATGGCCGCCCCACGCGCACACAACCAGAAGGTGCGGATGCACCGGCTCCGGGTGATCGAGCGCAACCTCCTGCCCCTGGTGCTGGTCACGACCGCGGTCGGCCTGGCCGCCCCCGGCGCGGGTCAGGTGCTCAGCGGCGCGATCACGCCGCTGCTCGCCCTGCTGATGCTGTGCGTGGCGTTGACGTTCGACATGGCTGCACTGCGGGCGGTCTTGAGAAGGCCGGGTGTGCAGGCCCTGGCCACAGGTCTGGTGTACGGCCCGATGAGCGCGGCCGGCTTCGTGCTGGCCCGGTTGATCTTCGGCCACTCGGCGCTCGGGCTCGGCGTGACGCTGGTGGGGGTGCTGCCCACCGACGTGTCCTCACCCCTGCTGGTGTGGATCGCCCGCGGCAACGTGGCGTTGGCCACGGTGCTCAACGCCGTCAACACCGCGCTGGCGCCGCTGCTCGTGCCCGTGCTGTTCCTGTCGCTGACCGGCGTCGAGCTCGACGTGCCGGTCGTAGCGCTGGTCGCCGAGCTGGCTCTGACGGTGCTGGTGCCGACCCTGGTCGGCGTTGGGCTGCGGACCAGCTTCCCCCGGAGGGTCGAGCCGCTCGAGCCCGTCCTGTCGGCTGGCTCGTCGCTGTCCTACCTGCTGTTGCTGCTCGCGGTCGTGGGCCCCAACGCCGAGGCGATCCTCAGCGCCCCCGGGCAGATGCTGCTCGTCACGGCGGCCGCGCTGGCGCTGAACGGGCTCGGGTACGCGTTCGCGCTGCTGGCCGGGCCGCTGCTGCCCGCACGCGAGGACCGGGTGGCGATGCTGTTCACCGTCAGCAAGAAGGAGTTCTCCATCGCCGCGTTCGTGGTGGCCACCTCAGGGCTGCCGACCGAGGTGGCCCTGCCCGCGGCGGTCTACGCCGTGGTGCAGATGATCACCTCGCCGTTGGTCGCCGGCGTGGTCCGGAAGCGGTGACGCCCGCCGACATCCCGAGTTTCGGGGTGCCGCCGGCGCCGGCTGTGCCGTCGGCGCTTGCCGCGCCGTAGTCCTACGCTCCTGCTGACGTCGGGTGGAAGGACAAGCGTCATGGCGAACGAACACGAGCGGGACCTGGAGCGCTTCGAGGAGGACGTCGGTCGCGTGCTCGCGATCGCCGCCCACCCCGATGACCTGGAGTACGGGGCCGCCGCTGCGGTCGCCCACTGGACGCGAGACGGCCACGAGGTCGTCTACGTCCTCGCCACCCGGGGTGAGGCGGGCATCGACAGTCTGCCGCCCGACGAGTGTGGCCCGGTGCGCGTGCAGGAGCAGCGCCGCAGCGCAGCCGTCGTCGGCGTCGAGATCGTCGAGTTCCTCGACCACACCGACGGGATCCTCACCTACGGCCCCGACCTGCGCCGCGATCTCGCCGCTGCAATCCGCCGCCACCGGCCCGACACCGTGGTGACGGTCAACCATCGCGAGACGTGGGGTCCGCCTGACGCGCTGAACTCCGCCGACCACCGCGTGTGCGGCGCGGCGGTGCTCGACGCCGTCGCTGACGCCGGCAACCGCTGGATCTTCCCCGGCGTCGGCGGCCCGGCGCACAAGGCCCGGCGCATCCTCGTTACCAGTTCACCCCAGGCGCGTCACGCGATCGACGTGAGCGACACCGTCGATCTCGGGATCGCTTCCCTGGCCGAGCATCGGGCCTACCTCGAGGCGCTCGGCGACCACCCCATGGCCGATCCGGAGATCGTGCGCTGGTTCCTCGGCGGCGCCGGCGCTCGGATCGGCTGCGAGGCCGCCCTGCCCGTCGAGGTGTTCGGGGCCTAGCGGGGGGCTCGGCCGTGGGCTGCTGGGCCTAGCGGGGGGCTCGGCCGTGGGCTGCTGAGCCGAGCTGGTGGGTGGGCTCCTGGGCCGAGCCCGGTCCGGGTGTCTCGGTTGGCCGCGCCCCCGGGTGGCCGAGCGGGCAGCCTAAATCAAACAAACCCGTCGAAGTCGGGCGTGGTGGTCGGGCGCGATTTGGCGGGTGCGGGCAGTGGGGGGCCGGGCGCGCTTGCTGCCGGGTGCGGGCGACCGGACATTCGGTGCGAATCGCCCACGACTGGTACATCTGCACGAGCGGTCGTGCAGATGT
>SLAO01000127.1 GCA_007126835.1 Nitriliruptorales bacterium | reverse complement strand
TCGAGGCGATGGCCCAAGCGGTCGCCGAGGGGCGAATGACCGACGCGATGCGCGGCTTCGTCGAGTTCGTCGGCAACGACGACGAGGTGGCCACCCTGCGCGCTGCCGGCTATGTGGAAGCCGCCTCGAAGTACACGCCGATCCTGCTGGAGGAGCTCACTCTCGAGACGCAGCCCGAGGCGTTCAGCCCGACCGGCCCTTCGACGCTCGCCGAGATCACCGCACCGGTCCTGCTGCTGCACGGCAGCCGCACCCCGCTGCGCTGGTTCACCGACGCGGTCGACCACGTCGCGGCACACGTCGCCGACGCCACAGCCCGCGAGATCCCCGATGCCGGGCACGGTGGCCCCCTGCTGCAATCGGAGGCGGTCGCGGACGAGCTGGTCCGTTTCCTCGCCTCGTCTCCAGCGGCCAACGAAGCGCACACGGCGGCTGCACGGGTCTGATGCCCACGGGGCTGTCATCGACGCAGCGGTGCGCCATCGGACGCATCCGTCCAGCGCCCGACGCGACCGAGACGAGGGGGAGCGCAGCATCGGCCATGCCGGTCCAGCGCACCAGGGAGGTGACCAGATGACGAAGACGATGACGGCGCTTGCCAACGACGTCCGGTTGTCCTACGAGATCACTGGGACCGGGGGGATCCCCCTCGTCATGGTGCACGGATCATGGATCGCACGCCGGCAATGGGACCCAGTGGTCCCGCAGTTGGCGCAAACCCTCCGCGTGCTCACCTATGACCGCCGCGGGCATAGTGAGAGCGAGCGGTCGAGCGGGCAGGGCAGCATCCGCGAGCACGTCGCCGATCTTGCCGCCCTGATCGAGCGCCTGGAGCTAGCTCCCGCATGGGTGGCCGGGAACTCCCTGGGTGCCTCCATCGCGCTGCGGTTGGCCGGCCAGCGACCCGACCTCCTCCGGGGCATCACCGCCCACGAGCCACCGCTGTTCTCGCTGGTGGCCAGCGACCCTGTCGCAGGCCCGATCGTCGAGGAAGACATGCAAACAGATGCCGCCGTCGCTGAGCGGATCGCCTCTGGTGATCATGCCGGTGCCGCCGAGCAGTTCGCCGAGGCGCTCGCACCGGGCCTGTGGAACGAGTTTCCGCCCGAGATCCGCCAGACCATGATCGAGAACGCCCCCGCCTTCCTCGACGACTGGAACGACCCACACTTCTACACCCTCGACCTCCAACGGGTCAGCGAGTTCTCGCGTCCGACTCTTCTCACGCAAGGGGATCAGAGTCCGCCCCAGTACGCAGCGGTCATCACCAAGCTCGCCGAGGCACTGCCATCCGTGGAGGTACACACGTTCAACGGAACGGGACACGTGCCACACATGGAGCACCCAGGCGCCTACACCGACGCGCTTGTCGCCTTCGCCCACACGCACCCCACATGATCCGTCCAGAACTTCGATGCCGCATCCTGCAGGAAGTGAACTGATTTAGCTGCTTCCACCCGGCTTCTCCCATCCGCACCCATCAGTATTCGATCGTGCACCGCGCGGGTCGGTGGGCACCGGTCAAGGACTCGCGCCGGCGAGGAGCACGCCGGCGAACTCCCTGGGCCTCAGCGAACCGCGCGTCCCACAGCAGCCCCTCGAAGCAGCTGCCCTCCACCACGGGAGCCAGCACGGTGAGGTCGTGCCCTCGAAGAATCTGACTCATCACCCCCCAGGAACGTTCGGCGCTCACGGAGCACGATCCAACCCGGCGTAGACCGAACCCAGAAGCCTTGGCAAGGGAGGTTGGTCCGTAGTCGCGCCGGCTGTCGGAGAAGGTCCGTTCGCCTTGTGCGCAAGTCAGCGAGGGTCGGTGTCGTACGCCTGGCCACGGTGGCGGATCGCGACCACGCGGACCGTCTTCGCATCGTGCAGCTCGTAGATGATCCGGTAGGCACCCACCCGGTAAGACCGCAGGCCGGTCAGGCGCCCGCGCAGCCGATGGCCAGCCTCCGGGTCGCGTTCCAGCTCACCGAGGGCGCGCAGGATCGCGTCAGCCAGAAGGAAGTCGAGCTCGGAGAGGGCATTGCGCGCCGAGCGGGCCAGAACGACCTTGGCCACAAGGCGTCAGCGGTTGCGGTCGGCGTGCTCGTCGCGTACCTGCTCGAGCGGGACTTCGTCGCCGGCTGAGAGGTCGTCGAGCCCGCGGCGGATCGCTGCGAGCGTGTCCTCGTCGGAGAGGATCTCAGCGGTCTCCTCGAGGGCTTCGTACTCGTCGACGGGCACCAGGACCGCCGCCGGGCGGCCGCGTCGGGTGACGGTCACGTGTTCTCGACGATCGGCGACCTCGGCGAGCAGTTCGGCGAGGTGGGTGCGGAACTCCCGAACAGGCACAGTCTTCGGCATACCAAAAGTGTACCTCGCGGTGTACACGAAGGAAGTGGATTCTCCGAACATCGTGGCGCGGCCCGGCGACGAAGGGTCCAACGTAGCTCGGTGGCCCAACGTCGCGATGTCTGAGGACGGCGGCGTCAGTTGCCGCCGGCGAGGTACTGGGCGATCGCGTAGGTCGCGTGACGGTTGAGCTGGTTGCGGGAGCGATCATAGCCCCGCGTCGTTCGGATCGGTATGGCGGGCGAAGTCCTGCACGTCGCGCAGCCCGACACCGGCATCCAGGGCCAGCGTGATCGCCGAATGCCGCAGGCTGTGCGGCGTGACGCGCCGGTCCACGCCGATCTGGCGGCACAGCGCCTTGACGAGGTAGGCGACGTTGTAGCCGGTCATGCGCCGCCCGTGCTGGTTGCGCAGCAGCGCCCCGCAGCGCCGCTCGCCCCGGGTGAGGCCGATGGCCTGCACGGTGCGCGGCGCGAGGGCGACCACAGCGCTCTTGCTGCCTTTGGTGGTATCGGCGCGCAAGGTGAGGGTGTGATGCCAGGTGGACTCGCCGAGGTCGTCGACGTTCGCGGCGCAGAGCTCCCC
>SLAO01000171.1 GCA_007126835.1 Nitriliruptorales bacterium | reverse complement strand
GCGCCATGGGGGCCGCGTCTCCCTTGCGGGGCCCGAGCTTGAGCACGCGGGTGTAGCCCCCCGCGCGGTCAGCGTTAGCCGGGCCGACCTCGGCGAACAGGTGATGCAGCACGTCGGCGTCGCGGATGACTTTGCGCACCTGGCGCCGGCTGGCGATGTCGCCCCGCTTGGCGAAGGTCACCATGCGGTCGGCGAGCGGCTGGACCGCCTTCGCCTTCGCGTGCGTCGTCTGGATGCGGCCGTGGCGCAGCAGCTCGGTGGCGAGGTTCGCCATGATGCGCTGGTGGTGGCCGGCGTTGCCGCCGAAGCGGCCCGCCTTCCTCGGCGTCGGCATAGGTCAGTGGCTCCTTGGGTCCTTAGCCGCCGTAGCTGCCGTAGTCGGCGAGCGACAAGCCCATCTCGTGGAGCTTGTCCTTGACTTCCTCGATGGACTTCTGCCCGAAGTTGCGGATGTCGAGGAGGTCCTGCTCGGTCTTCTGGACGAGCTCACCCACCGACGACACGCCCTCGCGCTTGAGGCAGTTGTAGCTGCGCACCGACAGGTCGAGGTCCTCGATGGGCAGCATGAGGTTGGGCGACTGCGGCCCAGCGGCCGCCGTGTCCTCGCCGATGGCCAACCCGCCGGGGCCCGATTCCTCGAAGCCGCTGAACAGCCCGAACAGGTCCTGCAGCGTCGCGCCGGCCGACGACAGCGCCTCCGACGGCGTCACCGAACCGTCGGTCTCGACGTCGAGGACCAGACGGTCGTAGTTGGTCATCTGCTCGACGCGGGTCGCCTCGACCCGGTAGGTGACCCGGCGGACCGGCGAGTAGATCGAGTCGACGGGGATCACGCCGATGGCCTGGTCCGAGCCTTTGTTGCGCTCGGCGGCGACGTAGCCCCTGCCCCGCTCGACCGTCAGGTACATCTCGACGCGGCCCTTGCGGTTCAACGTCGCGATGTGCAGGTCGCGGTTCAAGATCTCCACTTCCGAGGGAGCGGTGATGAAGTCCGCGGTGATCTCACCGGGGCCCTCACCACCAAGGAAGATCTCGACGGGTTCTTCCGAGTGGCACCGCAGCACGAGGTCCTTCAAGTTCAGGACCACGTCGGTGACGTCCTCCTTGACGCCCTCGATCGAGCTGAACTCGTGCAGCACGCCCTCGATGCGCACGCTGGTCACCGCAGCGCCGGGAATCGACGACAGCAGCGTACGGCGCAGGCTGTTGCCGAGCGTGTAGCCGAATCCTGGTTCGAGCGGTTCGATGGAGAACGCGGAGCGGAGCCCCTCAGCGAGGGGCTCCTCGGAGATGGAAGGGCGTTGGACGATCAGCACGTCGGTCTCGCCTCTCTCTTTCGATCGCTGCATCGACCTGCCCCGTGCGTCGGGGCGGTCGCGGTAACTACTTCGAGTACAGCTCGACGATCAGCTGCTCCTGCACCGGCACGTCGATCTGCCCGCGGGTGGGCAGGTCCAGCACCGTGATCTGGAGCTTGGACTGGTCGACCGACAGCCAGCCGGGGATCGTCTTGGTCCCGATGATCTCCAAGGACCCGACGATCGGGACGATGTTGCGCGACCGCTCGCGGACGGTGATGACCTCACCGGGGCGGACCCGGTAGGAGGGGATGTTGACCGTGCGGCCGTCCACTTGGAAGTGCCGGTGGCGCACCAGCTGACGCGCCTCGTCGCGGCTGCGCGCCAGCCCGCCCCGGGCCACGACGTTGTCCAGCCGCCGCTCCAGCAGGACCAGCAGGTTCTCGCCGGTCAAGCCCGAGTGGCGGGTGGCCTCGTCGTAGTAGTTGCGGAACTGCTTCTCCAGCACGCCGTAGATGCGGCGCGCCTTCTGCTTCTCGCGCAGCTGCAGCAAGTACTCGCTCTCGCGGATCCGACCGCGGCCGTGCTCCCCTGGCGGGTACGGCCGCTTCTCGATCGCGCACTTGGGACCCTCGCAGCGGGTGCCCTTCAAGTACAGCTTCTGTCGCTCACGGCGACACAGCTTGCAGTCCGGTCCGGTGTACCGAGCCATCGATCGTTGCTCCTCAGACCCGGCGCCGCTTGGGGGGGCGGCAGCCGTTGTGCGGGATGGGTGTGACGTCCTTGATGACCGCGACCTCGAGGCCGTTGGCCGCCAACGACCGGATGGCCGTCTCCCGACCGGAGCCCGGGCCCTTCACGAAGACGTCGATCTTGCGCACGCCGAACTCGGCCGCGCGCTTGGCGGCCTGCTCCGCGGCGAGCTGTGCGGCAAAGGGGGTCGACTTGCGGCTGCCTTTGAAGCCCGCATTGCCCGACGACGCCCACGTGAGCACGTGGCCTTGCTGGTCGGTGATCGTGATGATCGTGTTGTTAAAGGAGCTCTTGATGTGCGCCTGGCCGTACGAGACCTGCCGCCGCTCCTTCTTCTTCGTGCGCTTCGCGCCCGTTGATCGCTTCTGCTGCGCCATCCCCTAGTTCCTCACGTCTGATGTCGTCATCAGTGCTTGCGCTTCTTGACCTTGCCGGAGCCCCCGACCGCCCGCTTGGGTCCCTTGCGGGTCCGCGCGTTGGTGTGGGTTCGCTGGGCCCGCACCGGGAGCCCGCGGCGGTGCCGGATGCCCTGGTAGCTGTTGATCTCGACCTTGCGCTTGATGTCCTGCGCCACGTCGCGTCGCAGGTCACCTTCAACCTTGAAGTTGCCGTCGATGTAGTCCCGCAGGGCTTTGATGTCGGTGTCATCGAGGTCGCGGACGCGCGTCGACGGGTCGACGCCCGCGGCGACGACCGCCGTGCGCGCGCTCGTGTGACCGATGCCGTAGATGTAGGTGAGCCCGATCTCGATGCGCTTGTCACGCGGGAGATCGACGCCGGCGATGCGTGCCATGCTCTTAGCCTCCCTGCCCTAGCCCTGTCGCTGCTTGTGTCGCGGGTTCGAGCAGATCACCATGATCCGGCCGTGCCGGC
>SLAO01000039.1 GCA_007126835.1 Nitriliruptorales bacterium | reverse complement strand
TAGGGGTTGACCGAGTTCACCAACTCGACGGGGTAGCGCTCGTGCAGGCTGCGGCAGATGCGCAGCGCCGCGTCGAAGCTACCGTCGACTTGGAGCACGGTCGCTCCGTGGACCAGCGCCTGGGCGAGCTTGCCCGACGCCGTCTTGCCACGCGGCACGATCACGCCGCAGGTCAGCGCCGCTTTCGCCGCGTACGCCGCGGCCGAGGCCGAGGTGTTGCCCGTCGAGGCGCAGATCACCGCCTGGGCGCCTTCCTCCACGGCCTTGGAGATCGCCAGCGACATGCCGCGATCCTTGAACGAGCCGGTGGGGTTGGTGCCTTCGTACTTGAGCCAGACCTCCGCCCCGGTGCGCTCCGATAGGCGCTCGGACAAGATCAGTGGCGTGCCGCCCTCGCGCAGCGTCACCACCGGCGTCGCCTCGGTCATGGGCAGACGGTCGCGGTACTCCTCCATGACCCCGCGCCACTGGCGACCAGTCGACGACGCGGCCGACGACCAGCCGGGCTGCGCAGTCTGCGAGGCGGTATCGGTCATCGGTGGCAGTGTACGGGCCGCAGCAACGCGGGGCGCGCGGCCCCCTCGCCGTGGCTACGGCTCGCCGCCCTCGACGCGCATGACGCTTGCCACGTCACGGACGCTGGGCAGTCCCCGCAGGTCCGACAGGGTCGCCTGCACCGCGCCCTCGCGGGCGGAGTGGGTGATCAACAGCAACTGAGCGTGGTCGCCGACGCCTTCTTGCCACACGCTTTTGATCGAGACATTGTGGTCGCCGAACGTGCGAGCCACCGCGGCAAGGACCCCAGGCTGGTCGGCGACGTCGAGCAGCACGTAGTACTGCACGACGACGTCGTCGAACGACTGGATCGGCTTGCGCGTCGCCGAGCGGCCATTGCTGGGACGCTCGCCGGCGCGCAGCGCGCGTGTGGCCGTGACGATGTCGCCGACGACCGCGCTGGCGGTGGGCATGCTGCCCGCTCCCCGGCCGTAGAACATCAAGTCCCCGGCGGCGCGCCCCTCGACGAAGACGGCGTTGAAGGACTCGCGAACGCTCGCCAGGGGATGCGCCTGCGGGATCAACGCGGGGTGGACCCGCACACCGATCTGCCCGGCCACCTCCTCGGCGATCGCCAGCAGCTTGATCGCGTAGCCCATGCGCTGCGCGTGGGCGATGTCCACGGCGGTCACCCGGGTGATCCCCTCGCGGGCGACGTCGCCCGCGACGACCTCGGCGTCGAAGGCGATGGACGCCAGGATGGCCGCCTTCGCGGCGGCGTCGTAGCCCTCCACGTCCGCGGTGGGGTCCCGTTCGGCGTAGCCGAGCTGCTGGGCTTCGCCCAGCGCGTCGCCGAACGCCATGCCCTTCTCGCTCATCCTGGTCAGGATGTAGTTCGTCGTGCCGTTGAGGATCCCGAGCACCCGCTCGACCCGGTCGCCGGCCAGGCTTTCGCGCAACGGCTTGATGATCGGGATGCCGCCGGCGACGGCCGCCTCGTACTCGAGGCGAGCGCCCTTTTCGTCGGCGAGCGCGAACAGCTCGGTGCCCAAGGTGGCGACGAGCTCCTTGTTGGCGGTCACCACCGACACGCCGCGGCTCAGCGCGGTGCTGATCAGCGTGCGGGCGGGCTCGATGCCGCCCATGACCTCGACCACGACGTCGACGTCGGGGTTCTCGACCACGTCGGCCGGATCATCGGTCAGGTGTTCCACGGCGACGTCGCGCTCCCTGGACAGCGTGCGGACCGCGACCGGTCCGACACGCACAGGAGCACCGACGCGAGCCGCGATCTCGTCGGCGTGGTCGATCAGCAGGCGCACCACGCCAGAGCCGACGATCCCGCACCCGAGCAGGCCGACAGTAAGAGGGCGTTGAGTCATATGCGGGAGTCTATGCGGCCTCCGGGACCTCGCAGGGACAGCGCCTCGTCCCCCGGCAGCGCTACCGCAGCGACGCCTCCCGGGCGAGCAGGTCCTCGGGCGTCTCACGGCGCGACAGCACGGTGGCGCGCCCGTCGCCGACGAGAACCACCGCAGGGCGCCCCAGCCGGTTGTAGTTCGACGCCATCGAGTGGTGGTAGGCGCCCGTGCCGGCCGCGGCCAACAGGTCGTCCTCGCCCAGACCCGACGGCAGCGGCACGCCCTCACCGAGCACGTCACCTGACTCGCAGTGCTTGCCGACCACGGTCACCGGCCGCAGTTCGCCCTCGACCGGACGCGAACCCGCAGGCACGAACTGATGCATCGCGCCGTACAGGGCGTAGCGGGGGTTGTCGCTCATCCCCCCGTCGACGGCGACGTAGGTCCGCAGCGACGGGATCTCCTTGATCGTGCCGACCCGGTAGACGGTGACCCCCGCCGGGCCCACCACCGACCGTCCGGGCTCGACCAGCAGATGGGGCGCGGGCAGGCCGTGGCGGTCCGCGGCGTCGGCGACCGCGCGGCGCACCGCGCCGGCGTAGTCCTCGAGCGCTGGTGGGTCGTCCGACGGCCGCTCGACCACGCCGAGCCCTCCGCCGAGGTTGAGCTCTTCCAGCACCTGCGCGTGCTGCGTCCGCACGTCGGCGAGGAACCCCACCATCACCTCCGCGGCAGCGGTGAACGCGTCCATGCCGAACACCTGGCTGCCGACGTGGCAGTGCGCCCCCCGCAGCACGACCGCGTTGCTGTCCACGGCGCGCTCCGCGGCCTGGTGCGCCAGCCCCCGCGACAGCGTGAACCCGAACTTCGAATCGTCGTGGCCGGTCGCCACGAAGTCGTGGGTATGCGCATCCACCCCCGGGGTGACCCTCAACTGGACGTCGAAGGTGTGGCCGGTCTCGTCCGCCACCTGCTCGAGGCGCCGGAACTCCGCGAAGCTGTCAACCACCACGCGCCCGACGCCAAGACGGGCAGCGTCGCGCAGCTCCTGCAGTGACTTGTTGTTGCCGTGGAGCACCACCCGCTGCATCGGGAACCCAGCCGCCTCGGCGGTGGCCAGCTCGCCTCCCGACGCGCAGTCGAGGTACAGCCCCTCGTCGTCGACGAGCTCGAGGACCCCGCGGATGCACAGCGCCTTGGCGGCGTACACCACCGACGCGTCCGTGAAGGCCTCCCGGTAGGCGCGCATCCGGCCGACGAGCGTGGCATGGTCCAGCAGCCACAGCGGTGTCCCGAACCGCTCCGCCAAGGTGTCGATCGACACGCCTCCCAGCGCGGTCAGCCGACCCTCGTCGAGCTCGGCAGTGGTGGGCAGGGCGTCGACCAGCCCGCCGTGGACGTCAGGAAGCGACGCGTCTGCGCTCACATGCGCTCCGGTGCGCTGACGCCCAGCAGGCCCAGCGCGTTGGCCAGGGTCTGGCGAGCTGCGACCACCAGCCAGTAGCGCGCGCGGGTCAGCTCGGCATCGTCGCTGACGACCTGGCAGTCGGTGTAGAACTTGTGGAAGCCTTCGGCGAGGTCCTCGGCGTATCGGGCCACGCGGTGGGGCGCCCGCTCGTCGGCGGCCAGCGTGACGACCTCCGGCCACCGGCCGATGCGGCGGACGAGCTCCCGCTCGGCTTCGTGCTCGAGCAGGTGCAGCGGGGCTTCGTCCACGGTGCCCGGCTCGACGCCGCGCTCGGTGGCGGTGCGCATGATGCCCGCGATCCGCGCCGACGAGTACTGCACGTAGTAGACGGGGTTGTCCTTGTCGGCCCGCACCACCTCGGCGATGTCGAAGTCGATGGTGGTGTCGGGGCTGAACCGCAGCAGGGTGTAGCGCGCAGCGTCGGCGCCGACCTCGTCGATCAGCTCGTCGAAGGTCACGATCTCGCCGGTGCGCTTGCTCATGCGCACCGCCTCCTGATCGCGGAAGAGGTTGACGAACTGGTGGATGATGATCTCCACGTGCTCGCGGCCCACGCCGCTGGCCTCGGCCACCGCGAGCATGCGCCCGATGTAGCCGTGATGGTCCGACCCCAGGACGTACACGAGGTCGGAGAACCCCCGCGCGGCCTTGTCGATCATGTACGCACAGTCCGCGGCGAAGTACGTCGGCTCCCCGTCGGCCTTGACGAGCACGCGGTCCTTGTCGTCCCCCAGCGCCGCGGTCGCCAGCCACACCGCGCCTTCGGATTCGTAGACGTGCCCGGCGGCGCGCAGGTGCTCGACGGCCTCCTCGAGGGCGCCGGAGCGGTGCAGGGCACGCTCGCCGAAGAACACATCAAAGCGCACCCCGAAGCGTTCGAGCGTGGCGGTGATGCGCTCGAGCATGCGCTGGTAGGCCGCCTCCTGGAGGTTGTCCTCGACGCCGGCGCGGCGCAGATCGTCGGCCAGCTCGGTGATGTACGCGCCGTGGTAGCCGTCCTCGGGCGGGTCCTCGCCGGCCATCGCGGCGGTCACCGACTGTCCGAACTTGCGCATCTGCACGCCGGCGTCGTTGAAGTAGTACTCACGCGTCACCGCGGCGCCGGTGGCCTCGAGCAACCCGGCGATCGCATCACCCAGCGCGGCCTGGCGCCCGTGGCCGACGTGGATCGGCCCGGTGGGGTTCGCCGACACGAACTCGACGTTGACGCGCCGGCCGGCGCCGTGGTCCGTGCGCCCCCACGCCTGGCCGGCGGCGACCGCGGCCCTCACGATGCCGGCGAACGCATCTTGGGCCAGCCGGAAGTTGATAAAGCCGGGGCCGGCGACCTCCACGCCCGCGACACCGGCCGGCAGCGCCATCGCCGCGACCACCTCGTCGGCGATCTGCCGGGGGGGCTTGCCCACACTCTTGGCCAGGGTCATGGCCACGTTGGTCGACCAGTCGCCGTGCTCGCGTTGCCGGGGGCGCTCGAACGCGGGGTCGCGGTCGGGAAGGCCGGCGCTTGCCAGCGCGGTCCGCACGGCCGTGGCCAGGTCAGGGCTCGACTCAGGGCTCACCGGAGCGTCCCGCCGCAGCGCTCGTCGAACATCACAGTCCCTCCTGGGCCCCTCGGGCGTCGAGGAGCTCGGTGCACACGTCCATCAGGTCGATCGGGTCGAACGGCTTGGTGACGTAGCGGTCCACGCCCAGGCTTGCGCCCTTGCGCACGTCGACCTCCATCGCCCGCGCCGTCAGCAGAACGATGGGGATCGCAGCCGTCGCCGGGTCGGCTTTGAGCTCCTCGGCGACCTGCCAGCCCGACACCGCCGGCATCATCACGTCGAGCAGCAACAGGTCGGGAGGGCACGCCGCCACGGCCTCCAGGGCCTCGGCGCCGTCTTGGGCCGTGACGGGCTCGTGGCCCTCCATCTCGAGGTTGACCACGAGCAACTCGCGGATCACGGCATCGTCGTCCACCACCAGCACGCGTGCCACGTCTGCTCCTGACCGACTGGTCCTCCAACCGGGCATGGTAGCCGCGTGCCCGGCGGCAAGCCGCCTGCGCCCTGGCGTGCCGGCTAGTCGGACCGCTCCCAGTCGGGCGCGTGGGACGGCTCGACGATGCGGCCCGCGCTGCCCCGGTCCAGCGACGCCAGCCGCTCGACCTCCCCGGCGGACAGCTTCACGCGGGCAGCGCCGAAGTTCTCCTCGATGCGCTCGAAAGCCGTGGCCTTGGGGATGGCCACGACCTGGTCCTGGGCGAGCAGCCACGCGATCGCGACCTGCGCCGGCGTAGCGTCGTGCGCCTCGGCGATCTCCACCAGCGACGGTTCGTCGAGAAAGTCTCCGCGAGCCAACGGAGAGTAGGCGGTGAGCACATGGTCGTACTTCCGCGCCAGCGCCAGCAGCTCGTCCTGGGAGAGGTACAGGTGGTACTCGACCTGGTGGGCCACGATCGCGGTGTGCGCCAGCGTCTGGCGCACCAGCGACGGCGGGAAGTTCGAAACGCCCAACCCGCGCACGATCCCGTCTTGTTGCAGACCCATCATGGCCTCGAGGGTCTCGGCCAGCGGAACCTCGGGGTTGGGCCAGTGGATCAGCAGGAGATCGAGGAAGTCGGCCTCGAGGCGAGCCAAACTTTCCTCGGTCGACGTGCGTACCCCGCGGGCGGTGAGGTTGTCAGGCCGCAGCTTGGTCGTCAGGAAGATCTCGGCGCGTGGCACGCCCGAGGACGCGATCGCCTCGCCCACCAGCTCCTCGTTGTCGTAGCCCTGCGCCGTGTCGATGTGGCGGTAGCCCACCTCGAGGGCGTGGGCGACGCCCTCTCGGCAGTCGCGCCCCGTCAGCTGGTAGGTGCCGTAGCCGAGCTTTGGTATCTCGATGCCCTGAGCGGTCACGGTGTCCACGCTTGCTCCTCGCCCGTGATGGTTGTCACCCTGTCGCCGGCACTCCTACCCGCATCGGCTGCCCGTGGCAACTCCGGCGTGCGCCTCGGGCGAGCTGTTCAGGTGGTGACGTGGAGGTCCTCCTGGATCGCCCGCGCCGTCTGGAGCAGCGCGGGCAGCAGCTCGTCTTCGAGCGCTCGCAGAGGCCGGCGGCTGGCGTGGGCCGAGATGTTGGCTGCGGCCAGGGTGGCACCTGCGGCGTCGCGGATGGGGACGGCGACGGCGCGCAAGCCGGCTTCGAGCTCCTGGTCAACCACGGCCCAGCCTTGGGCCCGGACCCGGGCGAGCTCCGCCGACAGGGCCTCGCGCTCGGTGATCGTGCGAGGGGTCAGGGCCGCCATCCCGCCGTCGGGCAGGTGCGCGTCGAGGTCGCTCGGCTCGACACCGGCGAGGAGCACCCGACCCATCGACGTGGCGAAGGCCGGAAAGCGGGTGCCCACGGTGATCGACACGCGCATGATGCGCGACGCGGCTACGCGAGCGACGTAGACGATGTCGCTGCCGTCGAGCACGGCCACCGACGAGGACTCCCCGACGGTGGCGACGAGCCGCTCGAGGTGTGGCTCGGCCACTTGGGGCAGGGTCAAGCCCGACAGGTAGGCGTAGCCCAGCTCGAGGACCCGCGGGGTCAGCGTGAACCCGCGGTTGTCGGCCCGGACGTAGCCGAGGTCGGCCAGCGTCAGCAGGAAGCGGCGGGCCGCGGCTCGCGTCAGGTCGGTGCGACGCGCGACCTCGCTCAGGGTCAGCGTGGGATTCTCGGCGTCGAAGGCCCGGATGACCGCCAGGCCGCGCGCCAGCGATTGCACGTGCTCAGCCCGGCGGCCGGTGTTCGTTTGTGGCGTCGCGCCGGACTCGGGGGCCGAGCTCACGCCGGGTACCCCTCCAGGACGACCGCCAGGCCCTGGCCCGCGCCGATGCACACGGCGGCCAGCCCCCACCCGCCGCCGCGGCGGGCCAGCTCATGGGCCAGTGTGCCGACCACGCGGACACCCGATGCCCCCAACGGATGCCCGATGGCGATGGCTCCCCCGTTGGGATTGACGATTTCGGGGTCGAGACCAGGCCAGTCCGCGAGGCAGGCCAGCGATTGGCTCGCGAAGGCCTCGTTGAGCTCCACCGCGGTCAGGTCGTCCCACGCAACACCGGCGCGTTCGAGGGCGGTCTCGGCGGCGGCAACCGGGCCGATGCCGAACACATCGGGGTCCACCGCGGACACCCCCCGCGCGGCGATGCGGGCCAGCGGCGGGCGACCGATGCGCCGCTCGGCGGATTCGTCGCCCACGAGCAGCGCACCGGCTCCGTCGTTCATTGGCGAGGCGTTGCCGGCGGTGACCGTTCCACCGTCTCGGAAGACCGGGGGCAGCTTCGCGAGCTTCTCCAGCGAGGTGTCGGCGCGGACGGTCTCATCCCGCGCGATCACGGGGTTTCCGTCCGCGCCGAGCACCGGGGTGACCTCGTCGTCGTAGCGGCCGTCGTCCCAGGCCGCTGCCGCCTGCTGGTGGCTGCGCAGCGCGAAGGCGTCCTGGACGTCACGGTCGAGGCCGTAGGACTCGGCGAGCAAGTCGGCCGAGGTGCCGAGCGACACGGTCCAACGAGGATCCATGGCCGGATTGACCATGCGCCACCCGAGGGTGGTCGAGTGCAGCGTCTCGTCGCCCCTGGGGAAGCCGCGCTCTGGTTTGGGCAGGACCCACGGAGCGCGGCTCATCGACTCCACGCCTCCGGCCATGACTACCGACGCGTCTCCGACCGCGACCGCGCGGCTGGCCGCGATGACCGCTTCCAGCCCCGACCCGCACAGCCGGTTGAGCGTCGCCCCGGGCACCGACGTGGGCAGCCCAGCGAGCAGGGCCGCCATGCGCGCGACGTTGCGGTTGTCCTCGCCGGCGCCGTTGGCGTTGCCGAAGATCACGTCGTCGAGCCCGGCGGGGTCGAGGTCGTGGCTGCGCCACAGCAGCGCCTTGACGACGTGGGCGGCGAGGTCGTCGGGCCGCGTGCCCGCCAGCGCGCCGCCGTAGCGCCCGAACGGCGTGCGCACCGCGTCGTAGATGTAGGCCGGAAAGCTCACCGTCGGTCCTCCGATGGTCTGCGTGGTGGGCGGGGGATCGGCCGGGTCAGCGGGGGTTCAGCGGGGGGGTCAGCGGGGGTCAGCGGATTCTGCGGGGTCTGCGGTCGCATCGATCGTGGCGGCTTCGAGCGCGTGGAGGACCTGCAACTCGTGGCCGGAGGGCGGATCGGTGACGGTGAGCTCGTCGGCCACGACGAGGCCCCATCCGGTCGCCTCACGGACGTCGGCCACGTCGACACCGGGATGGATCCCCACGAGCGCCAACTCGCCGGATTCGGGGTCGGGCGCCAGCACCCCGAGGTCGGTGATCACCATGGTGGGACCATGCCCTCGCAGTCCCAGGCGTTGGCGGTCGCCCGGCCCGGATCCGTTGCCGAACGACGTGACGAAGTCCACCTGCTCGACGAACGATCGGGTGCCGTGCCGCACGACCACGATGACCTGCCGGCACGACGCGGCGATCTCGGGCGCTCCCCCGGCGCCGGGCAGGCGGGTGGTTGGCGCGGCGTAGCTGCCGACCACGGTGGTGTTGAGGTTGGCGAAGCGGTCGATCTGGGCGGCGCCGAGGAAGCCCACGTCGATACGCCCCGGCTGGAGCCAGTAGTTGAAGATCTCGGGCACGCTGACGACCGCGTCGGCGGTCTCCGCCAGGACCCCGTCCCCAATCGAGAGGGGCAGGACGGGCGGCTTCGACCCCAGCGTGCCGGATTCGTACACCAGCACCAGATTGGGGGCGTGCGTGCGACGCGCGAGGTTGGCCGCCTTGCTGGGCAACCCGATCCCGACGAAGCACACTGCCTCGTCATGCAGTGCTCGGGCCGCGGCGACCGTCATCATGTCGTCTGACGTCCACCGTCCCTGGGCGCTTTCGGGTTCCCGGGGCTTCATGCGCGGTCCTCCGCCACGGTGTGCGCCACGCCGAGCTCGTCGTTGAGCCAGCGGACGAAGGCCCCGCGGTCACGGCTGGTGGCGTCCCACGCCCGGTACGCGGCGTTGTCCCGCTCGTAGTAGCCCTGGGCATAGGACGGCCGCGCACCTCCGGGCACTTCGGCCACCGCTGTGACTGCCCAGGTCGGAAGGACCACCGCGCCGGGCAGTGGGTCGAGCTCATCGACGATCTCCTCGACGGTCACCAGCGAGCGCCGGGAGGCCAGCACCACTTCCTTCTGGATGCCGGTGATGCCCCAGAGCTGGACGTTGCCGTCTCGGTCGGCGCGCTGGGCGTGGATGATCCCGACATCGGGGCGCAGCGCGGGCACCGCGGCGAGCTCTTCGCCGGTGAACGGACAGGTGACAGGGCGGATCGTGCCGGTGTGGTGGGGCAAGTCGGTGCCGGCGTAGCCGCGCAGCACCGCGAACGGCAGTCCCGACGCGCCGGCGACGTAGCGGTTGGCCATGCCCGCATGACTGTGCTCTTCGAGCTCCAGCGACCGTGGCCAACCGTGCTCGACGGCGTCGCGGAAGCGGTGCAGCGAGCCGACGCCGGGGTTCCCGCCCCACGAGAACACCAGCTTCGCGGCACAGCCGGCACCGATGAGCTGGTCGTAGACCAGGTCGGGCGTCATCCGCACCAACGTGAGGTCCCGCAGGCCCTGGCGGATCAGCTCGCGCCCAGCGGCCATGGGGATGAGGTGGGTGAAGCCCTCCAGCGCGACGGTGTCACCGGACTCGACCAGGGCGGCGACCCCCGCCGGCAACGTCACGAGATCGGCCACGCCTGGCCCCTGTGTTCGCGGTGCTCGCGGTCGCGGTGTTCGCGATGCGCACATACGTTCTCAGCGCGAACGTTAGAGGCCCGGCGGCGGTTCTGTCAACGGGGCCGGTGGGCGCGGCTACTCGCCGTGGACGGCCGCGTGGTGTGCGTCGCACTCCTCTTGCTGGTCAGCGGGCATGGCCTCGCGCATGGTCTCGTGCATCGCGTCATGGTCGGCGTCACCCATCGACTCATGCATCGCGTCATGGTCGGCGTCACCCATCGACTCATGCATCGCGTCGTGGTCGGCGTCACCGCCGTGCATCGAGCCGTGAACAGCGTTACCCAGCCAGCCGTCCTGCTGGGCCATTCCCGGCCAGGCCGCGACGGACCCGACGACGTTGGCGAGGGCGACTCCGCCGCCCAGCGCCAGTAGTCCCACCAGGACCGTCAGCACTACCATTACTCGCACCGACATCTCGGTCACCTCCGCATCGCTAGGGCTGCAGTCCCCCACGGCAAGCTCACGCTGGTCTGTTGCTGAACGCGACGTTGCCCCGAGGCTGTGAAGAACCCGTGAACGCGACGTGATGCCGTGATGGGGGACGCGCACAGAACGCACTGCGGGGTTGCTTATTTACCCTACGGGGGTATGGTGATTTCGTCTGCTACGAGGAGGCGATGTGACGATGACCCACCAACGGGGCATTTGGACGGTGCCGAGGAGCGCCTCGGCCAGCGAACGACGTAGGCACGGCTCGGCCAGCTCCCACGGGGATCAGGCCTGGCCTGGCCTGGCCCAGGAGGTGGTGCTGTGACTTCCGAACAGCGCGCTCGACACGCTTCCACCGAGGAGTCTGAGCCTGATGACCACGCACATCACGGGACCGACCGTGCACGCGTAGAAGCCGACCACACCGCCTCCGAGAGCCCAGCAGAGCACGGGGCCCACGGCGGGCACGACCACGGCGACCACGGCGACCACGCCGCCATGTTCCGCGAGCGGTTCTGGGTCGCCTTGGTGCTGACCGTGCCGATCGTGGTGTGGGCCGAAAGCATCCAAGAGTGGTTCAACTACACGGCGCCGACCTTCCCCGGCTCGGAACTGCTGGCCCCGGTGCTGGGGACCGTCGTCTTCGCCTACGGGGGTTGGCCGTTCCTTTCCGGCGCGCTCTCGGAGCTGCGCGACCGCCAGCCAGGGATGATGCTGCTGGTG
>SLAO01000092.1 GCA_007126835.1 Nitriliruptorales bacterium | reverse complement strand
TCGCCTTCGGGACGGGGTGTCCGGACACCGACGCTCCGCTGCGCTGGGTCGAGCTGCCAGCGGATCCCGACCGGCTCGAGAACCAGTGGTACCTGGTGGCGCGCCGACCCGCGCCCACTGCGCTCGTGGGGTTCGAGACCAACGTGAACGGGTCGGGCGCCGCTCGAATGTGGGACGGGTTCTTCTCACACGACGGGCGGTTGGTCGAGGCGGTGATCGCCCACTTGGACACGGTGGCCGGGTCATGGGGGCCGACGGGATCCTCCTCGACAACCACGGGGCGCTAGGCTGCCGCCTCATGGTGCGGGGCCCCGAAGCCGACCTTGAGGTTCCCGCATTCGCCGCACGACTGGGCGTCCCCGGCCTCGTTGACATCCACACGCACTTCATGCCCGGCAACGTGCTCGACAAGGTCTGGGCGTTCTTCGACCAGGTTCCGGGGGGGTGGTCTGTGCAGTACCGCTACGACGAGGACGAGCGCGTCCGTCGCCTCGAGGCGATGGCGGTTCGGGCCTTCACGAGCTTGTGCTACCCCCACAAACCGGGGATGGCCGCCTGGTTGAACGCTTGGTGCGCGGCCTTTGCCAGTCGCGTGCCCGGGTGCGTGCCCTCGGCAACGTTCTTCGCGGAGCCGAGTGCCGATCGGGACGTGGCCGAGGCACTCGACGGTGGAGCGCGCGTGTTCAAGGCCCATGTCGAAGTGGGTGGGTACGACCCTCGTGATGCCCGGCTCGAGCCCGTCTGGGCTCGGTTGGCCTCCGCAGGGGTCCCTGTGGTCGTTCACGTGGGATCGGGGCCGCGTCCGGGTCGGTGGACCGGACCGGCGGTGTTCGCCGAGGTGCTGGCCCGGCACCCTGACCTCGTGGCGGTCATCGCGCACATGGGCGGTCCGGAGTACGAGGCATTCTGGCGCCTGGCGTTGGCCTATGAGCACGTGCACTTGGACACGACGATGACGTTCACCACCTTCATGGACGAGCGACTGGCAAGCCCCTACCCCGCCCATCTCCTCGACGAGCTCGCCGACCACCCTGACCGCGTCGTCCTGGGCTCGGACTACCCGAACGTGCCGCACAGCTATGCTCACCAAGTCGAGCGCTTGGCTGCGCTGGGCCTCGGTGCCCAGTGGCTGCGTGCGGTGTGCCACGACAACGGGGCTCGACTTCTGGGCTTGGATCCGCCGGCATGACCTGGCCGGAAGACGCCGAATCTGCCGTCGAGCCTGTTGTCGAGCCAGTTGTCGGAGTGCCCGCCGGTGGGGGTGCGGATCTCGCCGAGGCCGTGGCGCCCGACGGCTCACCGGTGGCGGTGTACCTCGTCGCGCCGGGACGCGACGACGCGGCGCTCATCGACGCGGAGATCCCCTTCAGCGCCTCCGTCCTGGACTTGGGATGTGGCGCCGGCCGCATCGCGCATCAGCTGGCCGACCTCGGGCACGACGTCGTCGGTGTGGACGAGTCCGAGGCGATGATCGCCCAACTGCGCGATGACGTCGAGGGCGTGGTCACGCGCATCGAGGACCTCGACCTGCCTCGCCGCTTCGACGTCGTCTTGCTGATGAGCCACCTGATCAACGTGATCGGCCGCAAACGGCGTCACGCCCTGCTCGCCGCGTGCGCGCGTCACGTCGCCGCCGGCGGGGTGGTGCTGGTGCAGCGCTACCCGGTCGGCTGGCTCCGGAACCTGGATGTCCAGACGGGGCGGATCGGCGACGTCGAGATCACCATGTCCGTGGCCGGCTGGCAGGCCGACACGTTTAGCGGAGAGGTCGTCTACCGGCTCGGTGACCGCACCTGGACCCAGCACTTCGAGGGCGAAGCGGTCGATGACGAGGCCCTGGACGAGGCGTTGACGCAAGCTGGCCTGCACCGTGACGCGCAACTTGACGCGGCGGGCAGTTGGGTGCGGGCGCGGCCATTGCGCTGACCGATTTGGGTGGCACTGGGTGCGGCCGGGTGCTGGGGGACAACGCGGACCCTGCCGCTCGATGGGGTGTCGGCGGCGGCTGGATCAGGCGTCGGCGCCGCTCGATGGGCTTGCTCGACCGAGGACCGTCGGCGCCGGTGCCCAGAAATCGGGGCAATCCGGGCTCGCCACGACTTCATCGGTTTGCCGGCGGCGCCGTCGTGCCCCGTAGAAATGGGACAAACCCGGCTCGTTACCGCTCAATGGGTGCCGACGATGCCCTTTGGCGCCCCTTGAAGCATCACAATCCGGACGCGACTGGTACATCTGCACGAAAGCCCGTGCAGATGTACCAGTCGCGAGGCATTTGTGAAGGTTGCGGGGCGGCGTCGCCCGCCTAGCACCGTTACCGAGCCGGTTGACGCAGTGGATCGAGCGCCGAACCGGTGAGCCAACGAACCCCGAGGCAATACGGTGAGCCAGCGACCCAAGCGCGGAGCCGATGAGCAAGTCGACCCCGAGCCGACCCCGAGCCCGCGGAGCGTCCGCGCTGCTCGGTCGCTGGGAGGGGGCTCGCGGGCAAACCGATGGCGGAGGGCTCGTCACCTGACCGCGGCGCGCAGCGGCTCGAGGATCTCGGCCTGGTGGGTGCCGAGGACGAGCGTCCCGACCCGGCTTTGCTTCCAGGCCTCGAGGCGGTCGACGATCCGCTCGATGGGCCCGACGAGCGCCATCTCGTCGATCATCTCGTCGGTGACCGCTGCGGCGGCCTGGGCACGCTGGCCGGCCAGGAACAGGTCCTGGATCTTACGGGTGGCCTCCTCGAACCCGTACCGGATCATGAGGTCGGCGTAGAAGTTGCGGTCACGGGCCCCCATGCCGCCGATGTACAGCGCGAACAGCGGTCGGACCTCGTCCCGACACGCCGCCAGGTCAGCGCCGGCGACCACCGGAACCGCAGCGGCGATGTCGAGATCGTCTGCCGAGCGACCGGCGGCGGACAAACCCGCGTCGAGCGGCTCGACCAGGGTCTCCTCCCGTTCGGGCGAGTAGAACAGCGGCAGCCACCCGTCGGCGATCTCGGCGGTCAACCTGGTGTTCTTCGGGCCGATCGCAGCCAGGTAGATGGGGATGTGCGGGCGTACTGGCCGCAGGATGGACTTCAGCGGTTTGCCCAGACCCGTGGCGTCCGGCCCGTCATAGGGGATGCGGTACTCCTGCCCCTCGTGGGCCAGCGGTTTGCTGCGGGCGACGATCTTGCGGACGATGTCGACGTACTCACGGGTCCGTGCCAACGGGCGCCCGTAGGCCACTCCGTGCCACCCCTCGACGACCTGCGGACCCGATACTCCCAGGCCCAGCAGGACACGTCCGTTGGACAGCGCGTCGAGGGTCATCGCCGTCATCGCGGTGTTCGCCGGCGTCCTCGCCGGCATCTGCAACACCCCGCTGCCCAGCTTGATGTGGCTCGTCTGGCCCGCGAGGTAGGCCAGCACCGACACGGCGTCGGCGCCGTAGGCCTCGGCCGCCCAGACGCTGTCGATGCCCACCGCGTCGGCGTGTTGCACCAATGGGAGGACCTCGGCCATGGCCGCTCCCGAGTAGGCGAGGTTGATCCCCAGCTGCATCCGTGTCGCGCCTCCCGCCGGCCGGGCATCTCTCGGGCGAACCAGGATCCTACTGGGGGCGTTCGATCGGGGTCACCAGTCCCGCCTCGGTTGGCCGGCCCGGCGAGCGGGTGGCGTGTCGCGTTGACGTCCGCTCGGGGCGGCGTTCGCGACAAGCGGGCGCTCGGCGGCCGGCCGATCCGCGCCCCCGGGACAGACCGGCTCCGGGCAGCCCCAGTCACCACGATCGAGGCGACCGCCCCACAGCGACGCGTTGCGCGACCTGCTTGAGCCGCTGGGTATGGTCGCGCAATGGACGCTGGGCTGCTCGGGGGGATCGTCGCCGCGGCCGCGCTCGTCCACCTCGTGGCAGCGTGGATGCTCGCGACGCCGCCCACGGAGGCCGTGCCCGGCCGTGCCGAGTACCTGCAGCGCTGGCGCGCCGCCCATGGGGACTACGACCCCAGCGCCAACGTCTGGGTGCGGGGCTGGCTGACGGTGGTGCACCGCGTGGCCCACCCCCTGGCGCGGCGCGGGGTCGCACCCGACGCGATCACGACGTTCGCGCTGTGGCCGGTCGCGGGAGCGCTCGTGTGTGCCGCCGCGGGGGGTCGGTGGGCGCTGGTGGGGGCGTTGCTCGTGACGCTGTCTGGGGTGATCGACGGGCTCGACGGAGCCGTCGCGGTCATGACCTCGCGCGGGAGCCGATGGGGGTACCTCCTAGATTCGCTGGTGGATCGCGTGGCCGACCTCGGCTACGTGGCGGCCCTGGTGCTGCTCGGCGCGTGGCCCTTGCTCGGAGTGGCCGTGGGCGGTGCGGTGCTGCTGCACGAGTACGCCCGAGCTCGCGGCAGCCACGCCGGGGCGGGTGAGGTCGGCGCCGTCACCGTGGGTGAGCGCCCGACCCGCGTCCTGGCCTGCGGCATTGGCCTGGTGGTCGCCGGCGCGGTCCCCCAAAGGGCGTCCGAGGCAGCCGGTGTCGCACTGGCGATCCTCGCGGCGCTGAGCGCGGTCGGACTCGTGCAGTTGCTGATCGCGTTGCGACGGGCGCTCGCCGACGATGGCGACGGTGCGGCAGGATGAGTCCGGCCGCACACCGATCACGACGCCGGCTGGCCAGAAGGAGCACTGCCGTGCCGAGGGCAAAAACCCGCACACCGATCAGGCGACGGATCGCTGACCAGCGCATCGGCAGGCATCTGCCCACCGTCACCAAGGCACAGCGTCAGTGAGCGAGCAACCGGGCGAGGACTCCAGCGTCAGCCCCGCCGCCGCTACCGCCACCGCCGGCGTCGACGTTGGCGGCACGTTCACCGACGTCGTGGTCCTGACCGCTCGACCCCGTGCGGTGAAGGTCCCGACCACCCCGAGCGACCAGGTCGACGGTGTCCTCGACGGGTTGCGGCTCGGGGCCGGCGCGTCCGACCGGGTCGCCGTCATGGCCCACGGGACGACCACGGCCACCAACGCCGTCCTGGAACGCGAGATCGCCCGAACGGTGCTCGTGACCACCGACGGCTTCGCCGACGTGCTTAGCATCGCCCGTCAGGATCGCCCCTCGCTGTACGACCTCAGCGTGACGAGGACCGCTCACCTCGCAGCGGGGACGGTCACCGCGCACGAGCGCACCCTGCCCGACGGGGAGCCGCTGGTCCCGCTCACCCACGAGGAGGTCGAGCGGGTCGTCGACGCGGTGGCCGCCCTCGAGCCCGACTCGGTGGCCGTGAGCTTGCTGTTCGGCTTCGCCGCGGACGACCACGAACGGCGCCTGTCCGACGCGCTGGCCGGACGCCTGGGCGTCCCGGTGACCCGCGGCAGCGCGTTGCTCCCCGAGTTCCGCGAGTACGAACGAGCCTCGACCTGCGTGCTCAACGCCGCGATCGCACCGGTCATGCAGGGGTATCTCGCGGAGTTGGACCGCCGGTTGCCCCAGACGGGCATCACGGTGATGACCTCGGGCGGTGGGACCGCCGGGCTCGACTTCGCCGCCGCGGCGCCAGTGCACACCCTCCTATCGGGGCCGGCCGCCGGCGTGGTCGCAGCCGGTGCGGTCGCGGCTTCGGCGGGATTCGACGACGCGATCGCGTTCGACATGGGGGGCACCTCGACCGACGTCTGCCTGATCCGCAGCGGCCGACCGGAGATCGCCACCGACGCGGCGATCGATGGGATGCCGTTTCGCACCCCGGCCGTGGCCATCCACACCGTGGGTGCCGGAGGCGGATCGCTGGCCTGGGTCGATCCCGGCGGAGCGCTGCGGGTGGGGCCGAGGTCGGCCGGCGCCGTTCCCGGGCCGGCGTGCTACGGCCGCGGCGGCACCGAGCCGGCGGTGACCGACGCCCACGCCGTCCTCGGCCACCTCGACCCTGACCGTGAACTCGGAGGGGGGCTGCGACTCGACGTCGCCGCCGCCCGACGCGCGATCACCAGGCTGTCTGACGCGGCGGATGGGGCTGCGGGCGTACTGACCGTGGTCAGGGCGACGATGGCGCGGGCGCTGCGGCGGGTATCCACCGAACGAGGCGTGGACCCGGCCGACCTCGCGTTGGTCGCCTACGGCGGAGCGGGCCCGCTGCACGCCACCGCGCTGGCCCGCGAGTTGGGGTGCGCAGCCGTCGTGATCCCCCCAGCCCCCGGGGTGCTGTCGGCCCTCGGCCTGCTACTGGCGCCGCTGCGCTACGAGGCTATGCGCACGGTCATGTCCAGCCCGTCGGACGACATCGCCGATGTCTGGACGGCGCTCGAACGCGAAGCCATCGCCGAGTTGCGCCGGCAGCGGCCGGGCGCGGAGCCGACCTCGACGCGCGTGGCCGACTGTCGGTATGCCGGCCAGTCACACGAGCTGCGCATCGACATCCCCCCCGACGGCGACGTCGCGGGTGCGTTCCACCGTGCGCACCGCACCGCCTATGGGTACGCGATGACGAACGAGCCCGTGCACATCGTCACCGCGAGGGTGGTCGCTGAGGCCGACCCGGCGCTTGAGGCTCTGCCCAGCGCGTGGGATCAGGGGAAGGCTGGACCCGACCGTCGGCGGCGCATCCACATCGGTGGCGAGGCGGTCACCGCCCGGGTCTGTGATCGAGCAGGCATGACCCCCCACGATGCGATCGAAGGACCGGCGCTCATCGAGCAGTCCGACACCACCACGCTGCTGGGTGTCGGCGAGCGCGCCCTCGTGGACGCCGTGGGAAACCTGGTGGTGACCTGGGATGAGTGACCAGCGCGAGGGGCCCGACGGCCAGGGGCGGCGCGGCAAAGCGCGGAGCAGCCAAGGGCGGAGCAGCCAAGGGCGGAGCAGCCAAGGGCGGAGCGGGAACAACCTCAGCGCCGTCGAGCTCGAGGTGGTGCGCCACGCCCTGGCCGGGGTGGCCGACGAGATGGGAGCCGCGTTGCGGCGGGCGTCGTACTCGCCGAACATCAAAGAGCGCGCCGACTGCTCGGCCGCCGTCTTCGACGCTCGTGGGGCGATGGTGGCCCAGGCCGAGCACATCCCGGTCCACCTGGGCGCGATGCCAGCCTCGGTCATCGCCGCGATCGACGCCTTCGGCGACCGGCTGGCGCCCGGCGTGCAGGTTGCCCTGAACGACCCGTACCAGGGCGGCACACACCTTCCCGACCTCACCCTCGTGGCGGCTGTCGGGGACGAAGACGGCCGGCTACTTGGCTACGTCGCCAACCGCGCGCACCACGCCGACGTCGGCGGCGCGGCGCCAGGATCGATGCCGGCCTCGGCCACCGACATCGCCATGGAGGGTGTCCGGATCCCGCCGGTGATCGTTGCCGACGCCGACGGGGTCCGCGAGGACGTCCTCGGGCTGATCGCTGCCAACAGCCGGACCCCTGACGAGCGGCGCGGTGACCTGCGCGCGCAGTTCGCCGCCAACCACGTCGGCGCCCAGCGGCTGGCTTCGCTGGGTCACCGCTACGGTATCGAGGGGCTGGCCCGAGCGATGACGGCGGTGTGCGACTACACCGACCGGCGGGTGCGCGCCGCAGTGACCGCGATCCCCGACGGGGTCTATGCGTTCACAGACTTGCTCGAGGTCGGCGACGGGGTCGAGATCGCCGTCACGCTCACGGTCGACGGGGACGCCGTGACCGCGGATTTCCGCAGCTCGGGAGGTCAAGTCGCCGCACCACTCAACGCGGTCCGCGCGGTGACCCAGTCCAGCGCGTTCTTCGTGTTCCGGATGCTCACCGACCCTGACGCACCCCCCAACGAGGGCTGCTACCGAGCGCTGGACGTGGTGACGGCCCCAGGCACGATCGTTGACGCGGCGCCGCCGGCCCCGGTCGCGGCTGGCAACGTCGAGACCAGCCAGCGCATCGTCGACGTGCTGCTCGGAGCGTTCGCCCAGGCGCTTCCCGAGCGCGTTCCCGCGGCCAGTCAGGGCACCATGAACAACCTGCTGCTCGGGTCCGCCGACCCGGCGTTCAGCTATTACGAGACCATCGCCGGCGGCGAGGGCGCCACCCCGACCCGCGACGGGATGTCGGGGGTGCACACCGGGATGACCAACACGCGCAACACCCCGGCCGAGGCGCTCGAGCTCGCCTACCCCCTTCGGGTCCGGCGAGCAGAGCTGCGCGCGGACTCGGGCGGGCAAGGGCGTCACCGCGGCGGAGACGGCGTCGTCCGGGAGGTCGAGGTCACCTGCCCTCAGGCCGTGCTGACGCTGCAGGGCGAGCGGCGATGGCGAGGGCCTTGGGGGCTTGCCGGCGGCGGCGCCGGCGCGGCTGGCCGCGACGCGATCGTGCGTGCCGACGGCACCGAGGAGCCGGTGCCGTCGAAGGGCACGTGGACGCTGCACGCCGGAGACCGAGTGCGGGTGGCGACGCCCGGCGGGGGAGGCTGGGGCCCGCCCGACGAGCCGCCGCCCGACAAGTCCGAGCAGCCACGGTGAGCAGGCCCCTGCGCAGCACCCTGAGCCCACCTGCCGCGCTTTACCGCCGAGCTCCCGGCCGCCCGTGCTCTCGCTACGCCGGCCCCACCTGCTCAGCCACGATCGCGGCGGACAGCAGGACGAGCGGGACCCCGCCGCCGGGGTGCGCGGACCCGCCGACGAGGTGAAGGCCTTTGATCGGTGAGGCGTTGGCCGGGCGAAGGAACGCCGCTCGCGGCCCGTGCGAAGCCGTGCCGTAGATCGCGCCCCCTACCGCGCGGGTGCGGTCTGCGAGGTCGGCCGGGGAGCGGGTCTCGAGGAAGACCAGGCGGTCGGTCACGTCCATGCCACGACGGGCCAGGACGCTTAGCAGGTGGGTGGCGTAGCGCTTCGCTGCACCGGGTTCCCGCCAGTCCACGCGTCCTTGCACTGGCGCGTTTGCGAGCACGAACCACGCCTCGTGACCGACGGGGGCCACCGCTGGATCGTCGGGACGAACCACGTAGAGCGTGGGGTCGGGCACGGGGCGGGGGTGCCGGCCGAACAGCGCATCGAACTCGGCGTCGTAGTCGGCCGGGAACAGCACGTTGTGGTGCGCGATCCCGGGCGTGTGGCCGCGGACGCCGAGCAGCAGCACGAATCCCGACAGCGATGGCGTTCGGCGGGTCAGCCTCCGGTGGTGGCGGGCAGTTCGGGAGCCGCTGAGCAATCCGCCGTACAGGTGCGTCGCATCGACGTTGGCCACGACCACGTCGGCTGGTAGCCGCTCCTCCCGCGTGCCGCTTGGCCCCGCGCCGCGGACCCGGACGCCGGAGACCCGGGTTCCGGGGACCCCCGTCCCGGCGGTCTCCACGGCGGTGACCTCGGCTTCGGTGTGCACGGCCGCGCCGAGCTCGCGGGCGCGCCCCGCGAGGGCGTGCGCGACGGTGCCCAGACCGTCGCGCACGTACCAGGCGCCGTAGGCCGACTCGATGTACGGGATGGTGGCCAGCGCCGCTGGCGCGCGCCGGGGATCGCTGCCCGCGTACGTGGCGTACCGATCCGCCATCATGCGCAGGCGCGGGTCGGCCAGGTAGCTGTGAGCCAGCCCCCGTAACGTCCACCCGGGAGCGATGGTCGGCAGGTCCCGCAGGCGTCGAGCCAGCGCGGCAGCGTCGACGGGCTGACGCAGGAAGGGCTGCTCCACCGCGTGCCAGATCGCCCGTCCACGCTCGAGGAAACGCGCCCAGTCACGACCGGCGCCCGGCGACAGGCCGTCGTCGAGCGCGGCTTCGCGAGCGTGCGGATCAGCCGGCACGTCAACGTGCGCCCCGTCAGCGAACTGGTAGCGCGCGATCGGATCGACGGCAACCAGGTCGAGCCGCCCGTCCATGCTGGCCCCCGTGGCGGCGAACGTGTCGGCGAGCACGTGGGGCATGGTCAGCAGGGACGGGCCGGTGTCGAAGGTGAACCCGTCACGGCGGTGGACTCCGAGCTTGCCGCCGACGGTCTCGGCCTGCTCGTAGACGGTGACCTCGTGGCCGGCCGCTGCCAGTCGAGCGGCGGCGGCTAAGCCGCCGACGCCTGCGCCGATCACGACCACCCGGCTCACCGGGTCACCGTGCCCGCGTCTGCCACGTCCGCCACGAACTCAGACCTCACTGAGCACGCGGCGGTGAGGGTGCCCCGCCAAGCGGCGGTGCCACCGAGCGGCCGCGCCACTCGAGCTGGCCCCGGAGCCTTCGCTGCCAGGACAGGCCAAGCAGCCACAGCAGGGCTGCCACGCTGACCGGATGCGCGTACGCGTCGCCCACGCGACCGCCGGTTCGAGACGCGGCGATCATCCGCCCGGCCACCCCGGCGGCGTAGCCGGCAAGCCCTGGCAAGGCCAGCCGGGGACGCCGTCTCAACAACCCCACGACACCTGCGAGCGGGGGCAGGACGAACAACCATGCGAGCAGGGCGGCCGCCCCGCCCGCCCCAGCCGGAGAGCCAAACGCTGCCCACAGGCTCTTGGCGTAGCCGTCGCGCGTCTCTGCCCACGACCGGTACATCCGGCAGGCGGCCACGTCCGTGCCGTCCATGACGCCGGCGATCAAGCCGGCGCGAACGAAGGCGCGCCCGAGCTCGAGGTCGTCGAGCACCGCGTGACGCACCGCCGCGTGGCCGCCGGCCCGGTGGTAATGGGCGGCGCGGCAGGCGGCGAGCTGCCCGTTGGCGGCGACCAGTGAGGGCCGAGGGTGGCGCTCGGCCACACCCAGGGGCAGGAACGTCAACCAGGACCACTGCAGCAACGGTTGCAGCAGCCGGGGTCCCGGCCCTTCGGCGACTTGGCGAGGGTACGGGCACACAAGGTCGTAGGGTCCGGAGTCGACGGCTGCCACGGTGCGGGCAAGGCCGTCCGGCGCGAGCTCGACGTCGGCGTCGAGGAACACCAGCACCTCGCCACGGGCGGCCTCGGCTAGCTGCTGGCACGCGTGCGGCTTTCCCAGCCAGCCGGCAGGCAGCGAGGGGCCGGTCAGCAGCCGCAGGCGCATGTCGCCCGCCGCAGCGGCACGAGCCACACCGGCGGTGTCGTCGGCCGAGCTGTCGTCGAGGACGCACACCTCGAAGTCGACGCCTCGGCTGGCCAGCACGGCCCGCACACACGATCCCACTCGGTCGGCTTCGTCGCGTGCGGGGATCAGAACGCTGACGCGGGGACGGTGGGCGACGTCGGTTCCCGTCCGGGTCACCGCGCCCTCGGCCGGCGCAGTTCGCACTGCTCGCCGCGCGACCGGAGGGGGCACCCGAAGCAGCCGGGCGTTGCGGGCAGCGTGCAGGGCCAACGCGGCTGCGCCGACCGCCCCGGCGCCGACCGCCCTGGCG
>SLAO01000117.1 GCA_007126835.1 Nitriliruptorales bacterium | reverse complement strand
TGGGCCAGGATCACCGTCGGCTGGCCGGTGTGCTCGACCGCGGTCTTGTACGCCGCGTAGACCTTGCGGTAGTCATGGCCGCCGCGGTCGAGCACCGGGAGGTCGGCTTCGGTCAAGCCCGAGGCGTCGAGCAGGCGCTGCAGCTCGGGGCTGTCGAAGAAGTGCTGGCGGATGTAGCTGCCGTCGGATGCGGTGTAGGTCTGGAACTGCCCGTCCGGCGTGATGTTCATCTTCTCGACGAGCGCGCCGGTTTCGTCGTTCTCGAGCAGCATGTCCCACTTGCGGCCCCACAGCACCTTGATGACGTTCCAGCCGGCGCCCCGGAACACGCTCTCGAGCTCCTGGATGATCTTGCCGTTGCCCCGCACCGGACCGTCGAGGCGCTGGAGGTTGCAGTTGACCACCCACGTCAGGTTGTCCAGACCCTCACGCGCGGCGACCGGTAGGGCCCCAATCGACTCGGGCTCGTCCATCTCGCCGTCGCCGAGGAACGCCCAGACGCGCGAGCCGGAGGTGTCGGCAAAGCCTCGGTGCTGCAGGTAGCGGTTCATGCGCGCCTGGTAGATCGAGCCGATCGCGCCAAGGCCCATCGACACGGTGGGAAACTCCCAGAACTTCGGCATGTTGCGCGGGTGCGGGTAGCTGGCCAGACCCTCGGGGTGCTCCTCTTGCCGGAAGAGGTCGAGTTGCTCCTCGCTGAGACGACCTTCGAGGTAGGCGCGGGCGTAGATCCCCGGGGATGCGTGCCCCTGGAAGAAGATCTGGTCGCCGGCGTCGTCGGCCTTGCCGCGGAAGAAGTGGTTGAACCCGGCCTCGTACAAGGTGGCAGCCGAGGCGTAGGTGGCGATGTGCCCTCCCAGCGACAGCTCCGGCCGGTTGGCGCGGCTGACCATGACCGCCGCGTTCCACCGGACCAGCCGCATGATGCGCTGCTCCATCTCCTCGTCGCCGGGGAACTCCGGCTCCTGCTCGGGGGGGATCGTGTTGATGTAGTCCGTCGAGGTGAGCGAGGGGACCCCGACCCCGAGGGCGTTCTGCCGCTTGAGCAGGCGCAGGAGCAGGTAGCGGGCGCGGTCGGTCCCGTGGTGCTCCACGACCGACTCGAGCGAAGCGAGCCACTCGGCCGTCTCCGCCGGGTCGACGTCAGGCAGCTGCGTGGGGATACCGTCGAGGAGGACCTGCTCTTCGGGGCGTACGTCGTCGCTCATGGCGTCTCCTGCGTTAACGGCCGGGCGATCGGCCCGGGCGCGGGTTCGCGTTTGCCGCACGGTCAGCACGGCACCAAAGAACTCGATCGGTGCCCTACCCTAGCCCGCCAGAGGGTCCGTCGGCAGGGGGGTCGAGCGTCAGTCCCGGCCCGTGGAAGCCACCGAGAACGGCGGTTTCGTGTACCGGCCGGCGCACCCGGGGCCGGGCTTCCCGCTGTGCGAGGTCGGGTGGCAGCTGCGCGGGGTCGCCGGGATGGCCAAGGGCGATCATCGCCATGGGCTCGGCGTCAGCCGGGACGGCGAACGCATCCCGGGCCAGTTCGCGGTCAAAGCCCGACATCTGATGGACGACGAGACCTTCGGCGGTCGCCTGCAGCATGAGAGCGAACGAGGCGGCACCCACGTCGTGCACGGCGTGGGGGTTGTGCCCGTCCCGTGGAGGTTTGCCCGGTCGAGGGGGCCAGGAGCGGACGGCGACCGACAGCAGCAGCGCCGGGGCCCGCCGCGCCCACGCGTTGCCCGCAGAGAGGCAGTCCCGAGCTTGCTCGAGCGCCGCGGGCACCCGCTCGTCGAAGACGACATAGCGCCACGGTTGGGCGTTGCCAGAGGAAGGTGCCCAGCGGGCGGCTTCGAGCACCCGGTGGAGCGTGGATGGGTCCAGCGGACGGTCCGGGTCGATCGCCCGGCTGCTCCATCGGGCAGCGAGCACCTCGAGGATCGGATGATCCACCGGTGCCCGGCGGGACTCGGGCGGGGTGGGCATGGCGGCTCCGGACAGGAAGGATGACGCGCAGAGGGGACCAGGGCAGGCTACGGGTTGTCAGCAGCCGCGACGACCCGCCGCATCAGTCCCAGATGCGGTCGACGCGCCAGCTGCCGTCCTCTTGCACGAGTTCGCACACGATCGGATTACCGCCGACGATCTCGAGACGCCAGAGGTCACGCTGCGGAACGGTGACGCCACCGCCCACCCACCAGCGGGCGTCCTCGCGCCAGTGCCCCAGCACCCCGTTGACGTGGTGGATCCGGCCTCGCCAGCGGAACGCGACCGGCACGAAGCCGTCTGCGCCGCGGGCATCTCTGCGGGTCTCGAGCACCTCTACTGGTTCCCGAAAGCGCTTGGTCACGCCCTTGAGCCCTCCCTCGGCGGCTCGATGCGTGGTGAGCCGGCCGTGTCCGGATCCTGCGGGAAGGCGTTCGGAGCCAGATGGGGTCGGGACGCGCCTTCCCCTCGCATCCCGACCGCCATCTGACCGTGCGTCGAGCATCGGTCTACGGCAAAGCGAACTGATGTTCGACACAGCCACCGTACGCTCGAGGCGTCCCGATGTCAACTCCGGCTCACTGTGCCGATGCGGCGTCGATCACCTCGTCCAGAAAGCGCTCAGCGAGCACGTCGGACGCCTCGCCGTCCACCCGCTCGGCGTTGAGCCGCGCGAGCGTGGAGGTGTCCAACGACTCGATCACCGGTGCGAGCGCCGCGGCGACCTCCTCCCGATCCCCGGGCGACGAGGCCCGCACGACCGGCGCCGCCACGAACGCCGGTAGGACCCCGAGGTCGTCGCTGACGGTCACGAGGTCGGCGGCGTGCGCCTCGCCAGAGGTCGCGGTGACCAGACCGGCGAAGCAGCGGCCGTCGGCCACCGCCTCGACTACTTGCTCCTCGTCGTCGGCTGGCTGTCGCGGCAGGCGCTCGAGGTCGATGGCGTACTCCTCGGCCAGCGCCTCGAGCCCGCCAGGACGGATGAGGAAGTCCACGTCGGCGCACAGCGAGT
>SLAO01000056.1 GCA_007126835.1 Nitriliruptorales bacterium | reverse complement strand
TCCAGGTGCATGCTGACCGGGTGCGACACGCCGATCGCATACGCCACCTGGAGCTCGGCCTTGGCCGCCAGCCCCGCCGCGACCACGTTCTTGGCCACCCACCGGGCGGCGTAGGCCGCCGAGCGGTCCACCTTGGTGGCGTCCTTCCCGCTGAACGCGCCGCCGCCGTGCCGCGCCATGCCGCCGTACGTGTCGACGATCACCTTGCGACCGGTGACCCCGGCATCTGCCTGGGGCCCACCAAGCTCGAACCGGCCGGAGGGGTTGACCAGGACCTCGGCCTGGTCCCATTCGACCTGCTCGCCGATGACGGGCTCGACGACGTGCTCGACGAGGTCGGGCGTCAGCAACGTGTCGGTGTCGATGTCGGGGCGGTGCTGGGTCGAGATCAACACACGCTCGGCGCGCACCGGCCGGCCCCCTTCGTAGGCGACCGTGACCTGCGTCTTGCCATCCGGACGCAAATAGGGCACGAGCCCCTGGCGGCGCACCGACGCGAGGCGCTCGGCGAGCCGGTGGGCCAGGTGGATCGGCATCGGCATCGACGACGGGCTCTCGTCGGTGGCGTAGCCGAACATCATCCCCTGGTCGCCGGCGCCGAGCGCGTCGAGATCGTCGCCGCCCGCGCCGTGCCGCATCTCCCAGGACTTGTCGACCCCGCCGGCGATGTCGGGCGACTGCTCGTCGAGGGCCACGAGGACGCCGCACGTGTGACCGTCGAAGCCGGCCTCGGCGCTGTCGTAGCCGATGCCGGTGACCGTGTCGCGGACCACCTTGTTGATGTCGACGTACGTCTGGGTCGAGACCTCGCCCGCGACGATCACCAGCCCCGTGGTTACGAGTGTTTCGCAGGCGACTCGAGCCCGCTCGGGGGCGGGGTCGTGGGTCAACACGAGGTCGAGCACCGAGTCAGAGATCTGGTCGGCCATCTTGTCGGGATGGCCCTCGGTTACCGACTCCGAGGTGAACAGGAAGCGTCGGCTCATGGGTGCTCCGTTCCGTCGCCAGCCGCGTCGGCCGGTCCGATCGAGGTCCGGGTGTCGCCAGCCGCGTCGGCCGGTTCGACCGAGGTACGGGTGTCGCCAGCCGCGTCGGCAGGTCCAACCGAGGTCCGGGTGAGCAGGTCGGCGACCCGGTCGCAGATGACCTGCGCCAGACGCGCCTTCGTGGTCAGCGGGACCTCGGCGCGGCCACCGTCGGCGTCGAGCAGCAGCGCACGGTTGGTGTCGACTCCGAAGCCGGCGTCGGCGGTGTCCACCCGGTTGATGACGATGAGGTCGAGGCCTTTGTGCTTGAGCTTCTCGCGCCCTCGTTCTTCTTCGAGGTCGGTCTCGGCGGCAAAGCCGACGAGCACCCGGCCACGCTTGTCGGCGCCGAGCTCGGCCAGGATGTCGGGGTTGCGCACCAGGACCACCGCGTCCGGGTCGTCGGTGCCCTTCTTCAGCTTCTGCGCGTGGGGCGTGGCCGGGCGGTAGTCGGCCACCGCGGCGGCCTTGACAACCGCGGCGGCGTCGGCGGCGACGCGGTGGACCGTCTCGCGCATCTCCAAGGCGGTCTCCACACGATGTGCTCGCGCGTTGGCGTGAACCGGCAAGTCAGCAGCAGTGGTGACCAGGTCCACGTCGGCCCCCCGGCGGGCGAACTCGTCCGCGATGGCGTGACCCATCTTGCCCGACGAGCGGTTGCCGATGTAGCGCACCGGGTCGATCGGCTCGCGGGTTCCGCCGGCGGTCACGACGATCCGCGCGCCGCCCAGCGAACGATCAGCCGCGCCGCCCAGCGAACGATCAGCCGCGCCATCCGAGCGATCCACCGTCGCACCGGAGGCCTCCAGCGCGCCGGTCACCGCCGCGAGGATCGCGTCCTCGTCGGCAAGGCGACCCGGTCCCTCGTCGCCGCCCGCAAGCGCACCGTCGTCGGGGCCGACGATGACCGCGCCGCGAGCCGTCAGCAGCTCCACGTTGGCCTGCGTGGCGGCGTGCTGCCACATCTCGGTGTGCATCGCCGGCGCAAGGACGACCGGGCAGGTCAGGCAGGTGAACACCGCCGAGGGCAGATCGTCGGCCAGGCCGTTGGCGAACTTGGCCAGCAAGTTGGCGGTCGCCGGCGCGAACACGGCGACGTCGGCCTCGCGGGCGTAGGCCACGTGGGCCACCTCGTGCGCATCGGCGAGGACGTCGCTGGGCGCCGGCCGGCCGGTCAACCCGGCGAACGTCTCGCTGGTGACGAAGCGCGCCCCCGACGCCGTCAGCACGACCTGGACGGTCGCCCCGGCTCGCCGCAGCGCCCGGGCCAGCGAGGCGGCCTTGTAGGCGGCGATGCCGCCGGCGACGCCCAGCAGGACGTGGCGGCCAGCCAGCGGCCCGGCGGCAGTGGCCATGGGCGAGGGCTACTTGTCGTCGGCGGGCGGCGCCTCGTCCGCGGTGGCGTCGTCGATCGCGTGGGGCGTCACGTCGTCGGGGTCCTCGGCGGTGAGGTCGTCCGTCGCGTCGTCGGCGTCGGCGTCGACGTCGACGTCGGGGACGTCGCGGACCAAGTCCTCGAGGTCGGTGGTTGCTCCTGCCGCGGCGACGGCCTCGTCACCGCCGAGGTCGGTGCCCACCTCGGGCGCCTCGGCGCCCTCGTCGCTGCCCACGATGCCCGCGTCCTCGTCCTCGGCTGTGGCCTGGGCGCCAGACGGATCGAACGTGACGATGTCGGCGTCGCCGCCCTCGGAGGCGAGCAGCTCCTCGGCCACCCGCCGCGCGTCGCTGGCGTGCTGCACGACGATCTTCTCGCCCGCGATCTCCTCCAGCGCGATCGACAGCGGTTTGTTCGAGCTCGACTCGATCAGCGGAGGGGTGAACTGACCCAGACCCTCGCCGAGGGAGTGGTAGTAGGAGTTGATCTCCCGCGCCCTGCGCGCGGCGAGGTGCACGAGGGTGTACTTGCTGTCGACCTTGTCGAGCAGCTCGTCGATGGTCGCGATCGCGATCAGCCTCCCGGCGTCGGGGTCGCCGT
>SLAO01000058.1 GCA_007126835.1 Nitriliruptorales bacterium | reverse complement strand
CGCGGGTCTGACCATTTGCCACCATTGCGCCCCCCGGGTGCCGTGGACCCCCTCGCCGAAGGCGACATTGCGCTGCGCGGCGGTTGCCAATTCGTCGCGCGGTGGCCTCATGGACAGGCTCCATCCCTCGGTCGCCGCAGCCCGAACGAATCTGCGCGCGCGTGGCAACCCCCACGACAGCGGGCGGCATTCGACTGGAATGCGCCGCCGACAAGCAGGGTTTCCTTCCGCGTGACCCGGATGAGGCTGACGACGACCAGTCCCTCGCCGCGGCGCGCGCCCAGGCGCACCGCTTGGTGCTGGTCCACGCCAACCCACAGGAGGCCATATGCCCCGCATTCCCGTTCACGATGTCGACTCCGCCCCCGAAGCCAGTCGCGACACCCTCAAGCAGCTCGAGGCGGCCAAGGGCAAGCTGCTCAACATCTTTGGGGGGATGGCGCACTCTCCTGCGCTGCTCAACGGCTTCGCCGGCCTCGAGGGCGCGCTCGCTGAGCACGCCACGCTGACCGAGACCCACAAGCAGGCCATCCGGCTGGCCATCGCCGGCTACCAGGACTGCCATTACTGCCAGTCGGCCTACACCATGGCGGGCAAGGCCGCTGGGTTGACCGAGGACCAGACAGTGGAGTTGCGCGGCGGCAGCGCGAGCTTCGACGAGGCGCTCGACGCGCTCGTGCGGTTCGCTCGCGAAGCGTTCGACGGCCGCGGCCACGTCACGGACGCCACATGGCAGCGTGCCCTGGATGCAGGGTGGCGCGACGATCAGCTGCTTGAAGCGTTCGCCAACGCGGCCCGCACCTTCCTGACCACCGGCTTCAACCATCTGGTCGACACCGAGATCGACGTGCCGGCGGCGCCCGGCTTGCCGCGCTAGACGTTCCCGCCCACCCCTCGCAGGGAGGAGATGAACATGGGGCTAGCGCACCCGTCGTTGACCGTGATCGCCTACCACGGCACGCAGGGCAGCGGTGGGGGCTCGGTGCTGCTCTGGGTCTTCTTCGGACTGGTCGCTACCGGCGGCTGGTTGCTGCTATCGCCACTGCGGTGGCCGCCGACGGTGACGGTGGCCGCGGTCGGGTGGCTCGCCGGGCTCGCGCTCGTCGTCGCCTTCTGAATCCGCCGCCGCCGTGCGTGGCCTCTCCCGTGTAGCCAGCGAGACGACCGGCCCTTCCATCGTGCGGCGCCCCCCAGCATCCGCCGGGAGCATCCTCGCGGGGGCGCTGGTCTGGCTTGCGCTCGCCTGGGGGGCGGTCCTCGTCTCCGACGGGCTCGATCTGCTTGGTTGGCGAGCGCACCTTCAAGAGCCGCTCTGGCAGACGCTGTTCCTCAACCGACGCCCGACCGAGTGGTTGCAGTGGGTTGGCCTCGCTGCCACCTACGGAGGTGCGTGGTACCTCGCGGCGCGCATCCACGGTGACGGTGACGCGGGTCATCGGCGGTTCCTGCTGTGGTTGGGGCTCGGAGCCGCCCTGATGCTGATCGAGGACGCCGGCGATGTCCGCCACATCATCGCGTTGTACGTCCGCCGGGCCGTTGACGACGCGCTCGTCCTCGGGCTGCATCCCGCCACGCTCGTCGACATCCCGTACTTCACGGTTCTCGCTGGGCCCTTGATCTACGCCTTGGTGCGGTACGGCCGCAGCGTCTGGGAGGTAAGCGGGTCCCGACCGTACCTGGCCCTGGGGTACGCCAGCTACGGGTTCGCCGGTGCCGGCTCAGCGCTCAGTGGGGTGGGCGGGGGCCGCGCCGAGAGCAGCGTGTACCTCGGCAGTCTCTACGAGCGGATCGGGCGAACGATCGAGGCGCTGCTGCCAGGCTCGGAGCACATGGCCGCCGGCCTCGAGCCGGCGCACTTTCGGTTCCTCCTCGCCGACGGTCCGGTCGAGGAGTCCCTTGAGCTGGTCGGGGTAGCGTGCCTGCTCTCGGTCGTTGTGGCGTTGGCCCGCTGGTACGCAGACGACGATCGGGAGCTGGCCGCCGCACCTGTCAGCGATCCGTAACCCGTGATGTCGGACCTGGCCGGTACGGTGCACGGTGACCGATGATGAACACGGGCACACCCTCACCTCAGCCTCGTCGGGGCTCCTCGCCCCGTGCGGGCGAGCTCGCGGGGCGCACGATCCTTGTCGTGGAAGACGACGTCACCGTCGCCGAGGTTGCCCAGCGCTACCTCGAACGGGATGGGGCCAAGGTGCAGGTTGTCGGTGACGGTGCCGAGGCCCTCGCCTATGGGGTCGGGTGGCGGCCCGATCTTGTGGTGCTCGACCTGCTCTTGCCGGGGCTCGACGGGTGGGAGGTCTGCCGACGCTTGCAACTCGAGCTCGATGTTCCGGTCGTCATGCTCTCCGCGCTGTCGGACGCTGACGATCGCCTGGTCGGCTTGGACGTCGGCGCCGACGACTACCTCGGCAAGCCGTTTAGCGCTCGGGAGCTCGTGGCGCGGGTCCGGGCGGTCCTGCGGCGTGTGGACATGCAGGAGTCCCAGGCCGCCACGCCACTGCAGGTGGGCGAGATCGTGCTCGATCCGGGGGCACGGCGGGTCACGCGCCGTGGCACGGAGGTGTCGCTTACCGCGCGGGAGTTCGACCTGCTCGCCTTCCTGCTGCGCAACCCCGGCGTGGCGTTCTCCCGCGACGAGCTGCTCGAGCAGGTCTGGGGGTACCGTCACGGGGACCGCTCGACGGTCACCGTCTACATCCGGCGACTGCGCGAGAAGCTCGAGGATGATCCCTCCGCGCCCGGAACGATCCGGACGGTGTGGGGGGTCGGCTATCGCCTCGATGGGGTGGTCACGTGAAGCCAGGCAAAGCGGCTGTGCTGGCCGTGCTCGGCCTTGCCGTCACGGTCCTGGTGTGCATCGCCATCGGCGTTCCTCCGGGCAAGGCGGTCTGGCTCGTCGGCATCGCCAGTGGCGGAGCTCTCGTCGTGGGCCTTGCGGCCACCGGTCTGCTGCGCAGCTTGCGCCAGGCGAGGTTCGGCGTGCAGATGGCGATCGTTGTCGGCGCAGGGGTCGGCGCCGTCGCCATCGGCGCGGTCGCAGCGGCGTACGCGATGCTGCTGCCACCTGAAGAGCTGCACTCGTTCGTGGTGGTCGTCATCGCCGCCGGCACGGTGGGAGCCTTCGTGGCGCTGACCCTGGCCGAGCGCGTGCGGGCGGCCCAGCTCTCCCTCGCGGCGACCGCACGGCGTTTCGAGGACGACTCCACCGCTCCGGTCGCCTCGCCGCCGATCAAGGAGTTCGCGACCCTCGTCGCCGAATTGGAAGCCACCCGGAACCGGCTCGATTTGTCGCGCCGGCGCGAACGAGAGCTGGAGGCGGCGCGGCGGGAGCTCGTCGCATGGCTCTCCCATGACCTGCGGACCCCACTGGCTGGCATCCGGGCGTTGGCCGAGGCGCTCGAGGACGGGGTTGCAGAGGATCCCGAGACGGTCGCGCGTTACCACCAGCGCCTGGGCGAGCAGGCCGAGCGGATCTCGGACATGGTCGAGGACCTCTTCACGCTGAGCCGCATCCACTCTGGATCCCTCGAAGTGGAGCGAGCACGGGTATCCCTCGGGGACTTGCTGTCTGACGCTGTGGCAGGCGCCGAGGCGGTGGCGGCACGCCATGGCGTGCGCATCGACGGGCGCATCGACGAGCCCGTCGAGCTGGACGTCGGCACGCGTGAGGTCTCACGGATCCTCGACAACCTGTTGTCGAACGCGATCCGGGAGACCCCGCCTGGCGGACGGGTCACCGTCGAACTGGCCGTCGAGGGTGGCTGGGCAACGATCTCGGTGACCGACGAGTGTGGCGGGATCCCCGAGGACGTGCGAGCGCGCGTCTTCGACCCCGGCTACAGGGGCGAGCCCGCCCGCGGCGTGGAGCAGGCGAGCCGGGGAGGTTTCGGCCTGACGATCGCCCAGGGCCTTGCGGAGGCCTATGACGGCGCGCTACAGGTCCGCAACATCGCCGGAGGGTGCGAGTTCCGATTGCACTTACCGGTGCACGAGGGTGACGCTCTGCGTCGATCCCCCGGAACTGACGCCAGCGGCGCGGACACCGGCGGCTTACAGACCGATGACAGAGGCCCTCTCGAGCGGCCCACCCAACGTCCTGCCTCCTAGCCTGCGCCATGACGGTTCCCGCCGTCATGAGCCGAGTTGAGGAGGCCTTCGTGCGTCGCCGACGACTTGCGTCTGCCGCTGCTGCGAGCGCGCTGCTACTGGCTCTCGCCGGCTGCGAGACCAACGACGATGACCCCGCCGACGAGCCCGTCGAGGAGGAGACTCCCGACGACGAGGAGACTCCCGACGACGAGGAGACTCCCGATGACGAGGAGACTCCCGATGACGAGGAGACTCCCGAGGACTAGGCGGGCTGACCCGAACGTGCCGATCTTGTCGCATCAGCCAGGCGGCGTGCATCCACTGGGGGATGGTGCGCGCCGCCTAGGCTGAACGTTGCGGTGCGGGGTTGGAGGGCTCGGGGTTGACGATCCTTCCCGCGGTCAGGCGGACCACGCGCGTAGCGAAGCGTGTGGCGAGATGCTCCTGGTGAAGGCTGCACAGCACCCCCACGCGGTCACGGGCAGCGATGCCGGAAAGGGTCGAGAGGACGCCCTCGGCCGCGACAGGATCGAGGCTTGAGACGGGCTCGTCGGCAAGCAGGACCCGCGGTTGCTGCGCGAGTGCTCGGGCGATCGCAACCCGCTGCTGCTGCCCGCCGCTGAGCGTGCCAGCCGGCTGAGCGGCGAGTGCTTCGAGTCCGACGAGGCGCAGTTGGGCCAGCGCCGCCCGGCGATCGGCGTCGGGGAACCGACGCAGTGCGGCTCGCCACGTGGGCTGGTGGGTCAGCCGGCCGGCAAGCACGTTGTCGAGTGCCGATAGCCGTTCGGCGACGTTGTACTGCTGAAAGACCATGCCGATCTCGCGGCGGGCCGCGGCCAGTCCTCGACCCCGCGTGCCGGTCACCGGCCGGCCGTTTACGGTGACCTGCCCCTCGTCGGGCTCCAGGAGACGGGTGAGGCACGCGAACAAGGTGGTCTTCCCGCTGCCGCTTGGGCCCAGCAGGGCGACGAACTCACCTGGGGCCACGGCAAGGTCGACGCCGTGCAGAACCTGGTGTGCGCCATAGCGCTTGCGAACGCCCTCGACGACTAGCACGGGCGAGCTCACGCGACCCTCCGGCGGAGCAGGGCGCTGACCTGATCGATGGCGGTCACCAGCGCGAGGACGACGAGGATGACCGCGACCACCCGGGGGAAGTCGAGCAGGTCCATCGAGTTCTTCAGCATCTGGCCGATGCCGCCAGCACCGACGATGCCGAGCACCGTCGAAGCTCGGACATTGAACTCCCACCAGAACAACGTCACCGACAGCAGGTCGCGGACGACGTCGGGAAGCAGGACGAACACGAAGGCTTTGGACCGGTTGGCGCCCGAGGCCACCGCGGCCTTGAAGGGGCGCAGGTTCGCAGTCTCCATGGACTCCGCGTAGAGCTTGGCCATCGACCCCCACACGTGCAGGCCGATTCCGAGGACGCCTGCGAAGGGCCCCAGCCCCACCGCCGCGACGAAGATCAGTGCGAAGATGAATGAGTCGATCCCCCGCAACGCGTTGAACCACCATCGGATCGGGACGGCCACAGCCTTCGAGGGCGAGATCCCATCAGCTGCCAACCATGCCAGAGGAAGGGCGAGGACGGCGGCGATCGTGGTCCCAAGCGTCGCCATCGCCACGGTCTCGGCGGCTCGTAGGGCTAGCACCTGAGGGTTGGAGAAGTCCGGCGGCCAGCCGCGGGCGCCCCAATCGAGTAGACGCGGCAGGCCTTCGGCGGCCCGGCCGAGATCGATGCCGACGAGTTGCCAGCTGACGGCGTAGACGGTGGTGAGCGCCGCGATCCAGCCGAACGCGCGCCAGCGCCGGGTGACGATTGGCCACTGCTGCGCTGCGAGTCGCTCGTCAGTCGCCATCGATGCGACCCAGGGCGGCTCCTGCTTCCTCGATGACGGCGTATCCGGCGTCATCGGCGGCCACGAAGCCGTCGTAGGGGTCGGGCAGCAGCGCGGTCGCCTCGTCGCGGGGCAGGCCCACGAGCCAGTCGGACAGCGCGTCAACTGTGGCGTCGTGCAGCCCGGGGCGGACCGCGATCGCGTCGTTAGGCAGCGGGTCGGACTTCCAGACGACGGCAACATCGGACTCGGCGACCTTGCCCTCTTCGAGCATGGCATCGAGGTGCCGGTCGAAGTCGCTGGCGTAGTCGACATTGCCCTCGACCACGGCGATGACGTTCGCTGCGTGCGTCCCGCCCTCCGAGAACTCCGAGAAGTAGGTCTCCGGATCGATGTCCCAGACCTCCTGCATCGTGTGCATCGGGATGAGCCAGCCGCTGGTCGACCCGGTGTCGGCCAGCGTCAGCGACGCTCCCTCCGCGTCGTCGGGAAACGTCGCCTCCGCGTTTCCACCTCGGGTGACGATGAGTGCGTGGTAGGTCGGCTTGCCGGCGTACTTGACGGTGGCGACGGCCTCGATGGCCGGATTGGTGTCGCGGGCCAGGACGTACCCCCACGGGCCGAGCCAGGCGATGTCGACTTGCTCGCTGGCGATGGCGACCCCGATGCCAGCCCACTCCGTGGCTTCCTGCAAGTCGTAGTCGTCGTATCCCAACTCGATGGCGAGTTGCTCGGCAAAGGGCGTGAACGCGGCGCGGGTCTCCTCGGGAGTCGGGAGCACCGGGCCGACGCCGATCCGTAGCACGTCGCCGTCCTCGGCTGCCCCGGCGGCACTCGACGCCGGCTCGGTGGCCGGCGAGGAACAGGAAGCCAGGACGGTCAGCAGCGTCAGCGTCGCGGCGGCCCTAGCGCTCCAGCCCTGGTGAGGCTCGCGCCCACGGGTCATCGTTCACCCCCACGCGTTAGGCGGTCCCCCATCTCGGCCTCGACGCTAGGCGGCATGCTCGTCCAACAGGTGGCGGGCCGACGAGGTGTCCGAGAGTTGTAATCCCTAGTCGAGCGGGTCGGGGACGGCGAGCTCCCTGGAACTCCCCTCGGCTGCTGGTAGAGCAGCGTCGAAGGCGGCCCGTGTCCGGGGGGCGAACGCCAACTCGCCGCGTGCCAGTGCTGAGTGATAGTCGTCAACGGTGTCGATGTCGTGCCGGGTGGGCATGAGCTCGGCGGTCAGCCCCGAACGTCGGGCTTGGTGCAAGGTCTGCTCGAGCACCCGCGAGGTGCTCATCTCGATGTCCGCGAACAGTGAGGGTGTCGGCAGCCGCGACGCGAGCAAGGTGTAACCGCCGTCGCTGGCCGGGCCAACCACCACATCGACCGACGGGCGCTGGAGTGCGGAGATCACGCCGTCGATGAGCGCTGGTTCCACGGTGGGGCTATCGCCGCTCATCAGCACGACCCCGCCGAAGCCTTCCCCGGCAAGGGTCACCTGGGCGCGACGAAGCCGCTCCGCCAGTCCTCCGGGTCCCTGCGGGCGCAGCGGTACCCCCTTTCCGACGCAGGCGCGCAGCACAGCAGGCTCACCGGCATAGACACACATCACCTCCCGGTTGGGGCCCGCGCAGTTGTCGATGACATCCCGGAGCATCGCCGCGGCGACCCTGGCCGCCGCTCCCGGGTCAAGAGGTGGGCAGAGGCGCGTCTTGACGGAATTAGACACCGGCGCCTTGGCGATCACCGCGATCGCGACCGTCATCCCCGCCTCCAACCCGACCAGGCGTGGGCGACGAGGACGGCAAGCATCCTGGTGGCGGCTTTGGCTGTGGGCCACAGACGCCCGGTCACCTTGCTCGTGCCCACACGGGGGCGGTAGCCGACCGGGACCTCGACGACCGCCAACCCGGCGCGGCCGGCCCGGAGCACCATCTCGAGGGGCCATCCGTAGGTGCGGTCCTGCAGATCGAGCCGCAGGAGGGTCTCGCGTGGGATCGCTCGCAGGGGGCCGATGTCGTGCAGTCGGTTGCCTGCGAGGAGGCCACACAAACCGCCGAGCAGGCCGTTGGCGGCGGCGACGTGCCAGGGCATCGCGTTCGGTGATCGCAGGTCCCGTCGTCGCCAGCCGAGGCTCAAGTCGGCGTGGCCGCTGACGACCGGTGCGACAACCCGTTCGGCGTCTGTCCACCGCAAGGACCCGTCGGCGTCCATGAACACCAGGATCGCTCCTTCGGGCGCCGCGGTGGCGCCGGCTAAGCAGGCTGCCCCGAACCCGCGTCGGGGCTCGGTGACCACTTCGGCGCCGAGCCGGCGGGCGACGTCGGCGGTGGCGTCGGTCGAGCCGTTGTCGACGACGATGACCCGCAGGCCGCATGGACGACCCGCGAGGGCCGCTGGCAGGGCATCTGCTTCATCGAGGGCGGGCAGCACCGCACACACCTGCTCGTTCACGATACCGGCTCGCGATCGTCGCTTGGGCGATGGTCCGGGCGTTGCCACAGCACCGCCCGTCGGGCCCACGGCCACCTCAGGGCAAGCCCTGCGAGGGCGACGATCGCTCCCGCCGCACCGACCCGCAGCGGTGTGGACAGTCGAACCCCACCAGTCAGCGGTTCGAGCGCATGGTCGTAGAAGATGGCGACGTACGCGGCGTGCAGCGCGAGCGCGAACCATCCCCACGCCCAGCCGGCCCCGCCAGCGACGGCGAGGGCGACAAGAGGGGTGGCGTACCAGGAGTACGGAGTCGTGAGCACCAGTGCGGCGCCGAGCAGCCAGGCGCCTCGTGTGGGGGCCGGTCGTCGCGAGGCGAGCACCGCGAGGCCGACGGCCGCACCGAGCACGGGGGCGACGAAGCGGCCGTCGAGCCCGACTGCGCGGAGCAAGCGGTACCGGCTTACGTCGAGGTAGCCCTCCTCCTCGAGATACCCGGTCGTCAAGAAGCCGAGCACGTCGGATCCCGCTGCCGCGTATGGCAGATAGCTTGCGCCGAGCACCACGACAGCGGTGCCGGCGACCGCCGACGCGGTCCCCCAACGCCATCTCCCGTCGGAGGCGCGGGCGTACGCCGCGACGAGGATGAGCGGATAGAGCTTGATCGCTGCGGCGACCCCGATGAGCGCCCCGGTCGTCACAGGTCGCTTGTGCCACCAAGCCAGGGTCGCGGCCAGCACCGCCACGACGACGAGGACGTCGACGTGCCCGGTCAACGCAAACGCCATGATCGGCAGGGGGTTCCATGCGTAGGCGACGACCCACCGTTCGTCACGCCCGGCTGCTCGTAGGGCCGGGACGAGCAGCAGCATCACGGCGATGTCCACCGCGGCGGTCAAGGCCTTCCAGGCGACCGGCGTGCGAACACCGGTGAGCTCGGCGGTGAGGAACGCCGCTTGTGCGACTGGCGGATAGATCGTGCGGGCAAACGGGCGGTTGATGTTCGGCCAGATGTCGTTGTCGCGAAGGCCGGCCAGGCTCTCGTCCTCGGGGGCGTAGACGTAGGGGTTGATCCCCTCGGCCTGCACGCGGCCGTCCCACAGATACCGATAGGTGTCGGTGGACAGGGCCGGATCGAGCGGGATGAGGACGAGGCGCATTGCTGCGCCTGCCACCAGGATGACAACGAGCGCCGTGGCCTTGGGGGACCGTTGAGCCAGGAGTGAGCCCGCTGCCAGGACGACTGCCCCCGAGGCGAGCATCGCCCAATAGCCGGCACCGCCCAGGGGTCCTGCGGCGGCGACCGAGAAACCGAGATAGCAGGCGGCACCGGCAGCCCCGGCCAGGGGAAGGGCGAAGCGGGTCAGGGGGTCGGCTCCGGGTCGGGGGACGCGTGGGGGCGGGGTGCGAAACCGAGCGCAGCGAGGCCGGCGCCGAGCGCGACGAAGAACGCCAGCGTCGATGCGGTGCCCCCGAACACGTTCGGCTCGCGCCCACTTTGTGCGATGACTTGGACTGCTGCGACGCACCAGGCGCCTGCTGCGATCTGGATCAATCGGGGTGACCCCACCGCTCCAGCGGCCAGGGTGGCTGCCGACAGCGCGACGGTGACGATCCCGCCGAGGGGGTTGAGATGCATGAGCGTGCCAAGCCTCGCTCCCTGGCTGGCAAGCAGTGACTGTCCCTCCGCGACCGCGAGCACGAGCGTCGCCGCGCCGGCGACCAACGCGATGGACCCAAGGACCAGCACCGACCGGCGAATGCCCGGGTCGATCAGCGGCGTGTTCATGACACCCTCGCGAGCAGGCCAGCCAGCCGTCCGGAACTCGCCTTCCAGTGTGGCCGGAGCACCCCGTCGAGGCCGTAGGCGCGGCCGCCTGCCGTGCCGAGCAAGGCGGCGTGGATGGCGAGCATCATGTAGTACGCCCAGCTCCACTCACCAAGCGTCGTCCCGTCAGCGGCGGTGACGTGGTAGTTGATGACGCTGAAGATGATCGGGACGGTCATCACCATGCCGACGAGCGCCCACAGCCTCGTCGCGAGTCCGATGAGGAGGAACGCCGCGAGGGCCGCCTCAGCCAGGAACACCGTCCAGCCGAAGAGCGTGAAGTTGGGCAGGATGATGTGCTCCACGACCCAGTTGTACGGCTCGAACACCGGGAACTCGAGGGGCCGCTCCACCCAGCGGCGGAGCACTCCGAACTCGGGCGGAAACTTCCAGTAGGCCTCGGACATCCACACCAGGCCGATGGTGAGTCGCAGGACCGCGACGCCCACGAGACCGGCGCGGACCTCGAGGGGGGATCGAGTGGGCTCGACCGAGCCCGGCAGTCCTACGCTCACCGGATGCCCAAGGTCGCGTCGGTGCCTGCCGGGCGCCCCTGGACGAGTCGCAGCATCGTCGACGCCGGCGTCTCCAGCGGAGCCGTGGTGCGGGTCAGCAGCAGGTCAGTATCGAGCCGGCCGTCGTAGACCGTCGGCGCGAACGGGTTCCAGAAGGCCCCATCGGCGGTGATCGTCAGCTCGGGCTCCAGGTCGTCCTGAGTCGCGGCGACGCCCAGGCCCTCGGTGACTGCGCGACCACGGGCGACGATCGGCCGGATGATGTGGTCGTCGTCGGGGATGCCGAGCTTCCGGTGCAGGGCGCAGAGACGCTCTTGCTCTGGAGTCTTGTGCTCGGTGATCTCGTCGCGCTCCACGGTGGTTGCCATGCGGACGGTGATGCCGGCCTCGCGCAGCCGGGGGATCGCCGCGAGGACCTTCTTGAAGTTCTCTGGGCCCCGCATCTCATCGTTGGCGATCGGGTCGGGCCGGTCGAGGGAGATCTGGATGGCAACTGGCCGTTCAGCCAGCGGCCGCATGCGCTCCACGAGGTTGGGTGTGAACAGCGTCCCATTCGACAGGCAGACGACCGGCAGGATCTCGGAGACCTCGGTCAGCAGGTCGGGCAGCCAGCGCAGCAAGAACGGCTCCCCGCCGGTGATCCCCAGGGCGGTGAACCCCAGATCCCGCGCCT
>SLAO01000040.1 GCA_007126835.1 Nitriliruptorales bacterium | reverse complement strand
GGCGCTGGAGGTCAGCAGATCACACGGGGTCGCTGGTCGATGCTCTGCGAAGTTCAGAATCCCGAGGCCCGATCGAAGCCACCGCGACCACCGGGCGTGAGGGCACTACCGGTTCGCTCATCACGGCCCAGCCCGGCGAGGATCAAACTCACGAGGAACTCGTAAGAGTGGGGGGCCCGTACCAGTGCAGTGCGCTGCTATCTGTCGCATGCCTCGGGTGGTGCCTGCGCTCCCTGGCCCGAGTCATGCATCTCTAGACGTCGGGGTTGTCCGCCGCGTATGGGACGGGGTGGTTGCCGCCCTGCTCGACGAAGCGCTCGTTCAGGGCGTGGGCGATGACGTCGCGGTCGTGGGCGGTGGGCTGGAGTGCGCCGTGTAGGAAGGCGTCCAGCTGGAAGGAGTCGCTCATGCCGCCCAGCTCGAAGTAGCGCCACCACAACTCGCCGTGGGAGAGTTCGGCCTCCTGCCGGAACAGATCGAGTGCGTTGGCCGGTGCCTCAGTCATGGTGGCGTGGCTCTGGTCCCGACTCGCGGCCCGGGTGAGGTCTCGAGGCGACGGTCAGGATGTGGTCGGCCTCTTCCCGCATCGTCATGCCAGAGACCAGCGACGTGCGGCGCAGGGCGGTGTAGGCGGCGTCCTCGTCGACGCCGTCGCGTTGCATGATCACGCCCTGCGCTTGGGCGATGACCTGTCGGGTCAACAGCGCCTCGTTGACCCGCCCTACGAGCTGCTCGTCGGCCAGGTCCATGCCGGCGTCGGTGAGGATCGTCGACACCTCGGTGGCGAACACCGACGCGAGCTCCTGGTCCGTCGGTGTGAACGCGGCGGAGGTGCGCGAGTAGATGTTGAGGGCTCCCACCGGCTGGTCCCGGGCCAGCAGCGGCGAGGCCAGGATGGCGTTGATGCCAAGGGCCTGCGCGCGCGGAGTGAAGGCTGGCCAGCGGGTCTCGGTGTCCAGCGACTCGACGTGGAACCAGCGACCCTGGACCGACGCGTCGACGCAGGGACCCTGCCCGGTGGCGTACTGACCGACGTCCATGTCCGAGATGGTCTGGTCGCTGGCCGCCACGGTTGCGAGACGTCCGTGGCGGCGCAGCGACACGCTGACGCCGTCAGCGCCGCCGACGGTGGCCCGGGCCAGGGCCACCACCATGCGCAACGCACCGGCGATCACGTCGTGGTCGGCGGGGATAGCCGTGACCGTCCCGAGCCGCTGCGCGAGGCCGTCAGGCGCGGTCGCGGTCGCCGCCGCGACTGCCTGTTCACGACCGAGGCGGCTCGGCGCCGGCTCCGGCTGCTCGAGGCGGACGACCGCGGCCAACCCCGTGATGTCCAGCATGCGGCGGACCATCCTCGACGGCGAGCGGATCACGAGCTCGCCAGCGGCGGGGTTCAGGCGTCGGGCTGCACGAGCGATCACCCGCAGCCCCGAGGCGTCCATGAACTTCAGCGCGGCCAGGTCCAACACCACGAAGCGATGTCCCTGGTCGATCACCGCGTCCACGAGGGCGTCCAGGTCGGGCGCGGTGAGGATGTCCACCTCGCCGCGGACGCCGAGCACGGCGCGCTCCCCGACGAACGCGACAGAGACCTCGAACCCTGACAGCGAAGAAACCCACATGGTACGGTCCCGCTTCCTAAGCCAACGAGGTGACTCTTGAAGGTCGCCCCGCGGCGGAACCCTCGCTGTCGAAGGTGTCTCGACCCTACTCCTCATCGAGGGCTCATGCAATGCTGGGCCCGTCGTCGCGGAACCGCCGAGCGGCCCGCAGCGGAGGAAACCATGGCGAGCACAGAACCTGGCACCGAGCAGGACCCCGTCGTCGCGCTGGCCGACGACTTCTCCCAGACGTCTCGGACCCTGTTCGCCGCCGGCAGCGGGCAAGCAACGCTCGCTGAGGTCGTACGCCTGGCGGTCGCCACGATCGAAGGCTGCGACTTCGCCGGCATCTTCATGCGCGACGGCGACACCGTCACCACCCCCGTGCACACCGACCCCATCGTGACCGAAGTCGATCTCCTCCAACACCACACCGGCGAAGGGCCCTGCCTCGACGCAATCACCGAGGCCAGCATCTTCTACGCCGACGACCTAGACGCCGACGCCCGCTGGCCGCACTTCGGCCCCCAGGCGGCGGCGAGAGGGATGCGCAGCCTGCTCGCCGTGCCACTGTCCGCCAACGGCACGCTCGGGGCGCTCAACCTCTACGCCCACTACCCCAGCGCCTTCGGGGTCCTCGACCGGGCCAGAGCGGTGCTCCTCGCGGCGCTTGCCGCCGTTGCCTTCACATCCGCCCAGGCCCACGAAGACGAGGACCGCCGGTCGGCCAACCTCCACGCCGCACTCACCACCCGCGAGATGATCGGGCAGGCCCAGGGGATCCTCATGGAACGCGAACGCGTCACCGCCGACCAGGCCTTCGACATCCTGCGACGCGCCTCCCAGCATCTCAACATCAAGCTCAAGGAAGTAGCCCAAACCCTTGTCGAAACCGGCGAACCACCCGACACCGGAGGGGCTGGACTCCCGTGACGATCCTGGGTGTTGACCGGCTGCGCTGTATCGACTTCCTCGCATGAGCCTGTCGCCACACCGACCGGCACCGGGACTTCTACGAGATCGCCGTGAAGCGGCACCTTTCCCGGGGCGACCGGCCTGACCTCCAACAGGGACCCCATCGAGTGGCTCGGCCAACTCGCGGACACCATCGCCGTGCGGGAGACGTGCCTTGCGCCCGAAGCGTCACCCCTGGCTTCACCCGGGGAGGGTTTCCCGAGTTTTGACGCGAACGCCGTCAGCGGTACGGTTCCGGTTGTCAGTTCCGTGAAGTTGGCCTAGGAGAAGGCGTGGCAGCGTCCGGGACCTCTGGGCCATCGCGCGAGGGGACGTCGCCGGAGCCCGCTAGCCCTAGGAGTCGGGCCGGTCTTTACGCGCGAGTGTTCGTGCTCGTGGCTCTCTTGATCGTGCTCATCGCGCTCGTTGTGGCGAACACGCCCAGAACCGTTGAGTTGAGCTGGGTCTTCGGC
>SLAO01000087.1 GCA_007126835.1 Nitriliruptorales bacterium | reverse complement strand
TCGATGCCGACGTCGAAGCCGAAGAGGACACTGACACCGCCGACGACGACGAGCAGTGAGCATGGCCTCTCCGACCGACGCGCAGGTGGAGCGGCTGGTTCGCGCCCTGGCGGCGCTGCCGGACGAGCGCGCCTCCGAAGTCGTCGACGAGGCATGGCAACAGGCAGCCGACAACGTCCGCGAGATCCTCGCCAAGGCCATGGAAGCCACGCTGCTGCGTCGGGCGGTGGCGCTCGTAGAAGCCGAGAGCGGGCAGCCTCCGGCGGCGCCGAGCGAGCCGCCGCCCCCAGAAACCGCCCAGCAACGCCCAGCCTCCTCCGACGCGCAGCAGCCCGCCGACGAGCCAGCAGAGCCGCGCTCGGGCCTCCCGACCGAGCCAGCAGAGCCGCGCTCGGGCCTCGCGACCGAACCCGCAGCCGCGTCCGAATCACCGGCCGATGGCCCGTCGGTGTGGTACGCCTACGCGGTCATCGATGCGCAAACCTCCGCACCGCTCGACGACGTCGAGCCGATGGATCCGATGGGCCGCGTCGAGACCGTGGCTGCCGAGGGGCTGATGGTCCTGGCCAGTCCGGTTCCGGCCAGCGAATTCGGACCCGAAGCTCTGCAGGAGCGGCTGCACGACCCCGACTGGCTAGGCGACGCGGCGCGACGCCACGACGACGCGCTGCGTCGCCTGTTGGACCTCGACGCGTTCGTGCCGTTGCGCTTCTGCACGATCGTGCGCACCCGCGAGGACCTGGAACGGTTCCTCGAAGAGCACTCAGGCCAGCTGCGCGCCGCGCTCGAGGAGGTCGCCGGCCGCAGCGAATGGGGCCTGAAGGTCTCCACCGATCCCGAGCGCATCTCTGCGCACCTCAAGGCCACCGACGACGAGATCAGTGAGCTCGAGCGCCAGGTGGGGGGGCAATCGGGAGGCAAGGCGTACTTCCTGGAGAAGCGGCTGACCCAGCTGCTGGCTGAGCAGACCGAGGAGTTGGCGACGCACGAAGCCGGCGTGCTACACGAGGAGCTCAAGGGGCACGCCGCACGCAGCCAGCTACTGCCCCTGCAGCGCCAAGCCGACGAGCTGGGCGGGGGCGCGCAGATGGTGCTGAACAGCGCGTACCTGGTGGCCGATCGCGACTGGGAGGGGTTCGAGCAGGCCATCCGAGGCACCGCGGAGCGTTGGGCCTCGTTGGGGCTGGTCGTCGAGCTGTCCGGGCCTTGGCCCCCGTACAGCTTCGTGGACTTGGACCTGGCAGTCGACGCGGCACGGTGAGCACGATGGACGAGCTGCACGGGTCGCGAGAGGTCAGTGTGGTCGAGCTGGTCGACCGGCTCCTGGACAAGGGGGTGGTGCTGGCCGGGGACATCACCATCTCGGTCGCTGATGTCCCGCTGGTCTACCTCGGCCTCCGCGTCCTGCTGAGCTCGGTGGAGACGGCCGAGCGGTTCGGCGCCCCTGTCCCCGGTGGTAGGTCGTTGGAGCGTGATGCGCTCAGTTCCGATGCGCTCGGTTCGAGCATACGAGGGGACGCGTTCGATGCCGACGCATCCCACGCCGATGCCTTGAAGGGTGTGGATGCAACGCGGTCCAAGCCCAGGCCATCCCCCCGAGATGGGCGATGATCTACGTCTACGCGCTGGCCGACCCCCTCGCACCGCCGCAGGACCAACCCGGCCTCGGCGGCGGCGCGCTGCACAGCACGGTCGCCGGGGGCGTTTGTGGGGTCTACAGCATCGCTGACGACGGCGCGCCGCAGGCCACACCGGAGCACCTCTGGCAGCATGAAGCCGTCGTCGAGCGCATCATCGACGCGGGCGCCGCCACCCTGCCGACGCGGTTCGGGACCGTCCTGTCCGACGCGGACGAGCTCAACCGCATGCTCGCCGAGCAGGCGGACACCATCGGCGCGGCGCTTGATCGCGTGCGTGGGCTCGTCGAGGTGGGGGTGCGCCTGCGCTTGGTCGATCCTCCGCAAGCATCGGCACCGACGGAGGATCCCGCCGGTGAGACGGGCGCCGGACGCGCCTATCTCATGCGCCGCCTCGAGGAGGAGCGCCGGCGCCGGGAGCGGGACTCGACCCTGCGGGGCACCGCCCGCCGGGTGCTCGCCCCGCTCGACGGGTTGGCCAAGGACGCCACGGCGCCGACGCCGAGCCGGAGTGGCGAGGTGGTCAGCACCGCGTACCTGGTGGCCCCAGGCGACGTTTCCGCGTTCAGCGCCCATGTCGCGTCGATTGACGCCGCGCACGACGGTCTGGAGCTGGTCGCGACCGGGCCATGGCCCGCGTACTCGTTTGCCCCAGTCCTGACGGAGGGAACCGCGCATGTCTGAGCTCGATACGCCGTCTGAGGGCGCAGACCGGCTCCTGCACGGCCCCGCGAACGTCGATGGGTTCCTCGAGGAGCTCGACCGGGTGTCGGGGCAGCTCCCGTCGCAGATCGCCGTCGACCCCGACGACGTCGAGCAAGGCCTCGTCCAGCTCGTGCTCACCGTGGTCGAGCTGGTGCGTGACCTGATGGAGCGCCAGGCGGTTCGTCGTATCGAGGCCGGGTCGCTGACGGACGAGGAGATCGAGCGTCTCGGCGAGACGTTCGTCAAGCTCGAGGCCCGCATGGAAGAGCTCAAGGAGGTCTTCGGGCTCGAAGACGAGGATCTCAACCTCGACCTCGGCCCGTTGGGCCAGCTGCGCTGAACGCATGGCCGTCTTCGTGCCCCGCCCATGACCGTGGGCGTTCGACAGCCTGGACGAGCAGGCGGCGCCGGCGTGCGTTGAGCGCGCCCTGCGGTTATCCGCCATCGGCCTGGGGAGGACGGGCCTTCACTCGGCCGTTGATGGTGGTAGTGGCGATCGCGGGACCGCGCAGGTCGCGCTCACGTGACGACCGGCACCACGAGCTGCTCGCCCAGGCGTCGTCCAGGCCCAGCGGTACGGCGTGGCCGACCGCCTGAGGGACTCGCCTGCAGCAGGCAGGACCGGCTGCATCTCAAGGAGGAACAACCCATGACTGAAGCGACCCAATCCCTGGACCGGCCGCGCGTGGTCATCGCCGGCGCTGGCTTCGCCGGCGTGTCAGCGGCGCGTGAGCTGCGTCGCCGCTGTCGGGACGATGTCGAGATCGTGCTTGTGGCGCCGCGCAACCACATGCTGTTCCAACCGCTGCTGCCCGAGGTCGCATCGGGGGCGATCGAGCCGCGGCACGCCGTGGCTCCACTGCGCCGCGCGCTGCCCAGCGTGGACTTTCGCCTCGGCAAGGTCGACGGGCTCGACCCCGCCCGCGGCGTCGCCATGGTCCAGCCGCCCGCCGGCGACCGCTACGAGCTGCCATACAGTCATGCGGTCATCGCGCTGGGCTCGGCGCCGCGGGCCCTACCCATCCCTGGCCTGGACGAGCACGCGGTCGGGTTCAGCCGTATCGCCGAGGCGCTGCACCTGCGCAACGCCGTCCTGTCACGCCTGGAGATCGCCGAATCCACCGCCGATCCGGTCGCGCGGGAGGCAGCTCTGCGCACGGTGTTCATCGGGGGCGGCTACACGGGGGTGGAGGCGATGGCCGAGCTCTACGATCTCGCACGCCAGGTCTGCGCCCAGCTCGACACCGTCGAGCCGCGAGATCTGCGGTGGATGCTGGTCGAGGCCACCGATCGGATCCTTCCCAACCTCCCGCTGGAGCTGGCAGACCAGTCCACCGTGACCCTGCGCCGGCGCGGAATCGACGTGCGCCTCGGCACGACCGTGGACCGGATCGAGGACGGCACAGTCCACCTGTCGTCTGGCGAGCAGTACCGCGCGGACACGGTGGTTTGGAGTGCGGGTGTCGAGCCGCATCCCGACGTTGCTGGCATGGACCTGCGCCTCGACGACACGGGTCGGATCGAGGTCGAGCGGACCCTGCAAGCCAGGGGCGCCGACGCAGTGTGGGCCGCTGGGGACTGCGCTGCCGTGCCCCGGCACGATGGTGGCACCCACCCGCCAACCGCCGAGCAGGCCACGCGGCAGGGCAAGCTGCTTGGCCGCAACCTCGCGCGTGTGTTAGCCCGGGAGGCTCCGCAACCTTACGAGCACGCGGAGTCCGCCGAGTTGGTGACGTTGGGGGGCAGCACGGCGATCGGGACCGTGGCCGGTCGGCACATGGCAGGCACGATCCCGTGGTTGGCTCGACGGGCGTACTACCTCACGCAGATGCCTTCCGTGACGCGGCGCGTGCGCTTGGCCGTCGAGTGGACGCTGGGAGCCGCCCTGCCAACCGACGCGACGCAACTGGATTCGCTGGAGCATCCCGGGCAGCCGCTCAGTCAGGCGGTGCAGCGGGCGAGCTCGTCTTGAAACCTCCTCATCCACGGACGTCTGTCCGGGCGCGGCGTCGTTTCATCCGACGGCGGTGGGAAACACCGGGCGCGACGCAGAGGCAAGACAATCCAAGGAGCGCCAACAGATGCAGAGGCTACGTAACCTGACGCTCGCGCTGTTCGCCGTGCTGGCCCTCGTGGCCGCCGGGTGCGACGTCAACGACGACCCCGACGAGGCAGAGGATCCTCCCGCCGACGAGGAGGACGAGCCCGTCGAGGAGGACACCGAGCCGCCCGAGGATGAAGACGCGGTCGATGATGAAGAGGACGCCGCCGAGCGTGTGCGAACTGCGGCCGAGAACACCGAAGAGGCCGAGACCGCCGAGCTCCTTCTCGCCCTTCAGGAGAACGACGACCTTGAGGGCACCAACGACGACGTAGAGGCCGACGACGACGCCGACGTCGGTGACGACGCGGAGACCGGCCAGGACGCGTCCGAGGTCCGCATGGAGGGCGCGGTCGACTTCGCCCAGGACTTCGTCGCGCTGCAGACCGTCGACAACGATCTGGTCATCCTGATCGACGGCGAGCAGGCCTACGTGCGGGTCCCCAGTGACGCTGCAGTCGATGATCCGGGCACCGGTGACGCTGACGCGACCGACGACGACGTCACCGACGATGCTGCTGCCACGGATGACGACGCCACGGATGACGACGTCACCGATGACGTCGACGACCAGTACACGTGGGTCGAGGTCGATCTCGACGAACTGCGTGACGTCGATGCGCTCGGTGGCCCCGGGGGTGTGGCATTCCAGAGCCCCCAGGACGCCATCACCGAGCTCCAGAACGTCGAGCAGGCCACCGAGGTCGACGATGACAACGGGGTCACCGAGGACGATGACAACGGGGTCAACAACGACGAGGCGACCGACACCGCAGGGCTCACTCGTTACGAGGTGACCATCGAGCGCGAGGACGCGACGAACGGCGCACTCGACGACGACAACGGCGTCAATGATGAGGACGACGACGTTCTCAACGATGACGACAACGGGTTGGATGACGACGACGAGGGCGTCATCGACGACGACGAGAACGGCGTCAACGACGAAGACGACGACGTGATCAACGACGACGATGCTCCTGCGGACGACAGCGGTGTCCAGGAGATCACCGCTGACGTGTGGATCGACGACGACGAGGAACTGGTTCACGCCGTCCGGTACCACCTCGAGGACGCCGCGGTGCAGGACCCAGGCGACAACGACGTCGGCGAGGACGACGACGGCGTGCTCGACGACGATGACAACGGCGTCAATGATGAGGACGAGGACGTTCTCAACGATGACGACAACGGGTTGGATGACGACGACGAGGGCGTCATCGACGACGACGAGAACGACGTCGCTGACGACACGACCAACGGCGCCCAGTTCCAGTACCTGACGATCGAGTTCCAGGAGCACGGCGTCACGGTCGACATCGACGGCCCGGATGCTGACGAGGTCGAGGACGTCGACACCGAGCAGCTACGCGAGCTGTTCCGCCAGCCCCAGCAGTGGCAGAGCGGCAGCGGCGCAGACGCCCCAACCAACGACGACAACGATGACGACCTCTAGCACCTCACCCGCATGACGCATCGATGACCGGGCTGCTGGCCCGGTCATCGGCGCTTGTCCGGCCCCGCTTGCCCACCAACTGCCGGCCGGTCGCTCCGCCCGGCGCCTGTGTCTGACCTCAGGAGGATGCGATGCCATACCGACTCGTTGAGCGCCTCGGCGGTGACCCGCGACTGCAGGCAATAGCACAACCTGTGGCCGAGCGCGTCCGGCCGTTGTTCCACCCGCGGCTGGTCAAGCATGCGCTGAGCGGTGGCTGGCTCGGACATCGTTTGCACCCCATGCTCACCGATGCGGTCATCGGAACCTGGAGCAGCGCTGCGATTCTCGACTGGGGGGCGCGAAACCGGGGCGGTCGAAGCTCCGAGCGGCTCATCACTGCCGGGCTCCTTGCCAGCGTGCCGACGGTCCTCAGCGGCTTGTCGGATTGGTCCGAGACCTCCGGCCGCGAACGAGCAATCGGTCTGGCCCACGCTGGAGCCAACGCGGGGGCCAGCGTGATGTACGTCATGTCGCTGATCGACCGTCGCGCCGGGCGACCGGGGCGGGGGCGCTGGTTCGGGCTGGCGGGACTTTCCATGATGGGCATCGGTGGGTATCTGGGTGCCCACCTGTCGTACGTCAACGGCGTCGGTGTGGACCGAACCGCGTTCCACACGGGACCGACGACGTGGACGCCAGTCCTCGACGCCAACGCCCTGCCCGAGGCCGACCCGCGCTGGGTGCAGGCCGACGGACGCGACGTGCTGCTGGTTCGCCGGCAGGATGGCATCCGTGCCTTCGACGGCCTCTGCACACACGCAGGGGGTCGCCTAGCCGACGGACAGGTGCAGCCCTGCGACCGCGACCTTGCCGGGTCGGTGACCTGCCCCCTCCACGGCAGCGTGTTCTCGTTGGACGACGGAGCCGTCCGACGAGGCCCCGCCGCCTCCCCCCAGCCGCAACTCGACGTGCGGGTCGTCGACGGCCAGATCGAGGTGCGAAGTCCCTGAGGGCTTCTCACCACCTCCCGGGGTAGCTGCGGCGCCCCACCCCTCGTTCACGGAGTGGGTGCTGCGAGGCGGCGTGCTGCTCCTCGCGCCCGGCCTTGTTGCCGCGGCGTTGGCGCTGGCGCCGGGCGTGCCCGCCTGGTCGGGGGTCGTGCACCTCGTGGCGCTACCGCCGCTGGATGTCTTTGCCGACCTGCGCCTCCTGCTGTCGTGGGCGCCGTCCCATTGGGCGTTCTGGAGCCTGGCGGTCGCAGCGCTTGCGGCCAGGATCGCGATCCTCGCCCTTCTCCTCCCAGCGGGTGACGGACCATCCCGGATCCGGTTCGCCCTGGTCTACTACGTTGTCGCCTGGCCCTTCGCGCTGCTCGCCGCGCAGACCAGCTTCGTCGCGCACGCGGCGCTGTACTCACGTCTGTTCTGGGCGGCCGTGGTCCTCACCGGTGCGGTCGGGATGCTGCTCGCCGCCGCGCCCTGGAGTGGTGCCGCGACGCTGCGGCGGGCGCTCGCCGTCGCGGCTCGCGGGGGGTTCCGACCGTGGCCGTTGCTCGTGTACGCCGTGGCGTTGACGCTGCTCGGCGCCGCCGGGCATGCCGGGCCTCCCGTTGTCCTCGCCTTGCTCGTGCCGGCCTCGGCGCTGGCCACCCTGGTCGCGGCAGCGTGGCTGCGCCGGCCAGCCGGCCCCCGAGCGGGAGTCGCCGCGCTGGCAGCCCTCGCAGCCGCAGCAGCGGTCGCCGTCGTCGTGGTCGGCACCCGCGGGGACCAGCCTGTGGACGCCCCCTCGCGTCCCGGTTCGTTGATGGTGATGTCGGGGATCAACTCCGCGTCGGGCGAGGGTGCGATCTTCGAGATGCCGCCGGAGCAGCTTGGGTACCAATGCGCGCAGACGTACTACTACTCGTATGCCGGTACTGGCGACGGCCAACCGCGAGGTGATGCCGCGTGTCCGATCCGCACGGGCGCGCCGTACCGCCCACAGCACACTCAGCGGCCGTTCGACGAGCAGGTGCGGTTCTTGGGAGCGCAGGTGGACGACCTCGATGGGCCTGTCACCTTCGCCGCGCACTCCCAAGCCGCCTGGGTGGCGTGGGAGGCCGCGGTCCGCGGCGACTTGCCCGACGGCGCCAGCCTCGTGCTGATCGGGCCGTTCCCCGACAACCCCGTCGGGTGGACCCTCCCGGGCCGAGACGGGATCGGGCGGGTGGGTGGCGACGGGTTCCGCTTGCTGGCCCCGCTCGCCGACGCCGTGGACTTTCACTTCATCGTCGACGCGCCCTTGTCCCACGAAGTGCTCGCGCGGCCGCGGTCAGGCGCGAGGATCTTCTCCCGCCCCCTGCCGGAAGGCACGCAGGCTCTCAGCGTGACCGCAGCGGTCGACCTTGCCCTGATGCCCGACGGCTGGCGCATCCAGGGCGCCGTGGACGCCTGCCCCACTCGCGAGGCCCATCCCTACCTTCCGCTGACACCCGCACTGCATCGAGCCGTTGTCGACTTCCTCGAGGGCTCGCCGCAGCCACCGTGCCCGCCGTGGCGGGGCGGCATCGTGGAGCTCTCTCGCGCGTGGGGTGTACCCGCCCACCGACCGTGAGGTGGCTGCCGGCACGCGATCTGGTCATCGGGGGACAGCGATGAGGGGGCTGCTCGGGACCGAACGCATCGCGTCGTACCGCGGTCTGCTGGTCAACCGCGACTACCGACGCTGGTTCTGGTCCTCGCTGGGCTCGAGCTTTGGGGACTGGGTCGGGCTGTTCGCGTTGCAGGTCCTCGTGATCTCCCTGGCCGAGCCCGGCTCGCGACTGGCGCTGTTCGGGCTCGGTGGGATCATGCTGGCCCGGCTGTTGCCCAGCGTCGTGTTCGGGCCGTTTGCCGGCGTCCTCAGCGACCGCTACGACCGCAAGCGCCTCATGCTGTTCTCCGACGTCGCGCGCGCCGTGCTGTTCGTGGGCATCGCCTTCTCGCGTGACCTGCTGGTGCTGTTTGCTCTCACGTTCGTCGTGGAGTGCATCTCCCTGCTCTACCTGGCTGCGAAGAACGCGGCCTTGCCCCGCATCGTGCGGCGGGAACAGCTGACCGAAGCCAACCAGCTGACCCTCCTGGTGACCTACGGCCCGCTCCCGTTCGGGGCCGCAGCGGCAGTCGTGCTCGAGTGGCTCGCCGGCCTGCTCGAGAACATGGGCGTGGTGGACCTGGAAGCCACCACAGCCGCCTTGCTGTTCAACGCGCTCACGTTCTTCATCGCCGGCGCGCTGATCGTGAGGCTCACCCGCATCTCGGGATCGCGGGCGGGCCAGCAGCGGGGTCCCAGCGTTCGCGAGGAGCTGCGCGACGGGATGCGGTTCATCCGGGACCGCACGTACGTGCGAGCGCTGATCATCGGCGTCGTGGGCGTCTTCTTCGGCGGCGGGGTCATCGTGGCCCTCGGGCCCGAGTTCGTCCGCAGCGAGCTCGGCCGCCCCGAAGCCGACTGGTACGGGCTGATGACCACCGTCGGAGCCGGCCTCCTGCTGGGCATCCTGGGCGTCCCGTTCGTGATCAGCCGAGTGGCAACCGCGGGTCTGCTGCCCGTCACGCTGGTAGCCGGATCGGTCCTGGTGGTCGTCGTCGCGACGTTGCCCACCTGGCCGCTGGCGATGGTCGCCGGGCTCGCCCTCGGGGTCGTGTCGGGCCTGGCGCTGGTCACGGGCTTCACGCTGCTGCACGAGTCCACCGACGACGCCACGCGCGGAAAGATGTTCGCGGTGTTCTACACCGTGACGCGCGTGGCCATGTTCGCCGCCCTCGGGTTGGCGCCGATGCTTGCCGGCGCGGTCGGCCGGTGGCCCCTGGGCGTGGGGGAGGCCGAGGTGATCGTCTCGGGCATACGCACGATCATCGCCGCCGGAGGCCTGGTGGCGCTGGGCTGTGCCGTGACTGCTGCGCGAGGCATGCTGCGCGCGCACCGTGGCCAGCGCTAGGGCCAGCCCGGGCTGATTCTTCGCCCCACTGGGTAGGAGGGGGGCACCCGCACGGAGGAGGTCATGGCCCGCATCGTCAGCGACTATGCCGCGCGCGTCGATCGTGCCACCCCGTCGGAGCGGGACCGGTACATCGACTTGCTCCGCGGCGTGGCGATCCTCGCGGTCGTGGTGGGCCACTGGCTGGCCGTCGCGGTGGTCGCCGACGACGGGCGCATCGACGGCACCTCCGTGCTGGAGGTCGCCGACTGGACGCACTGGTTCACCTGGTTGTTCCAGGTGATGCCGATCTTCTTTCTGGTGGGTGGGTACGCCAACGCGACGTCGTGGCGCCGGCACCGCGACGCCGGCGGCACGTGGCCCGCCTGGCTGCATCGCCGGAGCGTTCGTCTTCTGCGACCCACCGCTGTCTTCGCGGCCGCTGCCATCGCAGTCGTCGTGGGGGCGCATCTTGCCGGGGTTGACCCCGCCCTGCTCGATCAAGCCGGTTGGGTGGCGGGCATCGCGCTGTGGTTCCTGGCGATCTACATCGCCGTCGCCGGAGCGACACCGCTGTCGTACCACCTCCATGAACGCTCCCGGCTTGGCACGTTGCTGGCGCTGGCCGCGGTGTTGGTGCCCCTCGACATTGCACGCATCGTGATGGTGGAGCCGGTGTGGGCGGCTCCCAACTTCCTGATCGGCTGGGCGCTCATCCACCAGGTGGGGTACTGGTGGCATGACGGCGCCGTGCCGGCGGGTCCGCGAACCGGGTTGCCACTGGCCGGCCTCGGGGCGGTCGCGCTGCTGGGTCTGACCGTGGTCGGTCCCTGGCCCGTCGCCATGGTCGATGTGCCCGGCGCGGTCATCCAGAACAGCTCGCCACCCTCGGTCGTGTTGCTCGCGCTCGTTGCCGTGCAAGCCGGTGTGGCGTTCTCGGTCGCGGACGCGGCCCGCCGCTTGCTCGAGCGTCCTGTCGTCTGGACGGTCGTGGCCAGCCTGAACCGTGTCGTGCTGACGTTGTTCCTGTGGCACATGGCCGCGGTCGTCGCCGCCGTCGCTGCGCTGCACATGTCCGGGCTGGTCCCCGTCCACGAGCCGCTCAGCGCACCTTGGTGGGCCTGGCGCCCGGTCTGGCTGCTGACGCTCGCGCTTGTGGCTGGCGTCCTCGTCGCCATCTTCGCGCCGCTCGAGCAGCGATCAGCTGTGGCGATGACCACGCGACACCACCGCCCGCGGGTGGCCGGCGCACTGGCGGGTATCGGGGTGCCGGTCGCGTGCATCGGGCTGTCCCAGCTGACGCTAGGCGGACTCGCCGGCGACGGACCGTTGAGCATCCCGGTGCTGGGTGCTGGCCTCCTCGCCGTGGGTCTTGCGGCGACGCACGGGGCGGGGCGGTTCGCTCCCCAGCCGTGAGGTCGTTCGATCGCCGCTTAGGTGCGTGCTGTAGCCCTTTCGCGCGGGTTTCCGACACAGCTGCGGAACTCCGGGTGGGCCGAGCGACCCTTCCCCGTGATGATGCCTGCAACGGCGCCAGGGTCGGGCAAATGGGACGCGACTGGTACATCTGCACGAACATTCGTGCAGATGTACCAGTCTCGTCCGAAATATCCT
>SLAO01000046.1 GCA_007126835.1 Nitriliruptorales bacterium | reverse complement strand
GGCAGTTTTACGAGTTGACCGAACGTGCTCGGCTCGCGCTCCCAAGGGCGATCGACACCTGTCGAGACCTCTTCACCCCCGTAGCTTCATGCGGCATGCAGTTGTCAGGGATCCACAGCCAAGGATAGCGGTCGGAGCCGACCGGCTCAGCCGGCCTTGCGGCGATGCGCCAGGGCCCGCTCGACGTCGCGCTTGGCGTCGCGCTCGGCGATGTCCTTGCGCTTGTCGTGCCTTTGCTTGCCGGTGGCCTTCCCGATCTGCACCTTGGCCTTGCCGTCGTGCCAGTACAGCTTCAGGGGAACCAGCGTGCGTCCGGCCTCCCGCGTGTACTCGGCGAGGTCGGCGAGCTCGTCGCGGTGGAGCAGGAGCTTGCGCTCGCGCGTCGGTTCGTGGTTGGCACGATTGCCGAAGGCGTACTCGGGGATGTGCGCTTGGAGCAGCCACGCCTCCCCGTTGCGGATGACCGCGTAGGCGTGCTGCAGCGAGGCTTTGCCGTCGCGCAGCGACTTCACCTCGGTGCCGGTCAGCACGAGGCCGGCCTCGAGCGTCTCGCTGATGTCGTAGTCGTGACGGGCACGCCGGTTGACCGCGATCGCGTCGGGGCTCTTCTTCTTGGGCTTGGCCATAACCTGGGAAGGCTAGCGTGCCCGGGGCCGATCAGTTGGCCGCCTCGACCATCATCGACTGCAGCTCCTCGCGGGCGGCGGCGAGCTGCTCGTCGTCGTCGTCCTCCTCGTCACGCTCGACCACCCGGCTGGGTTGCACCCCGACCTCTTCGATCGAATCACCCGACGGGGTGTAGTAGGCGGCGGTGGTGAACTTCACGCCCGAGCCGTCCGACAGCGAGCGGATCGACTGCACGGTTCCCTTGCCAAACGTTGGCTCCCCGACCACCACCCCCCGGTCCGCGTCCTGGATCGCGCCGGCCACGATCTCCGACGCGCTGGCGGTGCCCTGGTCGACCAGCACCACCAAGGGGAGGTCGGTGACCGGATCGCCGTGCGCCTCGAGCTGCTCTTCCTCGCCGACGCGCTCCTGCACGCGCACGACGACCTCGTCGTCGAGGAACACGCTGGCGGCGCTGACGGCTTCGCGCAGCAGGCCGCCGGGGTTACCACGCAAGTCGAGGACGAACCCTTCGGCACCCTGCTCGATGAGCTCGTCGGCGGCGGCGCGCATATCGTCGCCGGCTCCGGAGGTGAACTGCAACAAGCGCAGGTGCGCGATCCCGTCATCGAGCAGCTCCGCGTCCAGGCGGGGGATCTCGATCTCGGCGCGGGTGACATCGACCTCGAGCACCTCGTCGCCGTCGTCGCGCTCGAGTTCCAAGGTCACGTCGGTGCCGGCCTCGCCACGCACGTCGTTGACCACCGATTCGATCGGCTCGTCGCGCACGTCCTCACCGTCGACACCGATGATGCGGTCCCCGGCGCGGACGCCTGCCTCCTCCGCCGGCGTGTCGGGAAACACGGTGACCACGAACAGACCGTCGGGGGTCTCCTGGAGCTCCATGCCGACACCGGAGTACGTGCCGTCGAGCTCGTCGGAGAACGCGTCGTAGTCGGTGGGGTCGTAGTACCGGGCGTAGGGGTCGTCGAGCGCGTCGAGCATGCCCTGTATGGCGGCCTCCACGAGCTCTTCGCTCTCGGGCGCGTCCACGGCTCGGCTGTCGAGTTCGTCGTAGAGCTCGAGGAGCGGCTCGATGTCGGCGGGCACCTGGTCGGACCCCCCGCCCGAACCGACCGGGACCTCGACGAAGCCGGAGGATTCCTGGCTACCGAGGCGGTACGCGGTCAGGACCAACGCGACCACGACGGCAAGCGCGACGATGCCGCCGAGGATCCGCCATCGCCAAACCGGCCGTGCTGATGAAGGCGGAGGAGGGATGTCCATATGACCAGCCTGCCACGCTCGGGCCGGCTAGCGCGGTCCCACGGTGCCGCTCGTCAAGGCACGCAAGCCTAGAGGTAGGGCATGGGGTTGACCGGCGACCCGTTGACGCGCACCTCGAAGTGCAGATGCGGCCCGGTCGACACCCCGGTGGAGCCGACGTAGCCGATCTTTTGGCCGCGGCTGACCTGCGCACCCCGGCTGACCGCCAGGCGTGACTGGTGCGCGTACAGGGTGCTCAGCCCGCTTCCGTGGTCGATGACCACCGTGATGCCGTAGCCGCCCATCCCTCCGGCGGTGACGACGGTGCCGGACTCCGCAGCGTAGATCGGGGTGCCCGAGGGGGCGCCGTAGTCAACGCCGGCGTGGAGCCGCTGCGCACCGGTGACCGGATGCGTCCGCGTGCCGTACCCGCTGGTCAGAGATCCGCTGACCGGTCTGCCAAGCTGCCCTCCACCGCCGCCGCCCGAGCTGCCGCTACTGGCTGAGGAACTCCCTGACGAGGAACCGCTCGACGAACCGCCAGACGAACCGCCAGACGAACCGCCAGACGAACCGCCAGACGAACCGCCAGACGAACCGCCAGACGAACCGCTCGAGGAACCACTGGACGACGAACTGCCGCCAGAGGACCGCGACGAGCTCTCGGCCGCCGCAGCCCGGCGCTCGGCCTCGCGTTCGGCCTCACGCTCAGCTTCGCGTTCGGCTTGACGGCGCGCCTCGGCTTCCCGGCGCTCCTGCTCGCGGCGCTGCTCCTCCTCGGCCTCGGCGATCTGGCGCAGCTCGTCTTCGATCGCGGCGCTTTGGGTCTCGAGCTCGGCGACGAGCCCCTCGTACTCCTCCTGGTCGGCCTCGACCTGCGCCAGCAGCTCGCGTTGCTTGTCCACCTCGGCGTCGGCGGCGGCGCGCAGGTCCTCTTGCTCGCTGACGATCTGCGCGACCCGCTCGGCCTCGCGCTCGGCGGCTCGACGCTCTCGTTCCTGGCGCTGTTCGAGCTCGGCGAGGCGGTCCAGCACGCCCTCGATCGCCGCCTCCAGCGCGCGCATGCCCTCGATCTGGTCGACGTCGCGCGACATGAACGCCCGCACCAGGTGGGTCTGGCGCGACATGTCGTTGACGTCGGTGGCGTCGAACAAGACCTTGGTGAAGTCGACGTTGCCGTACTTGTACGAGGCCCGGACCCGGTCGGCGAACACGTCGCGCTGGTCGTCGAGCTCGGCCTCGTTGACCGACAGCTCGTCTTGGTTGCGCCCGATCTCGGCCTGGGTGGATTCGACGATCTCCTCGGCGCGCTCGAGCTCGAACTCGGCGTCGGCGAGCTCGCCCTCCAGGCGTTCGAGCTCGTCCTCGATCTGCGCGAGCTCGTCCTCGACGGCGCGCAGCTCGTCGGCGGTGTCGGCGTGGCGACGCTCGAGCGCCTCGAGCTCATCGACCGCCTCGCCGATGTCGCCTTCGACCTGCTGCTGCTTGGACTCCGCCTCGCGGCGGCGCTCGTCGAGATCGGCTCCGGCCGGAGGCAAGGGCAGCAGCGCCACCGCCAACGCCATCAGCACCGCGACGGCCAGGACCGTGCGCACGCGGCGCAGCCCGACCTGGTTGTGCCCTCGTCCCACCTGCTGGCCCTTCAGCCGACCACCAGCATGCCCATTGCCGTGACGCTAGAGAGTATCGGCTGCCGCACGCTGTGTCTTGACGTGGTCACACGGACAGGAAGCGCCGCAGCGAGACCACCGACGCCAGCGCCGCCAGCCCGCCACCCACGAGCACGAGGATCGGCAGCGTCGCGATCAGCTGCTCGGTGCCCACGAACGGGATGAAGATGATCTGCTCGCGCAACCGGTCGATCAGCGTCCGCATCCCGACGAACAGCAAACCTCCCGCCAGCAAGGCGCCGATGACGCCGGCGATCACGCCCTCGAGCACGAACGGCAGGCGGATGTACCAGTTGGTGGCCCCCACCAGCTTCATGATCCCGATCTGCTCACGACGCGCGAAGGCGGTGATTCGGATCGTGTTCGAGATCAAGGCGGCGGCCGCCACGAGTTGCAGCACGGCGACGGCCACCGCCCCGTTTCGGAACGCGTCCATGATCGTGAAGAAGCGGTCGAGCACCTCGCGCTGGTCGGAGATGTCCGACACGCCCGGGTAGCCCTCGTACTGGCTGGCCACCACCAGGAACCGCTCAGGATCGTGGAGGCTGACCCGGAACGAGGCCGGCAGGAAGTCGGGCTCGATCGACGCGAGAACCTCGTCTTGGCCCTCGAAGAGCTCCTGCGCGGATTCGTAGGCCTCCTCCTTGGACTCGAACAGGACGTCGGCGACCTCCGGGTTGTCGCGCAGCTCGTTCTCCAGCGAGACGCGCTGGGCCTCACTGATCTCGTCCTCGAGCCAGATCGACACCTCGACCTCGGCGTAGAACAGGTCGCGCGCCAGGTTGACCTGCTGCTGCACGAGCAAGCCGGCGCCGAGCAGCGCCAGGCTGACGGTGACCGTGACGATCGTGGCGACGGTCATCAGCAGGTTGCGACGCAGGCCGACGCCGACCTCTCCGAGGAGGTAGCGGAACCTAGCTCCCATAGCCGTACACCCCGCGATGCTGGTCGCGGACCATCTGACCGTCTTCGAGCTCGACCACGCGCCGGCGCATCGAGTCGACGATGTGCTGGTCGTGGGTGGCCATCACGACGGTCGTCCCGGTGCGGTTGATCCGGTCGAGCAGCTTCATGATCCCAACCGAGGTCGTCGGGTCCAGGTTGCCGGTGGGCTCGTCGCACAACAGGATGCGCGGGCGGTTGACGAACGCTCGGGCGATGGACACGCGCTGTTGCTCGCCCCCCGATAGCTGGTGGGGGTACGCCGCCTGCTTGTGCGCGAGCCCGACGAGCTCCAACACCTCAGGAACCGTGCGGGCGATCGCCTGCCGCGGACGCCCGATGACCTCCAACGCGAAGGCGACGTTCTCACCCACGGTCTTGTTGTCGAGCAGTTTGAAGTCCTGGAAGACGCAGCCGAGCTCACGGCGCAGGGCCGGCACGCGCCAGGTCTTGAGCCTGGCCAAGTGCTTGCCCGCCACCCAGATCTCTCCGTTGTCGGGGTCCTCGTCCTTGATCACCAACTTGATGAAGGTGCTCTTGCCTGACCCCGAGGCCCCGACGATGAACACGAACTCGCCCTTGGCGATGTCCAGCGAGAGGTCGGACAGGGCCACGACACCGTTGCGGTACGTCTTCGAGACGTTGTCGAGTCGGATCACAGCTGCAGGCCACCGAGGAGGGAGGATGTTCCGCCCGCTTGGGCGGTGAGGTCGAGACGGAGACTAGCATCGGTGGCGGTCGGGATACCGAGGCCTCCACCTGCCCCTCTGACCGGTAACCGTGCGCGATAATCGTCGTGCAGCCTGTGACCACACGGTCGGAAGCTACTCCTGCTGGTCCACGGGCCCGGGGCGGGCCGTCGCCCGCAGCGCTCCCAGCAGCACGTCGGCCACCGCGTCCGCGCCCGCTGCGGGCGCCGCGACCCACCGAAGGTCGCTGCGTCCATGCAACGGGTGCCCGGCGCCCCGAGGCGGACCCCCGATCAGGAGACCGGCGTCGGCATCCTCGGGGGGAAAACCCGCCGCGGGCAGCGCGGCAAGCTCCAGGACGGTGACGGCCACGCCCCGCTTGGCCAGCGACACCGCCGCCGCGGCGACCGGGGCCGCCAGGCGGCCCGACGTCACCACGGTGGCGGTCTCGCCCTCGGCTAGCACGCGCGGCCGGCGCGTCTGCGGGGCCTCGACACCCGCGGGCCGGTCCCCGGAGTTGCCGCTGTGAACGAACAGGCAACACGGGCGGGCCCGGGCGAGGGCAGCGCGCAGCAATGGTTCGACGTCGGTGGCCCACGCTGGCTGGAACACCCGCGTGCCGGCGCGATGGGCCGCCCCGGCCACCGCGAGGGCGTCGGTGAGCACCACCAGCGGACCGCCCAGGTCCCAGGGCCCGGCGGCCACACCGTGAACCTGGTCGAGCACCGCCAGGGTCGGGCGACCGGCCATCGCCGCCCCGGCGGCCACCGCGAGCCGGCTGGCCGGTGACGGCGCCAGGATCGCCCGCGCCGGCGCAGCGTCGACAAACCCCGCGGCCAGCCCTGGATCACGCCCGCTGACCACCACCGCGCCGGTGTGGTCGGAAGGCAGCCGGGCAAGAGCGCGCGCGGCCGCTTGCCGCGGAGACGTCAACCCGGCGGCCTCGCGCGGTGACGTCATCCTGCCGTCACCGTCAGGGCTGCCCCGGCCCGGTCGTCGTCGGCGTGGGCGAGGTCGAACGCGCCCAGGACCTCGACGGGGTCGTCGGCCGCACCGACCGCGGTCCGCCAGCCCGCCGTCGCGAACAGCCGTCGGGCGCGCCCCACCGCCGATGGGGCAACCAGGACGATCGCGGTCAGGGCAGGGGCACGGGCGCCGGCCAGGGCGCCCTCCCAAGTCAGGCCCTCGTCGAGCGCGTCAGCGTCGAGCAGGCAGTACACGCGCGCCCCGGCCCCGTCGAGCTCGGCGACCGCGGCGGCCCCGGCAGCCACCGCCAGCCCGCGGCCACCGTCCACGGGAACCTGACCTGCTCCGCCGGTGTACCCGGCGTCGACCAACGCCGCGGTGACTGCGACCCGCCACGACGTTCCCGACACGAGCAAGCGGTCCCGGTCGGCCCACTGGGGATCGGTCGGATCGTGCGCCAGCGCGCCACCTTCCATCAGGCAGGCCACCGGCACGGCGCCCACCCCGCCACGACGGCGGGCGGCTGTACGCACCGCGGCGAGGTCTGCGTCGTCGAGCAGGGACCGCGGCACGCCCGCTAGACCTCCTCGGCCTGCTCGCCGCGGGCCTTGTACTGCAGGTAGGCCTCGATCAGGTCGTCGATGTCGCCGTCGAGCACCGCGTCGGTGTTGCCGGTCTCGTGGCCGGTTCGCAGGTCCTTGACCATCTGGTAGGGGTGGAGCACGTACGACCGGATCTGGCTGCCCCAGGCCACCTCGGACTGCTGGCCGCGGACCGCGTCGAGCTCGGCCTGACGCTCCTCTCTGGCCAGCTCGGCCAGCTTGGATTTCAGCAGCTGCATCGCGGTCGCCTTGTTCTGCAGCTGGCTGCGCTCGTTCTGCGACGAGATCACGATCCCGGTGGGAAGGTGGGTCAGCCGGACGGCGCTGTCGGTGGTGTTGACCCCCTGACCGCCCGGGCCCGACGAGCGGAACACGTCGATGCGCAGCTCGTCGTCGCCGATGGGGACCTCGTCGTCGACGTCCTCGATGACGGGGACGACGTCGACGCTGGCGAAGGCGGTGTGGCGTCGCGCCTGCGAGTCGAACGGGCTGATGCGCACCAGCCGGTGCACGCCTCGCTCGGCCTGCAGCAAGCCGTAGGCGCGGGCGCCCTTGACCGTGAACGTCGCCGACCGGATCCCGGCCTCGTCGCCTTCCTGCTCGTCATGGACCTGCACGGCGAAGCCGCGACGCTCGGCCCAGCGCAGCAGCATCCGCTCGAGCATCTCGGCCCAGTCCTGGCTGTCGGTGCCCCCGGCGCCAGCGTGGACGGACACGACCGCGTCGCGTGCGTCGTATTCACCCGACAGCAGGACGCGGATCTCCAAGTCGGCGAGCTCGCGCTCGAGGCCCGCCAGGCCCGCAGCGACCTCCTCAGCGGTGGCCTCGTCGTCCTCCTCACGGGCGAGGTCGGCGAGCACGGCGATGTCGTCGAGCTTGGCCGAGAACGCATCAAGGCGCTTGACGTCCTCCTCGACGCGGGACAGCTCGCTCATGACCCGCTGCGCGGTGGCCTGGTCGTTCCACAGCTCCGGATCGGCGGCTTGCTGCTGCAGCTCGGTCAGGCGGCGCCGTTTGCCGTCGACGTCAAAGATACTCCTTCACGTCGGCAAGCTTGTCCTGGTACGACGCGATGGTGTCGCGGTGGTCGGTGGCCACGATGGCTTCCTTGTTCGGGCACGAGGTTCTACATCCCGCGATCGTAGTTGTGGGGCGGGGACCCGCGCAGCGGGGCTGCCTGCCGCAAGTCCGCGGACGGGACAGCCATCGGGGGGCTAGCATGACATCGTCGCCCGGGAGGACCCACTGTGACGCCACTGATCGACACCACCGAGATGTACCTGCGCACGGTCTGGGAGCTCGAGGAGGAGGGCATCACGCCGATCCGTGCACGCCTCGTCGAGCGGCTGGGGCTGTCGGCGCCGGCGGTCAGCGAGACCGTCAACCGGCTGGCCGACGAGGGGCTGATGGTCGTGCACGACGACCGCACGCTGGGGCTGACCCCTGCGGGCTCGCAGATCGCCGTCAGCGTGATGCGCAAGCACCGCTTGGCGGAGCGGCTGCTGACCGACGTGATCGGGCTCGACTGGGAAGCCGTGCACAACGAGGCCTGCCGCTGGGAGCACGTCATCTCCGACGCGGTGGAAAGCCGGCTCGTCGCGGTGCTCGACGATCCTGCGGCCTGCCCGCACGGCAACCCGATCCCCGGCGACGGCCCCGCGCCGGGACGCGACGGGCTCCTGACGATCGCCGAAGCGGCCAAGGCGGGCGAGACCGCGTCGGTTGCCCGCTTCAGCGAGATGCTGCAGGGTGACGTCGGCGTCATGCGCGCCCTGCGCCACGCCGGGCTCACCCCGGGAGCGGTGGCCACGTTCGGGATCGAGGCGGGAGTCGTGGTCGCCGACGTGGGCGGCAACCGGTTCGAGGTTCCCATCGAAGCCGCTGACCGGGTTCACGTCGCCCCGGTGGACCCCCAGGCCCACGCCAGCGTCCCCGCCGACGCCCGCGAAGGCGCCGCACCCGACGCCGACGCCCGGCCCTAGACAGCGCCGGTGGATCCCCGAGCCCTGCCGCTGCAGGACGCGCTGACCAGCCGGGAGCCTCTCGACGACCGGGAAGCACGCTCGCTGGCCCGCACGCGGGCCGCGCTGGTCGAGCTGCCCCGACCCTTCGACGTCGAAGCCAACGTCACCCACGTCACGGCCTCTGCGATCGTCACCAGCCCCAAAGGGGTGCTCCTGCACCGCCACAAGCGGCTGGGGCGCTGGCTGCAGCCAGGCGGCCACGTGGATCCCGGCGAAGCGCCCGAGGACGCTGCGATCCGTGAGACCTACGAGGAGACCGGGATCGCTGCGCGGCATCCCCCGGGCGGCGCCACCATCGTCCACGTCGACGCCCACGACGGCGGCCGGGGCCACATCCACCTGGATGTGCGCTACCGCTTGACCGCCGCCGACGTCGAACCCGCGCCCCCGACCGACGAGAGCCAGGACGTCTACTGGTTCGCGTGGGACGAGGCGATCGCGGTGGCCGACCTCGGCCTGGCGACCGCGCTACGCGCCCTGCAAGGAGAGTGACCGGCGGCTGCGGCGGGCGCGCGCCTCCCCGCTATCGTGGGCGCGCACTACCATGGCGGGCGGGTGCGCACGCCACTGCCTGAGCACGTCGATCGGCTCGGAGGCGATCGACCCGGGGACCACGAACCCGACTAGGGGGACACGCCGGTGATCACCTTCGATTCGGCCACCAAGCGCTTCAGCGATGGCACGGTCGGCGTCAACGAACTCTCGCTGCACATCGAGGCCGGCGAGATCGTGGTGCTCGTCGGACCCTCGGGCTGCGGCAAGACCACCACCATGCGGATGGTCAACCGGATGGTCGAGCCGACCTCCGGCACGGTGACCGTCGACGGCCAGGACGTCTCGACGGTCGACCCGCCGGATCTGCGACGTCGCATCGGCTACGTGATCCAGCAGGTGGGCCTGTTCCCCCACAAGACCACCGCCGACAACATCGCAACCGTCCCGCGCCTGCTGGGGTGGGACAAGCACCACATCAGCGAGCGCGTCGGCGTCCTGCTAGAGCTCGTCGGGCTGCCGTCCTCGGTCGCCGAGCGCTACCCGCACCAGCTGTCCGGGGGGCAGCGCCAGCGGGTGGGGGTGGCCCGGGCGCTTGCCGTCGATCCGCCGATCATGCTCATGGACGAACCATTCGGGGCCGTCGATCCGGTCGTGCGAGGCCACCTGCAAGACGAGCTGCTACGGCTGCAAGCCGGTGTGCACAAGACCATCGTCTTCGTCACCCACGACATCGACGAGGCCATCAGGATCGGCGACCGGATCGCGATCCTGTCCGAGGGCGGGGTGCTCGAGCAGTTCGACACACCCGAAGCGATCCTGGCGCAGCCTTCCAACGCCTTCGTCGCCGACTTCCTCGGCGGTGAGCGCGGCCTGAAGCAGCTGGCGCTGATAACGGTGACCGACGTCCGCGCCGAACCGGGACCCGTCGCCCGGCCGGGCGACTCGCGAGAACGCGCCAAAGAGGTCGCCGCCGACGCGGGCACGAGCTGGGTCGTGGTCGTCGACGACCACGGCTACTTGCTGGGCTGGCTAGGCCTCGACGAAATCGACGATGCGGTGCCCGCCGACGCCCTGAGCAGGTTCAGCCTGCGACTCAAGGCCACGGACACGCTGCGCACCGCGCTCGACGCGATGGTCACCAGCCGCACCGGCGTGGCCGTGCGCGTAAAGGCCGAAGACCACGGGGACCGCTACGAGGGGATCTTGACCCAGGAGATCCTCACCGCCGAGCTGACGTGACCTCGGCGACGGTGGCGCAGGCGCAGTTTCCCGACTGGAACTGGCTGACCAACCCGCGGACCCACGAGCGGGTCCTGGGCTACACCGTCGAGCACGTCGAGTTGACCGTGCTCGCGGTCGCGCTTGGCCTGGCCATCGCGACGCCGCTGGCCCTGGCGGCGGTGCGCTGGCGGTGGCTGTACACCCCGTTGCTGACGGTGACCGGGTTGCTGTTCACGATCCCGTCCATCGCGATGTTCCTGCTCATCGGCATCGCCTACGACAGCTACCTGGGGCGCGCGACCGCGTTGACCGGCCTGGCGGTGTACTCGCTGCTGATCCTGTTTCGCAACACCGTGGCCGGCCTCGACAACGTGCCTGACGACATCCGCGAAGCCGGCGAGGCGCTGGGGCACACCACCCGCCAGCAGCTGCTGCGGATCGAGGTCCCGATCGCCTTGCCGGTCATCATCGCCGGGGTGCGCGTCGCGACGGTCACCACCATCGGGCTGACCACGATCACCGCGCTGATCGGCCACGGCGGGCTCGGCCAGCTGTTCATCACCGGCTTCAACCGCCAGAACCCGACGATCCTGCTGGTCGGCGTGATCGGCTGCGCGCTGCTGGCCCTGCTGGCCGACCTCGCGCTGGTGTTCCTGCAGAACCGGCTGTTGCCCTGGGCCAGGCAGGAGTGACGCGATGGAGCTGCTGAGCGCGATCATCGACTACCTGGGAGACCCGGCCACCTACGAGGGTCGCTACGCGCTGCAGAACCTGCTGGCCCAGCACGTGTACTACGTGACCGTGTCGACGCTGCTTGCCGTCGCCGTGGCGGTGCCGTTGGGCCTGTGGGTCGGCCACCGGGGCCGTGGCGAGCTCGTGGTGGTCAACATCACCAACATCGGTCGCGCGGTGCCCGACTTCGGGGTGTTGATCATCGCGTTCGTCTGGCTCGGGCTGAACGCGGGCCCGGTGATCGTCGCCCTCGTCGCGCTGGCGATCCCGCCGATC
>SLAO01000102.1 GCA_007126835.1 Nitriliruptorales bacterium | reverse complement strand
TGCCCACCAGCGCCCGCTGCGGCCCCCACCCCGGGGGGGCTGCCGCGGGCGGTCGGTCGCATGGGTGAGGCGCTCAGCGCCGTGTCGTCGCTTGGGGGTGGCCACGCGGGGTGCTCCCTGCCAGCGGCCATGGTCATCTCCTTGTGGGCGGACAGGTGAGTCGGTGCTGATGGCCATCTGATCTCCCTCTCGGCGGTCGTGTGATGTCCCGTCGAGGTGTCCGTGCTGTGGTCCCTCCGGCCGGTTGACTCGTGGTGTGTGAGCCCGAGCCGATCGAACCGGAGGGACCGTGAAGAAGGATGACAGGGAGATCATGGAGATTCTGGAGGCATATGACCTGACTGGCTGCGCGCACTCGGCGGCGCAGCTGGTCGGGGTGGACCCGAAGACGGTGCGGCGCTACGTCGCCGCCCGGGATGCGGGGTTGGACCCCTACGTACCGGTGGAACGCGACTCGATCATCGACCCGTACCGGGACAAGATCGCCGAGTGGGTTGAGCAGTCGAGCGGCAAGATCCGCGCCGACATCGCGCACGATCGGCTGGTCGCGATGGGCTGTGGCGGCTCGGAGCGCACGACGCGGCGGGCGGTGGCGGCGGCGAAGCGGGCGTGGCGGGCGGGCAACGGGCGCAGCTACAAGCCGTGGATCCCCGAGCCGGGCCGCTGGCTGCAGTTCGACTGGGGCGCCGGCCCGGTGATCGCCGGCCGACAGACGCAGCTGTTCTGCGCGTGGCTGGCGTGGTCGCGGTTCCGGGTGGTGATCCCGGTGTGGGACAAGACGCTGGGCACGGTGCTGACGTGTCTGGACGCCGTGTTGCGGCGGCTGGGTGGCGCGCCGACGTATGTGCTGACCGATAACGAGCGGACCGTCACGATCGACCGGATCGCCACGGTGGCGATCCGCCATCCCGAGCTGGTGCGCGCTGGTCGCCACTACGGCGTGACGGTGCTGTCGTGTGAGCCGGCGGATCCGGAGTCCAAGGGCGGGTCGGAGGCGACGGTCAAGATCGCCAAGGCCGACCTGGTGCCCACGAGGGTGAACCTGCGGCCTGAGTATGGCTCGTTCGCCGAGCTCGAGGCGGCCTGTGCGGTGTGGTGCGAGCGGGTCAACGCCCGGGTGCACCGCGAGACCGCCCGTCGTCCCGTGGATGCGCTGGCAGACGAGCAGCAGCAGCTGCACGTCGTCCCTGCCGCCCCCTACGCGGCGGCGCTCGGGGAGGTCCGCACCGTGGATGGTGATCAGACGATCCGGTTCGGGTCGGTGCGCTACTCCACCCCGCCCGGTCACCGCGGCAGGCAGGTGTGGTGCCGGGTGCATGGCGAGGAGCTGGTGATCACCGCGGCCACCGACGCGGGACTGGCTGAGATCGCCCGTCATCGGCTGTCCACCCCGGGCAACCCGCGCATCGACGACGCGCACTACCCCACCCACCCCGCAGCCGGCTCTGGGCCACGCCCACCACGACCCCGCCCGACCGACGAGGCCGAGCGGGCGTTCCTCGCGCTCGGACAGGGCGCGCACGCCTGGCTGGTCGAGGCCGGCGCCCATGGCGCGCAGCGCGCACGGGCGAAGATGACCGACGCGGTCGAGCTGGCGTGCCTCCTCGGCTCGGAGCTGGTCGATCGCGCGCTCGGCGTCGCCGCAGCCGCGGGCCGGTTCGACGACGGCGACATCGCCGCGATCACCGAGCACCTGGCCGCCGGCGGCGGCGACGCCGCTGCGGTGCCGGCAGACGAGACCCACTCGGCCCAGCCGGGCACCAGCTCCTGGGAGGGCTTCGGACGATGAGCGTGCCTGCGCCTGCCCCGCCGCCGCTGCCCGCCGACCTCGACGCGCTCCTGCGCCGACTTCGACTGCCCTACCTGCGCCGCCACGCCCCCGAGGTGCTGGCCGCCGGGAAGGCCCAACGCTGGGACCCCGCCGAGATCCTTCGCGTGCTGCTCGCCGAGGAAGCCGCCGGCCGTGACGTCGCCACCCGCAACCAGCGGCGTCGCGCCGCCGGATTCCCCTCCGGCAAGACGCTGGACTCCTGGGACGAGCACGCCTCATCGATCCCCGCCCCCACCCAGTCCGCCCTGGCCACCCTCGAGTGGATCGACCGCGCGGAGAACCTCGCGGTGTGCGGCCCCTCGGGCACCGGCAAGAGCCACTTCGTCGAAGCGCTCGGCCACGCCGCGATCGATGCCGGCCTGCGCGTGTCCTGGTTCACCCTCGAGACGCTCACCGCCATGATCGGCCGCGCCAAGGCCGACGCCTCGATCGCCAAGACCGTCGCCAAGATCACCCGAGCGGATCTTGTCGTGGTCGATGACATCGGGATGCTGCCCGCCGGCCAGGACGCCGCCGAGGCGTTCTACCGGGTCATCGACGCCGCATACGAGAAGCGCAGCGTCGCGGTCACCAGCAACCTGCACCCCAGCGGGTTCGACACGATCATGCCCAAGACCCTGGCCACCGCCACCGTCGACCGGCTGCTGCACCACGCCCACGTCGTCCTCGTCGAGGGCAGCAGCCACCGGCTCGCCGAAGCGACCGCCGGCAAGGGGGTGACGCCACTGACATGACCAGCAGCCCCGGGAGATCAGATGGCCACCCAGCAGGACCTGCCATGGCCACCCACAGGGAGATCAGGTGGCCACCGGCAGGGAGACGAGATGGCCGCCTACAAGGAGATCCCGATGTCCCTTGACAGCGATCAATCTGCCGGTCCGCAGACGCGTACTTCCTAACCCCGTGAGGCCGCTGGCTCAACCGGCCGGGGTGGCATCCGACCAGCTCTGCCACATCTGCCGGGAAGCTACGTGCGGGAGAGGTAGGTCACGTGCCGGCGAAGTCAGCGGTCGCTGAGCGGCAGGGTGTAGAGATACTCGGACGGCGTGAGGTCCCCGTCGTCGGTCTGCCAGGGGAAGAGAACGCGGAGCTCTCCACCTCGGGCCTCGTGCCCGTGGGTGCCATGCACTTCGACCTCTGATACCACGGTCAGAGCTACCTCGCGATGGTGTCTTGCGTGCTTGATCTCCTGGGGTGTCAGTCGAACCTGTGAACCATCATCGATCGAGCCCTTG
>SLAO01000029.1 GCA_007126835.1 Nitriliruptorales bacterium | reverse complement strand
TCTGCACTCGTCCCGGGGCCGAATGTGGCGATCCCCAACAGCGCGTGGATCGCGACGACGGCCACGAACACTCCGATGACCCGACGTGAGCGCAAGAACCCGGACATGGCGTTTCCTCCCTCTTTCTCGGCCGCCTCGTCGGCGGGCGTTTATCAATACCGAACGTAGCGTATTGATATCTTCCCCGGGCTCGCAAGCCCCACACCCCGAAAGGACCAGACGGCCCTCGCGATCGGGACTTCTGGCCCCAGAAGCCCGGCTCCACGGAACCCGGCGCCCCAGGCGTGGCATAATCGCTACAAGACGTAGCGCAATGCGACGGAGTCCAGCCGACAGGAACCCGGATGAACCGCAGCAACGGCGAGGAACTGCATCCTCGCGACACCGCCGGTGACGGCATCAGCCGCGGCCCGGGCCGGCCCAGGAGCGCCGCAGCCGACGAGGCGATCCTCGGCGCCGCCCTCGAGCTGTTCGCCGAGGTCGGCTATCAGGCGCTGAGCATGGAAGCCGTCGCCGCGCGCGCCGGCGTGGCCAAGACGACCCTGTACCGGCGCTATCCCGACAAGGCCGCGCTGGTCGCAGCGGCCACCGACCGCGCCCGGCCCAGCGTGGAGTTCCCCGACACCGGCTCGATGCGCGGGGACATGGTCGAGCTGTTCCGCGTCACCGAGTCAGCGCTCGACTCGCCGATGACGATGCGCATCTTCGCGCTGATGGTCAGCGAGTTCGCCGAGAACTCGGAGTTCCGCGACGTGTACTGGCGCAACTTCGTCGAACCTCGGCGTCAGGCGTTCGCCGAGATCCTCGAGCGCGGCAAGCAGCGCGGTGAGCTCAGGGGCGACGCCGACATCGACCTGCTCGTGGACATCCTCGCTGGCAGCGCCATGTACCAGGCCATCCGACCGGGCACCGAACCGCTGACCGAGCGCATGGAGCGCATTATCGACCTCATCTGGACCGCGCTCTGAGCCCGCTTGTCTTCGCGGTAGGGACCGCCCTTGCGGGCGGCCCCCCGCACAGATCTCAGCGTGCGCTGCTAACGCACTGGGCTCCTACCTCGGGTACGACCGTCGAACCGCGCGTCGGGCCAGGGATGCTGATCACGGGGTGGGGGCAGCCAAGTGTCGGCGATGCGCCGCATGCGTTGCCAGCTGACATGGCCGGTCTGGCTGCGACGGTTGAGCACCCGCCACCAAAGCCGGACCACCTCGAACCGGAACCGGTACATCGCCTTGCTGTTGGTCGGCACCGCGTAGTAGCCGAAGTAGCCGCGCACCACGCTTGCCAGCCAAGCTCCCTGCACCGAGATGGGCAGATGCCGTCGCCGCTTGAGCTCGCTGTTGAGCTCGCGCAGCTTGGCTCGCATCCGCTGGGCGATGGTGTGACGCCGCAGGAGAAACCCCCCGTTTCTGGTCGTCGAGCACATGTGCACGAACCCCAAAAACGCAAAGGTCTCAGGCCTGCCAAGACCACGCCGGCGCCGGTTTTCAGCGGCGAACCGCCCGAACTCGATCAGCCGGGTTTTGTCTTCTGCCAGCTCCAAGCCGAACTTGGCGAGCCGTTGGCCAAGCTCGTCTTGAAAGCGGCGGGCGTCACCTTCGTGTTGGAACCCGACGACCACATCATCGGCAAACCGGATGATGATCACATCGCCGTTGGCATGCCGGTCCCGCCACGCCTTAGCCCACAGGTCGACCACATGATGCAAGTACACGTTTGCAAGCAGCGGCGACAGCGACGCTCCCTGCGGCGTGCCCGTGCCCTGGTCTGACCAGTCGCCATCCTCGATGACCCCTGCGGCCAGCCACTTACCGATCAGCCGCAGGACCCTTGGATCTGCAATCCGGTGCTCAACGAACCGCAACAGCCACTCCCGATCGATCTCGGTGAAAAAGCTGCGAATGTCGGCGTCGAGCACCCAGTTGATCTTCTTGCGTGTGAGCCCGACCGCGAGCGCGTCCAACGCATCATGCGGGCCGCGTCCGGGCCGAAACCCATACGAGAAGCCGACGAAGTCCGTCTCATAGACCGCGTTGAGTACCTCAACTACCGCCCGCTGGACGATCTTGTCCTCCAACGCGGCGATGCCAAGCGGCCGAAGCCGCCCGTCGGCCTTGGGGATATACACCCGCCGAGACGGCTTCGCCTTGAAACCGCCCCTGTGGACCCGACCATGCAGATCCACCAAGTTGGCCTCAAGGTCATAGCCGTACTGCTGCCATGTGACCTCATCCACCCCGACAGCGGCGTTCGGGTTGATCGCCCGATACGCCGCCCGCAGGCGATCCACATCCACATGATGCAGCAACGACGTAAACCGTGCCCTGCTGTCCCTACCTGCTGCCCGACGGACGCGATCCAGCCCATTTGACACGCCATCTCCGCCGCTGCGTGCGGGACGTGTTGACCTGTCCGCGTTCCCCTCGGTCGGCCCCCTTTCCTCCACAGCCTCCACCGCCGAGACCACCCCAGCGTTGTTCGGCCGCTTCGCAGGTACTACGGGGCCGTCAGACTTCCCGTGCCCGTTCATCCTGGCCGTACCACCTCAGTGTTCACCAGGCGGCCCGCCACCACCAACGCGACGGGCAGACACCGGACCTCCCGGTTCTCGCGCATGAAGGCTCCGTACATGCCCAGGGTCTTGGACCGCGCCGGGTCCCCCAACAGCTCGCGATAACGCTGCTGGCGATATGGCCTTCCGCTTCTTTGCACAGCGTCGGCACCCGAAAGTTGATTTCGCGGCTCGATATCCCAGCCTGCACGTACCCCTACCGACGCTTCGCCGACGCCCTCACAGACGCCAACGCACGGCTCGGGGCCACCGCGGGTCGCTACCCCTTCGGCGTAGAGCGTTTCCATCTCCTCCTCCATGCCGGTTTATCCCGGCGCTCGCAAACACCACCCCCAGCCGGCGCCAACGCGACACGCCAGCCACCGACCACCAGCCGCTTGTCGCAAAAACCACCCCCAGCAGGCGCCAAGGCGACACGCCAGCCACCCACCACCAGCCGCTTGTCGCAACAACCACCCCCAGCAGGCGCCAACGCGACACGCCAGCCACCCACCACCAGCC
>SLAO01000107.1 GCA_007126835.1 Nitriliruptorales bacterium | reverse complement strand
CGGTACCCGCCGCCGCTGCCCGCCCATCGGCCAGAGCGGCCACGCCGTGCTCGGCGAAGCGGCCCCGCCACGTCGACACCGTCGGCTCGCTGCACCCCAGCTGCTCGGCGAGCTCCCGATTCGAACGGCCCTCGGCCGCGCCCAGCACGATCCGCGCCCGCAGCGCCTGGCGGCCATCCCCGGAGGCGGCCAGGCCCTCGAGCTCGTCGCGCTGGCGCGCCGTCACCGCCACCGCCACCGGCTTGCGACCCCGACGCTGTCCCATCTGCCAAGCATGCACGCTCATGCCGGGAGGCTGCCACACCCACCCGACAAAACCTAGCACCTAACCCACAGTGAACTTTAGTTACAGGACACTAGCCTCGACTATTCGTGGGGTTTCTATGAGGTGGCGGGCTGGGGCGTTGTGAGTTTTGGTCCTGCCCGTCGTCGGTGCGCGTGGCGCTGACGGTCCAGAGGGGTTGTATCCCGGCGTTGACGGGCAGGGCGAGATAGCGGTCGGTGACCGCTTGGGCTTGCTCAGGTGGGTTGTCAAGGATCGCGGGGCTGTGGAGTCAGGTCGGTGCGGGCGGTAAGGCGCGCAATCGCTGGAACGCGGCGAGCAGGTCGGGGGTCCAGGCCCAGTCGGCGTCGAGCTTGACGGTGACCCGGCGGGCGCCGCGGGTGACCCGGGCGGCGACGTGGTGCAGCTGGTAGCGCAGCCGTTTGGGCTCGGCTCTGGCCAGCTCGCCCGACAGCGTCAGCGTCTGGGTCCAGACCTGCAGGTTCAGCGCCAGCAAGGCCAGCTGCAGCCACACGGCGTTGCGGGAGAACTCGCCGCAGGGAAGGTTGCCCATGCCGAGGTCTTTGAGCGTGCGGATGCGGTCCTCGGCGCGGGCGCGGGCCCGGTGGCGCTGCTCGAGCACGGCGATGTCGCCATCGGTCTGGTCGGTGAGCACGGCGGTGAACCGGCAGCCGTCGAGGTCGTCGATGGTCTGCTGGGCGCCGGGGTGGAGGGGTTCGCGGCGGATGATCAGCCGCGACCCGGCCGGCCACCCCTCGGGCAAGGCGATCTCGTGGGTGAGCTCGGCCACCGCCGCGCCGGGACGCAGCGTGTCGTCTTGGCGGATCGCGGGCTGCCAGGCGCGCTCGTCCAGGCCGCGGATGGCGTCTTTGATCGGCTCGGTGATCTCGAAGCTCACCGAGAAGCTGCAGCCTTGCTTGCGCGCGTGGGCGAGGAAGGCCTTGACCGCGTAGCCGATGTCGCCGCGCACCACGATCTCGCGGTCGCAACAGTCGGCGGGCAGGCCGGCCAGGGCAGCGTCGAGCAGCTCGATGTGGTCGGCTGCGGTGTTCGACCCTGCGTTGCCGGGGCGAAGCAGCCCGGCCAGCGCCTCCCCGGTGCCATCCCCGCGGTCGCAGAACGCCAGGTCGGGGTGGTAGCCAAAGGTGCCCTTGTAGGTGCCCGCCGCGCCGTCCTTCTCCGAGTGGGCGGTCACCAGCGTGGCGTCGAGGTCGACGCACACCGGCTCGGCGGACCCGTCGTCGAGCACCGGGGGTGCACCGCCGGGCAGACCCCACACGTGCTCACGCACCCGCGCCAGGGCGTCCTCCACACGCGTGAGCGCCAGCTCGTCTGCGGCGATCGCCTCGATGGTGCGCCAAGCGGTGGGCTGCGACGCCGTCGTCTGGCCGGCGTGCTCGCCGAACAGCTCAGGAGCGCGCGGCGCCAGATCGGACACGCAGTCGCCCCCGTCGACGAGCATCACCGCCAGATCGCGCACGACAACCCCGGGGTCATGCTCGCGCCACGACCGGACGCTCGACAGCGCGCCCGACAACACCCTTGTCAGACCGACGTGATTGGCGACCTGCGCCGGCAACGACAGCCCCGCGCGCCCCTCGATGCCCACGCCGCCATCGGTGACATCAAAACGCCCCGCCGTGCTGCTAGTGTCCTGAGTTCGAACTGCGCTGGCAGTAAGAACCTATTGATTGGAAGATGGCGTCGGCGGTCTTGACCCACTGGTAGGGCTTGGGGTCGGCGTTCCAGGCGTCGGTCCAGGCGTTGATGTCGTCGTTGAGCTGCTTGACGGTGTCGTGGCTGGAGCGGCGGAGCTTCTTTTCGGTGAGCTCGCCGAACCAGCGCTCGACGAGATTGAGCCAGGACGACCCGGTCGGGGTGAAGTGCAGCACGAAGCGGGGGTGGCGCAGCAGCCACCGGTGGATCTCGGGGGTCTTGTGGGTTGAGTAGTTGTCGAGGATCAGGTGAACGTCGAGGTCGGCGGGGACCTCGCGGTCGAGGTGGCCGAGGAACTTCTTGAACTCGGCGGTGCGGTGGCGGGAGTGCAGCTGGGTGTGCACCCGCCCGGTGGCCACGTCGAGGGCGGCGAACAGGTCGGTGGTGCCGTTGCGCTTGTAGTCGTGGCTGGCCCGCGCGGGGCTGGTGGGCAGCAGCGGCAGGATCGGGCGGGTCCGCGCCAGCGCCTGGGTCTGGGACTTCTCATCCACGCACAGCACCACGGCGCGCTCGGGCGGGTCGAGGTAGAGCCCGACGACATCTCTGACCTTGTCGACGAACTGCGGGTCGGTCGACAGCTTCCACGTGTCGACCTGGTGGGGCTTGAGCCCGAACGCCCGCCAGACCCGCGACACCAACGTCTGGGACACGTCGGCGTGGCGGGCCATCGACCGCGTCGACCAGTGCGTAGCCTCCTCGGGCGGGGCGGACTGCAACGTGTCGACGATGATCTGCTCGATCTTGTCGTCGTCGACCTCGCGGGGTCGACCCACCCGCGGCTCGTCCAACAGCGCGTCGATCCCCCCGGCGAGGTAGCGGTCCCGCCACTTGCCCACGGTCGCGACATGGCAGCCCTGGGCTGCGGCGATGTCGGCGTTGCTCGCGCCCGCACCGGCCGCCAGCACGATGCGGGCGCGCAGCGCCAACGCCTGCGACACCGTGTGCCGCCGCGTCCACCGCTCCAGCACCACCCGGTCATCGTCGCTGACCGTCACCGGGGCCAGCTTCGGACCGCGCCGGGCGGTACCCGCCGCCGCTGCCCGCCCATCGGCCAGAGCGGCCACGCCGTGCTCGGCGAAGCGGCCCCGCCACGTCGACACCGTCGGCTCGCTGCACCCCAGCTGCTCGGCGAGCTCCCGATT
>SLAO01000066.1 GCA_007126835.1 Nitriliruptorales bacterium | reverse complement strand
CCTGACCATCGAGGCGCCCGAAGCGCGCTGGGTGACCAGCCCGCGCCAGCTCGGTGCGCGGGCCGACGCCGCGGCTGCCGTGGCTGAGGCGGTCGACGCGAGCACGACGACGGGCTGGTCGGACTTGGTCGCCATGCGGTGGCTCGACAGCGAGGGGCGGATCGACGTCGCCACGGGGCTAGAGCCCGACACCGACCGCGTCGCCACCGAGGTGGCCGGGTACGCCGCCGACATCGACGGCGAACCCGTGGCCGCGTCGGCTCGCTGGGCGGGCGGGTCCGTGGAGGTCGTCCCCGACCAGACCGGGCGCAGCCTCGACCGGCCCGCCGCCGAGCAAGCCATCGCGCAGGCCATCACCGAGGGCAGCCCCGTCGTCGAGCTGCCGGTCGACGAGACACCCGCCTCGATCGTGCGCGACGAGGTAGAAGCCGTGACCGGCGCGCTCGACGCGGCCGCAAAGCAGACCCTTGATCGTGCGGTGACCCTGGTTCACGACGACGCGACGTGGGAGCTGACCCCGCGCGACGTCGGGGCACGACCGCGCATCGAGGAGTCCGTGTCGACCGCGGTGGCCTTGTACGACGAGGACCCCGACGCGGTCGCCGAGGAGCTCGGCCTTGTGTCGCTGGACATCGACGCCGACGCGGTGGACGCCGAGCTGGGCGCGATCGCCGAGGCCGTCGCCGTCGAGCCGGTCAACGCCGACATCGACTACTCCACCGGCTGGGTGCAGCTGACGGGCAGCGCCGAGGGCCTCGCGCTCGACCGCGACACCGCCCGGGACGCCACCGTCGACGCCCTGCACGGTGGGCAGGACACCGTCGAGCTTCCCACGTCCGCCGTCGCGCCGGCGCGCACCCGCGCCGACTTCCGCGACGTCTTGCTGGTGCGACTCGACGAGCGCCGCTTGTACCACTACCGCGACGGCGAGATCGCCGACGACTGGCCGGTCGCGATCGGCACGTCCGAGCAGCCCACACCGACCGGGCGCTTCACGATCGGCCAGAAGCGGCACATGCCGACGTGGCACAACCCGGCGACCGACCGCTGGGGTTCCGACATGCCCGAGGTCGTCGAGCCGGGGCCCGACAACCCCCTCGGCGTCCGGGCGATGAACTGGAACCAGGGCGGGGCCGACACCCTGATCCGCTTCCACGGCACGTCTCACACCAGCTCGATCGGCGAGGCCTCGTCCAACGGCTGCGTGCGGTTGACCAACGACGACGTCATCGACCTCTACGACCGCATCCCGAGCGGGACACCGGTCGTCTCGGTGCACGGCTAGCCGGCCTGGCTCCACCGGCGCCTGGCCGCCCTCACCTCGGTACGGTTGACGTATGGACGTCGCATCGACCCCCGCACGGCCACGAGTGCTCGCCACCACGGCCTCGCTGCTGCTGTCACCGCTGGACTGGGTGATCAGCGCGTTTGCCGACGCGGGCTTCGGCGGATTCGAGCTGCTGATCTCCCAGGAGCCCGAGACCCGGGACCCCGCGAGGGTGGCGCGCCTGGCCGACGCCGCCGGGCTGGACGTCCCCGCGGTGCACGGGCCCTACATGCTGCTGCTGCGCAACGTGCTCGGGACGAGCTACGCGGGCAAGACCCGAAAGTCGCTCGAGATCGCCGCCGAGCTCGGCGCCACGACGATGGTGGCGCACGCGCCGTTTCGCTGGGAGCGTAAGGCGCTGAGCTGGCTGCCCGAGGCCGACGACGTCGCCGACGAGATCGGCCCGCGGTTCGCGATGGAGAACCTCTACCCGGTGCGCGGCCGCAACTACTACTCCGCGGTCATGCCCGAAGAGCTCACGGCCTTTCGCCACGTGGTCTTCGACACCAGCCACTTCGCGGTCGCCGGCGTCGACTTGTTCGAGGCCTGGGACATCCTCGGCGACCGGGTCGTGCACCTCCACGTGTCGGACAACCTGGGCACCGGCAAGGACAATCACGCGCCCATCGGCGAGGGCGTCCTGCCGCTGGAGGCGTTTTTGGGCCACGTTGGAGCCACGGGCTACACGGGTACGGTCACCCTCGAGCTCGATTGCCGGGCACACCTCGACACCAGGGAGCGCCTCGTGGCCTTCCTCGCCGGTGAGCGCTGCAAAGCCGAGCGACTCCTGGCCGGCCACGTGGAGCCTGCCACCTGAGCCTGCGCAGGGCTTGTGCCCGGCCGCGAACACACACATGAGACACACGCAGCAGGAGGGATCAGTCATGAGCCTCACCGGAAAGTCCGTGCTCGTCTTCGCCGCGGACCTGTTCGAGGAGTCCGAGCTGCTTTACCCCGTCCACCGACTGCGGGAGGAGGGCGTCGACGTCACCGTCGCCAGCCCCGGCGGCAAGGCGGTGTCAGGCAAGCGCGGCTACGGGCCCATGCCGGTGTCCGCGGCGCTGGCGGACGTCAAGGAACCGGACTTCGACGCCGTCGTGGTGCCTGGCGGCTTCGCGCCCGACGCGCTGCGCAAGGACGACGACGCTCTCGACCTGCTCCGCGCCTTCGACTCGGCAGGCAAGCCGGTGGCCTTCATCTGCCATGCCGGCTGGGTGCCGATCTCGGCCAAGATCATCGACGGTCGTCGTGCGACCAGCGTCGCGACGATCAAGGACGACATGGTCAACGCCGGCGTGGACTGGGTCGACGAGGAGTGCGTGGTCGACGGCAACATGATCTCCGCGCGCACGCCCGCCGACCTGGGCCCGTGGATGAAGGCGCTGATCAACGCGTTGCAGTAGCGCGTTGCGGTAGCGCCTTGCAGTAGCGCCTGCCGGGGCGCCGCCGGGGCTGCCCCGGCGTCACAGGCGCGGGGCGACGTCCTCGACGACGACGTCGAGCATGTCGAGGTCGTCGGGTAGCTGGTGCTGGAGCATGATCCGCTCCACGCCGGCCTCGGCCAGCTCGCCGAGGCGCTGCGCTGCCTGGTCCGGCGTGCCCAGCACCCACGCACCTTCGAGGTCCCCCAGCCACTCGCCGAAGGGACGACCGTCGCCGCTGCGGGCCTTGAGGCGCTCGGCCCGTCGGACGAACTCCCGCTCATCGGCGCCGATCAGACACCCGGTCATCAGCGAGAACGTCACCGTGGCAGGGTCTCGCCCGGCGCGCTCGCAGGCCCGGTCCAGGGCGCGCCGGCGCTGCGCCGCCCCCTCGGGTCCTTGAAAGCCGGTGTTGAGCTCATCGGCGAACGTCGCCGCCAGGCGCGGGGTCCGCACCAGTCCCGTGCCGCCGATGATCAGGTCCGGCCGTGGCTCGGGGACGGGGACGATCTGCGCACCGCGGAGGGATTCGAACTCGCCGTCGAAGTCGAATGGCGCCGCGTCACGGTCGAAGAGGCGCTGCAGCACCTGCAGCTGCTCCTCCAGCCGGCGAAAGCGCGTGTCGAGGTCCTCGAAGGGAAACCCGAGCTGGCGGTGCTCCTCCTCGAGCCACCCGGTCCCCACCCCGATGTCGACGCGAGCGCGACCGTCCACCGACCCGGCCATCTCCGCGGTGGTCGCCGCCACCTTCGCCAGGTTGCCGACCGGCCGGAACGTCACCGGCGACACCATCGTCCCGAGGCGCAATCGCCCGGTCTCGCGAGCCAGGCCGGCCAGCGTCGCCCACGCGTCGGTGGAGCCCATCGCGGCGTGCCCACCGACCGAGGTGTAGTGGTCAGACCGGTACAGCCCCTCGAACCCCAAGGATTCGGCGCGTTGCGCCACGGCGAGGATGTCCTGATAGGACAGGCCCTCTTGTGGCTCGAGCATGACGTTGAGCCGCATGTCCCGCCTTCCCGTCGTCAGAGGCGCAGAGTGTACGGTTCGGCTCCCGGCCCGCTCGCGGCCGGCCGGTGCTCACCCGACACACGCAACGAAGAGGGAGCTCGTCATGCGGCGCGGGACCGCGTTCACCCTGATCGCCCTGCTGGTGGTGATCATCGGCGCGATGATCGTGCAGCTGTTGGCGGCTCAGGCGTCGTGAACGGGGCCCCGCGGCGCCCCGTCGGTCACGGCTGGGCGTTGTAGCCGGCCCAGTTCTCGGCGATGTCGCCGACCACCGGCAGCTTGAAGTGCTCCAGGTTGTAGCCCTTGATGCACAAGAAGACCCACAGCACGAACCCGCCGATGCTGAAGGCGAACGACAGCAGGAACGACACGATCGCCGCGATGAAGCCCAGGCCCGGGACCATGCCGAAGATCGCGCCGAGGACTCCCAAACCGATCCCGAGGGCGAACATGGCGATCGACGCAAGGACCGACTGCGCGCCGTGGAAGCGCACCTCGGGATGCTTCTGGGTCAGCAGCATGATCAAGCCGCCGATCCAGGCGAAGAGCAGGTAGGCGAGCAGCCCGCCGATCTTCGGGTCGAGTCCCTCTGTGGTGGTCCCGGCAGCGGGTGGTGGTGCCGCAGCCCCGGGATTGGTGGGCTGCTGCTCCGGCTCGTTCGGTGTTGCCGTCATGCTTGGCTCCTGTGTTGTCTCGGGCGCCCACGCGGAAGGGTGGCGTGCGCGGCCATGCCGAAATCCCGCAAACTGTCGAATGCGTCCCCGTCCCCGACCGAGACGATCCCCCCACGGGAGGACAGCCAATTCCACTGTCCGCGACTCAGGATGCCACATGTCGCGGGATCTGTCGTCCACGCCGCACGGCCCACCCCCACCGCGCCGTGCGGGCCACCGCCTCGACGACGACACCGCGGCCCAGCTTGCTGGACCCGTGGCGGCGCTCGGTGAACGTCACCGGGACCTCCTCGATCCGCGCGCCGAGCTGCCACGCGCGCAGCACCATCTCGAGCTGGAAGCTGTACCCCTCGGAGGCGATGCTGCGCACGTCGATGTCGGACACCAGGTCGGCGGCGTACATCCGAAATCCCGCGGTGGCGTCTCGCACCGGGCAGCCGGTCGCCGCCCGCACGTACGCGTTGCCGCCGCGGGACAGCGCCAGGCGGTGCGGCGGCCACCCGACGATCCGGCCGCCGCTGACGTACCGCGAGCCGATGGCCAGATCCGCTCCCGCCGCGACCGCGCCGAGCAGGCGCGGCACGTCCATGGGGTCGTGAGACAGGTCGGCGTCCATCTCGCCGACGACGCCGAAGCCCCGCTCGACGCCGTGGTGCAGACCCAGCCGATACGCCGACCCGAGGCCCTGCTTGCCCGAACGGTGGATGATCGAGAGCCGCTCGTCCTCACCGCGGAGCCGCTCGACGAGCGCTCCGGTGCCGTCGGGCGACCCGTCGTCGACGACGAGCACCGAGATGCGGTCGTCGACGGCGAGCACCTGCCGCAGCAGCGGTTCGATGGTGGCCCGCTCGTTGAACGTCGGGACGACCACCAGTGCCCGGTCCACGCCCACTCCTTCTGCCCGCTTTTCGGTGGTCTGTCGCAGGTTAGAAGAACACCGAGCGCCGACCCAGCAGGGTGCGGTAGAGCATCTGTTGGATGGTGTCGCGCACCCGGTCGGAAAGCTCCAGGACGGTCATCGGGTCGTCGGCTGCGTCGGGCGGGTAGGACGCCGTGGAGATCGGCTCGCCGAACTCGATGACCCACTTGGACGGCAGCGGCAGCAGCCCCGCGGGGCCGAGCAGGGGGAACTGCCAGGTCATCGGGAAGTACGGCAGTCCCAGCAGACGCGCCAGCGGGCGGACGTTGGCCACGATCGGGTAGATCTCCTCGGCCCCGACGATCGCCACGGGCACGATCGGCGCCCCGGTGCGCAGCGCCACCTCCACGAAGCCGCCGCGCCCGAAGCGCTGGAGCTTGTACCGATCCCGGTAGTGCTTGCCGAGTCCCTTGTAGCCCTCAGGCCAGACGCCCACAGCTTCGCCGGCTGACAGCAGCCGGATGGCGTCGTCGTCGTGGGCCAAGGCGTTGCCCGTCTTGCGCGACAGCGGGCCGATGACGGGGGTGCGCAACGCGAGATCCGCCGCCAGCTCGCGCAGGTGGCGCCGTTGGGGATGCTCGTCGTAGACGGCCAGCTTGGTCATGACCGCGTCGAAGGGCAACGTGCCGGAGTGGTTGGCGACCAGCAGCACGCCGCCGTCGTCGGGGATGTGCTCGACACCCACGGTGCGCACGCGCCAGTAGCGTTGGTACAGCGGACGCGCCAGCGGCGCGATGACCTGCTCGGTCAGCTCGCGGTCGAACCCGTACAGGTCGACCGGGTACGCCCCGGTCAGCCGCCGCCGGAGGAACGACAGCACGCCGGCGACCGCGTCCTCCCATTCCTTGAGGGGCGGCAGGTCGGGCCGGGCGGCTTCTGCGATGCGTCGCTGCTGGTCACCCGCTGACGTTGCTGCCGCGTGGACGGCGCAGCGCCCTGACGGGCCCGAATAGTTGCGGCAGGCGCGCCCGTCGGCGGTTACCGCCCCGCAGCGCGGCCGGCCTGTCGCGGCGCCGCCCGCCGGAGCCGATCTGGAAGATCCCGGAGCGCGGCGCGGTCGGCGTCGGGTCAGGTCAAGCGGGATGACCTCGCCACCGGCAGCAGAACGCTCGCTCACGTGCGCACCTCTCGGGCTTCCCGCGGACCGTGGCGCACCAGCGCGCGGTACAGCCTGCGCTCGAGGGCCTCCAGCATCGCCGGGTCGAGCACCGGCTCGAAGTTGCGTTCGGCGAGGAAGGCCTCCAGCGCCTCTCGCGTGCTCGCCTTCGGATGGTACCCGAACCGTTCCCGCATCCGGGTGGTGTCACCAACGCGCCCGTGTACCAGGAACCCCAGCTGATCAGCGGTGAAGTCCACCCAGCCGGCACGGCGCAGCACCCCGGCCAACCAGGGCATCATCGGCTTGGGGATCGGGGCGCTGGGCTTGCCCGCCATCCGGATCGCCTGGGACAGGTACACCACGCCGGCGCCGGCGATGTTGTAGATGCCCGGCCGCGGCTCCAGCGTGGCGCGCTCGATCGCCCCGACCGCGTCGGCCTCGCTCAGCAGCTGGACGCGCGGGTCGAACCCGAGCACGGTCGGCACGACCGGCAGCCCGAAGTAGAGGGTCAGCGGGGTCTCCACCGACGGCCCCACCGTGTTCGCCAGGCGCAGGACCGTGATCGTGAGGTCCGGGCGCCGGCGCTGCAGCGCGCGTGTGTAGCTCTCGATCTCGGTCGCGTCCCTCGCGTAGCCCGACCGTGGCGGCGCCCCCAGCGGCAGATCCTCGGTGATCAGCGACGGGTTCTGCGGAGAGCTGCCGTACACCGCGGTCGTCGAGCGCACGGTCACGCGCCGCAGCCGCGGCGCCCTCTGGGCCGCGGCCAGCAGCTGCATGGTTCCGATGACGTTGAGCTCCTTCATCCGCACTCGACCGCCGGCTTGACCGGGGGTCGTCGTGATGCCCAGATGCACCAGGGTGTCGATGCGCGTCGATTCGATGACTTTGGCCACCAGCGGGCTGCGCAGGTCCGCGCGGATGAACTCGGTGCGCCCAAGCGGCTGCGAAGGCTCGACAAGGTCCACACCGCCGACGTAGGAGACCCGCTCGTCGGCCTCGAGCCGGGACGCCAGGGCGGTGGCGACGGGCCCGGAGATGCCCGTGATGAGCACGCGGCGGTCGCCGTCGGTCAACGAACCGGCTCCTTTGTCGGGGAGGGGCCCTAGCGTACGCGGTCACGCCAACGGCTCAGAGGGCGGGTTGGGTCCACCGCAGGGGTCCAACGCCCGAAGACGGCTTACGCATCGCGCGCATCACTGCCGTCGAGGTCCACCTCGACGTGCGACTCCAGGGTCACCGGCTCGTGCAGGCCGATCCCGAGCCGCAGCCCGGCGTCACCGTTTCCGACGATCACCGCGACCCAGCCGAAGGAGTCCTCGAGCAGCCCGATCTCGCCCGGCGCCAGATCCCCGAACGTCTGGACCCGGCGCGCGGTCCACGCGACCCCGCGCGCATGCACGACGGTCGCGCGGCCGGTGGCGATGCCCACGTCCTCAAGCACATCCGGGCGGCAGGCCAGCTGCAGGTTGCCGAACCGGTCGATGTCTCGCACCGGGACGTCGAGGTAGCCAAGCGAGGTGGATACCTGCGGGTGGCCAAGCCGCACCAGGTCGTCGGGATCCAGCCGGCGGCCCAGTTGCGAGACCGGCGCCCCAGCGGCGAGCTGGCCCGTCACCGGCGCGAACAGGTCACGGCCGTGGAAGGTTCGTGCGGTGACGTGCGCCAAGAGGCGCTCGTCGTCGAGGGCCCACGCGGACGTCAGCCCGCCGACGGCTTCGACCGCGTCGAGCAGCAGCCCGTTGTCGGGCCCCACGAACAGGTGCTCGCCCGCCTCGATGGCGAGGGCGCGGCGACCGGTGCCCACACCCGGGTCGACGACCGCCAGGTGCACCGCGGGCCCGTCCACGTAGGGCACCGCGTCGGCCAGGCGCGCGGCACCGTGCACGACGTCGTGCGGAGCGACCGCGTGGGACAAGTCGATGATCCGGGCGTCCGGGCACGCGCGGAGGATCGCGGCGTGACACAGCCCGACAAAGGGGTCGCCGAGACCGTAGTCGGACAAGAACGTGATCAGCCGGAACATCGCCGGGACCTTAACCGGACGGGTCGACCGAGGCGAAACGGGGCGTGGCCGGGGCGAAACGGGGCGTGGCCGGCTCTAGTCTGGAGGCGATGGACCGTTCGATCGGCACGCTGCTCATCGCCGTGGGGATCGTCGCGATCCTCGTGGGGGTCGCTGCGAACCTCGGGTGGTTGGCCTGGTTCGGCCGCCTGCCCGGCGACATCCGCCACGAGGGCGAGAACTCCCGGGTGTTCATCCCGATCACGTCCATGGTCATCATCTCGATCGTCTTGACGGTGCTGGTCAACCTGTTCGCGCGCGGACGTTGACGAATCCTCGCGCGAGAACGCTCACGGCTGCTCGCCCGAGGACGCTCACGGCCTGATCGCGCACGGGCCGGCCTGATCGCGCGCGGGCCGGCCTGATCGCGCGCGGGCCGGCCTGATCGCGCGCGGACGCTGACGGCGCCGCCAGGCTCTCCGCCCCCCACGCCGTACAGGTGGGCGCAACCCCAGCCGCGGCTCCTCCCACCCCCGGCTCCTGCCGCCCCACGGATCGCACCCGGAAACTTTTATCAATTCTTAGTCGCAATCTGCATCCGTTCGCATGATACTGGTCGTACTACCTGGTGACCCGTCTCAACGAGCAAGGAGCCCACCCGCATGCGAACATCCATCACCGCGGCACTCGTCGCGATCCTCCTCCTCGCCCTCGCCGTCCCCGCGCTGGCCTCGAGCCACGAGAGCGACGTCTCGGTCGTCCACGGCATCCCGGGCGCAACCGTCGATGTCTGGGTGGACGGCGAGCCGTTCCTGGAAGGCTTCGAGCCCCAGACCGCCACCGACCCGCAGCCGCTGCCGGCAGGCACTTACTCCATCGCTGTCTACGAAGCCGGGGCTGATCCCGACGCCGACGACCCGGTCATCGCCGAGGACGACTACGACGTTCCCGGCGGAGCAAACGTGTCGCTGGTCGCGCACTTGACCGAGGACGGCACGCCAGCCTTGTCCGCGTTCGCCAATGACGTCTCCGAGCTCGGCGAAGGTGATGCCCGCTTGACCGCACGCCACGCAGCGGCCGCCCCGGCCACCGACGTGCGGGCAGACGGCGACGTGATCATCGAGGGCTTCACCAACGGGGACGAGGGCACGGTCGAGGTCCCAGCCGGCAGCTACACCGCCGACGTGACGCTGGCCGGGGAGGACGACGCCGTGATCGGGCCCGCCGACCTCGACCTCGCGGCCGGAACCCACTACCTCGTCTACGCGATCGGCTCGGCCGAAGAAGGCACCCTCGACCTGATCGTCCAGACCATCGACGGCCTCGGAAGCGGCGAGACCGACGAGCACCCCGAGTCGGTGCCCGCTGGCTCCGGCGGCTTGGCCGACCCCGGTCTCCCGCTGTGGGCCGCCCTGGCCATGATCGCTGGCGCCACCCTGACGCTGGGCGCGGGGGCTCGGCTCGTCCGTTCCCGGGTCTAGCTCACCTAACTGACGCCGGACGTGGGCGCTCCGACCGAGCCGCTCACGACCTGCCCCGCCCCGCCGCTGCGGGAAGGGCCATTGCGGCACGGCACGACGGCCATCGCCGATCGTGCCGTGCCGCACAAGGAGTAGGCAGATGCGCACCAAGCCTCCGACGGTGATCACCCTGGTCATCGGGCTCACGCTGCTCGTGGGGACGCCCGGCGCGCTGGGCATCTCCGACCCAGCTGGGTTCGGCGACCCTCCCGCACCAGACCCTTCCGCACCATCGGTGACGCTTCCCGAGGCGGTCGAGGTCCGTTCGTCCTCGCCGGCAAGCGCCCCTGGCGCCGACGCGGAGGAGCGCGCGGCCTCTACTGCGTCCTCTACGAGCTCACGATCGCCGGCAGAGATCTCAGTCGGCTCCGCACGCTTGAGTGATCTGCCGGCCGGGCTAAGCGCTCCTGAGGCCGTCCGCCTCGATCGCCTCGGCATCGCGGCGCCGATCGATCCGGTGGGGATGTCCGGCCGTGTGATGGATGTGCCCGATGACGTCGACCGGGCGGGATGGTTCGAGCCGGGGGTGGCGCCCGGGTCCGAGCAGGGCAGCGCGGTCTTGAGCGCTCACGTCGACAGTCGGGCACAGGGCGAAGGAGCGTTCTTTCCCCTGCGCCATGCCCAGCGCGGCGACCGCATCGAGGTGGACACGCGCGAAGGCTCCACCGTGACCTTCGAGGTCACCACGCGCGTGCAGTACGACAAGAGCGAACTGCCAAGCGCCGACCTGTTCCGGCGCGAGGGACCGCATCAGCTCGTGCTGATCACCTGCGGCGGGAAATTTGATTCCCAAACCGGCAGCTACGACGACAACGTGGTCGTGGTCGCCCTCCCACTGGAGCGTTGAGTGCCGCCCACCCCGCTGGTCGGAAAATCCCTGCCTGAGGCCTCAACCTCGCGGTCCGGTGTCGAGGCCCGCTTCGTCGCTGGTGACGAGCAAGCGCTGCGGGAGGTGTACGACGCGTGGGCCGGCCTCGTCCTCGGGATCTGTCAGCGAATGCTGCCCTCGGTCGCCGACGCTGAAGAGGCCGCTGCGCAGACGTTCGCCGAGGCATGGTCGGCTCGCGCGAAGTTCGACCCCCGGCGCGGCGAGATGCCCAGTTGGCTCGCTGGGATCGCTCGGCACCGCGCCTTGGACCAATTGCGCCGTTCCCGTCGGATCCCGGACCCCGTCGGCGAGATCGCCGAGGCCGAGGACCCCTCCGACGCGACCGAGGAGTTGGCCGACCGAATGCTCGTCGCTGCGCTCATCCGTGACCTGCCCGTTGCGCAACGCGAGGTCCTGTCCCTCACGTTCTGGGACGACCTGACGCAGACCGAGATCGCCGACCGCCTCGGGTTGCCCCTCGGGACCGTCAAGAGCCACTCCCGTCGAGGCCTCGAGGCGCTGCGGCGACGCTTGAACGGCGAGGAAGGGGCGCGTGATGGAGCATCTCGACCCAGACGAGTTGACGCTCCTGGCCCTTGACGAGTCCGCAACGCCGGCCTCGTCGGCGCATCTGGCGCGGTGCCGAAGGTGCGCTGACGAGGTCACCGAGTTTCGTCGCATCGTGCAACGAGCCAAGGAAGCCGAGGCCCTCGCGCTCGACGTGCCGGCGGCGCCAGAGCGGGTGTGGAAGCGCATCCGAGCCCTGAGCGGCACCCGAGCGGTCGCTCGCCGGCGTGGGCGGCCCCTGGCCCGGTCCCGACGACGAGGCTGCGGGTAGCCGTCGGCTGGGACCGCCCCGCGTGTCGCCCCGGCACCCCAACCCGGGCGTCTTTGCGACACGCCAGCTCCCACGCCGCCCCGCGTGTCGCCCTGGCACCCCAACCCGGGCGTCTTTG